>CAJUJP010000008.1 GCA_910586615.1 uncultured Lachnospiraceae bacterium
AAATTAAAATTTTCAATCGCGAGATTTGTGTCTGCGCGCTGCTTGCCACAAACTCATTTATGCGCAAAAAGCAGCGCAGAAATGGAGTTAAACATGTAAAACGGAAGGAATCATAAGTTATGTATGCATATATAAAAGGAACACTGGAAGAAATAACAGAAGATAATATCGTTGTGGAAGCATCGGGCATCGGCTATAATGTGAAAGTATCTACCACCACGGCGGAACTTCTGCCGGGACTTGGGAGTGAGGTTAAAGTCTATACTTATACGCTGGTCAGGGAAGATGCTTTTTCACTGTATGGCTTTCTGAGCAGAGATGATCTGGAAATTTTTAAGAAGCTGATCACAGTTAACGGCATCGGGCCCAAGGGAGGGCTTGCAATTCTGTCCGTGATGAACGCAGATGCTCTGCGATTTGCCATTATGGCAGGCGATGCGAAGGCGATTGCCAAGGCTCCCGGCGTAGGTAACAAGACCGCCGAGCGGGTGATTCTTGATCTGCGGGATAAGATTTCTCTGGAAGATACTCTGCACGGATTCGGTGTGCAGGAGGCAGCCGGGATACCAAAATCTTCCGGCAAAACAGGAACGGATAATGTCATGAAGAAAGAAGCCATTGAGGCGCTGACTGCGCTGGGGTATGCTCCTTCCGATGCCGCCGCCGCCGTGAAGAAGGTGGAAATAACAGAAGATACGACGGTCGAAAGCATCTTGAAAGCAGCCCTGAAGCACATGTTTTGATGCAGGAAGAAAATCTACCATACATGGATTTTTACATGGCTGAATTGTTTATATAAAAATATTACATTAAAAGGATACAATACCGATGGGCAACAGAATGATCGAGACAAATTTAATAGAAGAGGATGTGAAGATCGAAGGCTCGCTTCGTCCTCAGACACTGAATGACTATATTGGTCAATCAAAGATCAAGGAAAATCTCAAGGTATATATCGAGGCGGCGAAGCAGCGTAATGATGCGCTGGATCATGTGCTCTTTTACGGGCCTCCGGGCCTGGGCAAGACAACCCTTGCAGGTATTATTGCCAATGAGATGGGCGTACATATGAAGGTGACCAGCGGACCGGCGATCGAGAAGCCGGGAGAAATGGCGGCCATTTTGAATAATCTGCAGGAAGGCGACCTTCTTTTTGTGGATGAGATACACAGGCTCAACCGCCAGGTAGAAGAGGTACTTTATCCGGCAATGGAGGACTACGCGATTGATATTATGATCGGAAAGGGGGCATCAGCCCGTTCCATTCGTCTTGATCTTCCTCATTTCACATTGGTGGGGGCGACTACCAGAGCCGGCCTTCTGACGGCGCCGCTTCGGGACAGATTCGGCGTGATTCACCGTCTGGAATTTTATTCCGTAGAGGAATTGAAGCTGATTATCCGGCATTCGGCTGTCATTCTGGGAGTTGAGATTGACGAGGCGGGCGCTCTGGAACTGGCAAGAAGAAGCCGCGGTACACCGCGGCTTGCAAATCGTATTCTGAAAAGAGTCCGTGACTTTGCACAGGTAAAATATGAAGGTATTATCACGAAAGAGGTTGCCGACATCGCTTTGGATCTGATGGATGTGGACAAAATGGGTCTGGATCATATCGACAGGAACATTCTGTGTACCATGATTGATAAGTTCAGCGGCGGTCCGGTGGGGCTGGATACGCTTGCGGCGGCTATAGGAGAGGACGCCGGCACCATTGAGGATGTCTATGAGCCATATCTGATCAAAAACGGTCTCATAAACAGGACGCCCAGGGGCAGAGTAGTGACGGATCTGGCTTATCACCATCTGGGGCTGGAACTGCCGCCGACGGATACTTAAAAATTATGCCATCGCATCTACGACTGCACCGGCCACTTCCAACGGTGCAGTGGAAGCTTCCACGGGAATATCTACGCCGCCCAGTTCCAGCATAACACCGCTGATCTGGCCGGAGGAGTCGGAAGAATCATTGAGACTGCTCATGCCGCTCTCAGCTTCCTGTTTTTCCCGTGCGTACTGGTCAAAGAGGGCTTTCAGGTATTCCATATCTGCTTTCATAATATCGCGCAGTTCATCGGCGCGATGTTTTTTCTTTAAAAGCTCCAGGTCATTCGGCTCCATCTCATGACTGCCGCCCTGTACGAATTGTTCCATGAGATCTTCGGCGTTCATGGCTTCTTCCAGTTCGTCTTCGATCCGCTCCATCTCTTCCTGAAGTTCCTGTGCAAGCTTTTTCAGTTCTTCCTCGCTCATGGCAGTGGTGTCGATGAATTCCTGATCTTCATCCTCGCGTTGTAACTCCATATCTTCAGCATCGGTCATGCGGTTGAGCTTTTCTATATTTTCCTCCTGCTGAAGATTTTTCAGACGCTTTTTGGCCACTCTTGCGATCTTTTCTGCATGTTTTAACGCATTGTGGACTTCCACATAATTATAGTCGCCGCTGCTTAATTTTCTGCGCAGGTCAATGATCTGGAATTTTGTTTTCGTGGTAAGCTGCTTGGCGCTTACGGATGTCTTCGACTGCATAATCTGATTGGAGAGCCGTTTGGAATTGTACTGCAGTTTCTTGCGCTTTTTCTGGTTTGACTTGGAGGTTTTCTTTGTACTGTTGTTTTTGCGCGGGGTGGAGACGGTGAGCGTGCCGGCCAGTGAACCGTCCTTGTTTGTGAATTCTATTGTTGTTACATTATTACGTGTTCCGACTGTCATACCCATATCAATACCTTGCCTTTCTTATGCTGTCATTTTTGTCAGATGCTGACTTGATCAGGGTTTTACTGCAGACTTCGGTTTATGTTCTGATGTTCAGAGGAGCGGTCATGACAGACCCGGAAGATCGTTACAGGACATGGCACGTAATTCAATCTGAATCGGGTCGAAAGAATCATATGAACTAAAATTAGCCCTTATAGAGAGTCCTGTCCGTGAACATAAATAGGAAATCCGTTTCCTGTATCTATAAGTTTTGTTTACCGGTAACAGTTTCGTTGTATTCGCTGTTACATTGATCATACACTTTTATGTTTTATATATCGGCGCATATCCCGATTTATATAACAACTTTTCAGGTGCAATGTTATAAAAGGAACATTTTTTGATATGAAAGCCTGAACTAAATTATAAATCTAATTATGTATGACGCCAAAAAAAGCTTGAAATTCCGTCTTAAGCTATATATAATAGATATTGTATTTAACGTATATATTAGGCGGCATATTTTGTGTGGGAGGAACGCCATATGTCAACAAAAACAGATACAGAAGTAATCATCGCCGGTAAAGTATTTACATTGAGCGGCTACGAGAGTGAAGAGTATTTACAGAAGGTTGCTTCTTATATAAATAATAAGGTGGCCGAATATAATAAGGTTGACAGTTTTAAAAGGCAGTCCATGGATACACAGAACGTCCTGATGCAGCTTAATATAGCAGACGATTATTTTAAAGCCAAGAAACAGATCAGTCTGTTGGAGGAAGAAATTCAGACGAAAGAAAAAGAGATGTATGACCTGAAGCATGAACTGATCGCATCTCAAATCAAGCTTGAGAATACAGAGAAGAATGTCCGTATGCTTCAAAGTGAGGCAAACGAAAATGCCAAGAAGATCGTTCGCCTGGAAACAGAGTTAAAGGAACTGAAAAAGTAGGAATCATGGCCCTGTCAGAGAAATCTACAGGGCTTTTTATGCACAGCCCCGCAGCAGGAATGCTGCCGCTAAAGCAAACCTGCCGCGCGGCCGATAGTAAAATGTCTTTCCGGTCCGGTTAATGAAAATCAAAATACACGAAATTTGGTAATGGTTAATATGAACAGAAAAGTGGAATTACTTGCGCCGGCAGGAAATTACGAGGCGTTTCTGGCGGCTGTAAATGCCGGTGCGGATGCAGTATATCTGGGTGGAGAGAAATACGGCGCCAGAGCATATGCACAGAATTTTACCACGGAAGAAATCTGCCGTGGGATCCATACAGCCCATTTTATGGGAAAGAAAATATATCTCACTGTCAATACGCTTGTGAAAGACGCAGAACTGGAAGGGTTGTATGATTATCTGAGCCCCTTTTACGAAGCAGGATTAGACGGTGTTATTGTGCAGGACCTGGGGGTTCTATATTACATTCGGAATTTTTTCCCGGAACTTGCACTCCATGCCAGCACACAGATGACCCTGACCGGCCCCGGCGGCAGTTCTTTTCTGAAAGAGCTGGGGGTGGAGCGTGTTGTGCCGGCAAGGGAGCTTTCGCTGGACGAGATACGAAAGCTTAAAGAAGAGACAGGCATGGAGGTTGAATGCTTTGTTCACGGCGCAATGTGTTACTGTTATTCGGGGCAGTGTCTGTTCAGCAGCATCCTGGGAGGCAGGAGCGGCAATCGTGGCAGATGTGCCCAGCCTTGCAGGCTTCCTTATCAGATAGAAGCGGGAACAGACAAACCTGCCGGCGTGTCCTATCCTTTAAGTCTCAAAGATATGTGCACTTTATCTTTCCTTCCGCAGCTGATGGAAGCGGGCATCGACTCTTTTAAGATAGAAGGACGCATGAAACGTGCCGAATATACTGCCGGTGTCACAGCGTTGTACCGCAAATATATTGATCTGTATCTTGCGTCCGGCAGAGAGAACTACCAGGTAGAGAAAGAAGATATGGACCGGCTCCGCAGTCTGTATATCCGCAGTGAGATCCAGACCGGATATTATGAGAGACATAACGGCAGAGAGATGATTACTTTGCAAAAGCCCAGCTATACGGGCAGTGACGAGGCTTTGCTTGCCCGGTTGAGAGCTTCCTGTATCAAAGAACCGGACAGGCAGCCGGTAACAATGCATGTAACGCTTAAGACGGGAGAACCGGCACACCTTATTGTCACAGGGCAGGAGGAGACTGCGGATGTGTACGGCGACATACCGGAACCGGCGCAGAAAGCACCTCTGCAGGCTGAAGATGTTTGCAGACAGATGATGAAAACCGGACAATCCTGTGTCACGGTACAGGACTGTACTGCCGATCTGGCGGGGGACGTGTTTCTTCCTGTGCGGGCTCTTAATGAACTGCGGCGCAGAGGCGTTCTGGCCTATGAGCAAAAAGTTATACGCAGATACGGTTTGTCATCCGGGAGGAATATAACAGAAATCTTGAAAGATCCAAGACTGACCCGGTCGGTCAAAGAAATGCCGGAAATAAGTAACGTTCGTCATGCATCTGCAGAATATCTTACAGGGGATTCTGTGAACAGTTCTTTGCCGGAATTGAAAAGAGGAGAAAGAACATGCCTCAAAGATATTGTGGTATCGACATGTGATCAGCTGTATGCTGTGGCGGAGTACCCCTGTCGGCGTATTTATATAGAGAGCGACCTGTATCTCGGACAGTATGAACAGATTCGGGAATACATGAAAAATCACAATAACCGGGAATATTATCTGGCGCTTCCTTATGTGCTCAGAGCAAGAGATCACAGCTATCTGCAGAAGCTTACTGACAGGCTGTCCGGAGAAGGTATAAACACCGGCATTCAGGGTATGCTGGTCCGGAATCTGGAGGAAGTGTCTTATGTCAGAAATCTGGACGGGAGATATCTTTTTGTACCTGATGCGGGATTATACTGTTACAATGTCCAAAGTCTGCTTTTCTGGGCAGACTATTGCAGAGAATATACGATTCCCTATGAGTTGAACCGAAAAGAGACGGGCAGACTTGTGCGGGGCGGGCACGAAATCGGGTTAACAGCGTCCCTGGTGGTTTACAGCCGGATTCCGATGATGGTTACGGCAAACTGTATCAGGAAAACTGCAGGCCGATGCAGCGAGGATCTGTCTGTGGGGAAAAATGCGCAAAGGAACGCGGCAGATTCCGGAGATATACGGCTAAGAGACCGTTACGGGACGGCATTTCCTGTAGCGGTAAACTGTATTCACTGCTATAATATCATTTACAATTCGGTTCCCTATTCTCTGCACGGACAGGAAACAGGAGTAAACAAATCCGGCGCGGACGTAAGGCGTTATGACTTTACTGTGGAATCAGCCGAAGTGTGCAGACAGATCCTTTCAGGCGGTGATTTCCCCTTTGAGGCATTTACAGCAGGACATTGGAAAAGAGGCGTGGAGTAACCGTTTATGGAATTATATATCACAGAGCTTTCCAAGTATTTTATTACGTTATTTATCGCATTATATACATTAGAATGTTTCTTGGTATTCCGTTTTCAGGATGAGGAAAAGAGACGCGGTAGTTATATCCGCCAGAACCTGCTGATGTTTCTGGTGCATTTTTCATGTTTTCTTGTGATTTGCTTCGAGACGGGAAAACTGGAATACCTGCTGTTTTATATTCTGCAGCAGATTCTTCTGTTCGGTACGGTCGTTTTGTTCCGCATGGTCTATCCGAAAGGAAACCGGCTGATCATTAATAATATGTGTATGCTCCTCAGCATCGGTTTTGTGATCCTGAGCAGGCTTTCTTTTGAAAAAGCGATCAAACAGTTTGTGATCGTCACAGTCTCTATCATAGCAGGCATGGTGATCCCTTATTTTATCCATAAACTGAAATTTCTTAAAACACTTACCTGGGTTTATGCTGCATCAGGTATTGTGGCGCTTGGCGTTGTGCTGATTCTCGGTTCCGTGACCTACGGCTCCAAGATTTCTTATTCTGTAGCCGGTGTGACTTTCCAGCCGTCGGAATTTGTGAAGATCATATTTGTCTTCTTTCTGGCCAGTGCGCTGTATGAGTCCCATGATCTGCTCCGGGTTATGCTGACAGCGGTGCTGGCAGGTATTCATGTATTGATTCTGGTGGCATCCAGAGACCTGGGCAGCGCTTTGATTTTTTTTATTGTCTATGTACTGATGGTTTTTATCGCTACGAATCAGTGGGCCTACCTGCTGATCGGCGGTGCAGGAGGCTGCGGCGCGGCGGTGCTGGCATACCATTTTTTTACCCATGTGCAGGTACGCGTGCAGGCGTGGAAGGATCCTTTCAGCTGCATTGACGATGCGGGTTATCAGATTACCCAGTCGCTTTTTGCCATCGGCAGCGGCGGATGGTTTGGTCTAGGGCTGTTCCGCGGTACGCCGGATTCCATTCCTTTTGTGGAGGCGGATTTTGTTTTCTCCGCAGTGGCGGAGGAACTGGGTATTTCCTTTTCCATGTGCATGATTCTGATCTGCATCAGCTGTTTCATTATGTTTATGAATATATCCATGCGCCTGCAGGACAGGTTTTACCGTCTGATCGCTTTCGGGCTGGGCGTGACTTATATTTTTCAGGTATTCCTGACCGTGGGCGGCGGTACGAAATTCATTCCCATGACCGGAGTAACACTTCCGTTCATAAGTTATGGCGGAAGTTCGGTGCTGACCACGCTGGTGATGTTTTTTATCATAGAAGGATTGTATATCATCAGGCAGGAAGAAGGAGAAAAACGTGTCAAAAAGAAGAAGAGACGAAGAAGAACAGAATATAAAACCATCCCGCGGGAAGATAGAGCCATCAGGCAGGAAGAATTCAAAGAAGAAACGGAATAGGCAGATCCTGGCAGTTACTTATCTTTTTGTGGGCGTGTTTCTGTGTATGATGGGCTATACATGCTATTATGCCGCCACCCATAAGCAGGAGCTGATCAACAACAGTTATAACGGCAGGCAGGAACTGCTGACGGCCCAGAACAGGAGGGGAACGATTTATGCCGCAGGCGGACAGGTGCTTGCCGAGACGCAGACGGATGAAAACGACAAGGAGACCAGAGTTTATCCTTATGAAAATCTCTTTGCCCATGCCGTAGGGTATGCTTCCAACGGAAAATACGGCATAGAGTCCCTCAGCAATTATTATCTGATCAATTCCAATGCAAAACTGGCGGATAAAGTAGCCAGCGAAGTGGCCGGAAATAAATATCCGGGGGACAGTGTGGTCACTACGCTGGATGTGGATGTCCAGGAGGTGGCTTTCAAATCTCTCGGTATATATAAGGGGGCGATCATTGTCTCCGAGCCTTCCACCGGCAAGATTATCGCCATGGTCTCCAAACCGGATTTTGATCCGAATGAGATTGATGTGATCTGGAAAGATCTCCTGGAAGACAAGGAAAGTACTGTGCTCTTAAACCGTGCCACACAGGGGCTGTATCCTCCGGGATCCACCTTTAAAATTGTGACCGCGTTGGAATATATTCGCGAAAACCCGGAAACATACAGCCAATATACGTATCAGTGCAGCGGAAGGTTCACCTCCGGTCAGGATACGATCAACTGTTATCACGGTTCGGTACACGGACATGAGGATTTTACCAAATCCTTTGCCAAGTCCTGTAATGCCTCTTTTGCCAACATCGGAATGCAGCTGGACCGAAACCGGTTCGGGAATACGCTTGATGAATTGCTGTTTAACGAAGAACTGCCGGCAGCCTTTGCCTATAATAAAAGCCGTCTCGTGATAGATGAAAACACTTCCGATTCTGATGTGTTACAGGCTGCTATCGGTCAGGGTACGACCCAGATCACGCCGCTGCATTTGAATATGATCACCTGTGCCATTGCCAACAAGGGAGTGCTTATGAAGCCATATATGGTAGATTATGTGAAAAATAATGAGAATACGGTGGTCAGGCAGTTTCATCCGGTAACTTACAAAAAACTGATGTCCGAAGAGGAAGCGGCGGCGCTGACCGTATTGATGCAGGAAGTGGTGGAGAGCGGTACCGGCACAAAATTGTCCGGACTGTCCTACACCGCGGCAGGAAAGACCGGTTCTGCAGAATTTAACAGTGTAAAGACAGATTCCCATGCCTGGTTTACAGGATTTGCCCCGGCAGAAGACCCACAGGTATGTGTAACCATCATTATCGAGGGAGCCGGGTCCGGCGGTGATTATGCGGTGCCTATCGCCAAAAGGATTTTTAACGCATACTTTGGCTTGTAAAGAAAGAGGAGAAGACATGATAGAAGCGGTAAGCTGCGGCGGAGTCGTTATTTTCCGTGGAAAAATACTCGTGCTGTATAAACATTTTCATAATAAATACGAGGGATGGGTTCTGCCCAAGGGAACAATGGAAGAGGGGGAATCCCGCACGGATACGGCGCTTCGGGAAGTTTATGAGGAATCCGGCGTACAGGCCACCGTCATGAAGTACATCGGCAAAAGCCAGTATACTTTCAGTGTGCCAGAAGACGTCGTATCCAAAGACGTGCACTGGTATCTGATGATGGCAGACAGCTATTACAGCAAGCCCCAGAGGGAGGAATATTTCACGGACTCCGGATATTATAAATATCATGAGGCCTATCATCTGCTGAAATTCCCCAATGAGAAGCAGATTCTGGAGCAGGCTTATAACAGCTATCTGGATTTCAAAAAGCGTGAAATGTGGTTCAAATCATAGAGCCGCACTTGTGATGCTTTGAAGGTCAATAGATCGCGGCGATATCAAGGTCCGGTTCTTTTGAAAGATCGATTTCTTCTTCGCCGGCCCGCAGAAGCGGTCTTGTAAGGCAGCCGGGATTGATCTGTATGATCTCTGCTTCCACATCGTTCGTCAGGCGGACATTGAATCCCAGCTGCGTTGCGGCGATATGGGACAGAATCGGCTTCAGGATCGATTCGTCAAATTTGATATAACCGTCTTTTTCGAAATTGGCGATCACCTGGAACGGATTTAACGGCATCCGGTATGTTCTTGCTGAGGTCATTGCCTCATAAGCGTCTATGATCGCGATATATTTCGCATACATATCAATCTTGTCAGAACGCAGTCTGGATGGATAACCGGACCCGTCACAGCGTTCGTGGTGCATCAGAGCAGCCTTCAACACATGTTCATCCATATCCTGATCCTTAAGCATATCAAAAGCGAGCATCGTATGAGTCTTCAGTTTCGTAAATTCCAGATCTGTCAATTTCCCTGATTTCCACAACAGATCCATGGGCAGTTTCAGTTTGCCGATATCATAATAAAAGCCGCACTGGATCAAAAGCATGATCTCTTCTTCCGGAAGATTCAGCCATGTGCCGAAAACACCTGCGATCAGCGCTGAATTCAGACAGTGGGCATAGGTCATCTCATCTTCTCCGGGGAGCAGATTATAGAGAAAATCGAGCAGCTGTTCGCCACTGCGCGCCCGGGAAGATATTTTCACATAAAGATCCATAAGGCTGCTCATCTTTACCGGTTTGCCCTGTTCTACAAAACCGCGCATCATCTTGCGGTAGATAGCCATACAGTTATTGTAGGTGTGCTCGAAGGATTTGAATTCGGGGCTCAGACGAACTTTTTCAAAATGTGTGGTGGCATAGTCAATTTCCTCCATGACTGCGACGCACATGATAGAATAGCGGGCCAGTCTTGCAATGACAGTGTCATCAATCACTGTCTCCTTCGGATAGAGCAGCTTGTTTTTATAACTGTACACATCTTCTCCGATCACCATGCCGTTTTCAAGCGCCATACGTGCAACATTTTTCATTTGAATTCCCCCTTTTTGTTTTGCCTGTATTTTTTACAGTAAGGCGACAACAACCGCTGACTGATTGTAATTGTCTGATAATAGTATAAAACTTTTACGGATTATGTGTCAATACATCGGGAAACTTACACATGGCGTAAACTGTAACCTTTTTATTTTAGGGAAAATGTGTTAAAATGTCCGCAGGAACAGAAACAGATTTTTTTCAGAACCGTGTTTGGACGGATGATATGATGGAATTTTATAAAAATCTCTATATCGGGGATACTGTTAAAAAGCCCGGTAAGGTTATAAAAAAACTGAAGAAATACAAGAAGCAGCCGGCCGTCTATGTGATTGCGTATGCACGGCAGAACCGTCAGCTTGAGATTTATCACAGCCTGATGCTGCAGCAATATTATTATAAAGAAAATCCGCCCTGTATCATTGGAATAGCTGCGGGACAGGAGGAAGCAGCCGGACTGGTCTGCAGAATTGCCGAAGAAGCGCTGCAGGCAACGGGACAGGCTGATCTGGTCGCGTATCTTTTTCCGGACTGCCAGCCAAAAAGTAATTTGCTTCGCAAATAACTTTACGAGATTCGCTTCGCGAACTCGAATGAGCGGAAAATTTCCTATACCAAAAGTAATTTGCTTCGCAAATAACTTTGCGAGATTCGCTTCGCGAACTCGAATAAGCGGAAAATTTCCTATACCACAAATAAGGCGCGTCGTCATAAGCGGCAGGCCGGATCAAAAAAAGGAAGCATTCGTAAAACGTATGTTACATATTATCTTACTTATTTTAAAAATAATAGGAATTATCCTGCTGTGCATTCTGGGAATCGTGCTGTTTGCAGTTCTGTGTGCCCTCTTTGTGCCGCTGCGGTACCGCATCAGGGTGGTCAGAGAAGCGGGTGAGGGGAAACCGCCGGTAGAGGTTACTGTGAAGCTTACGTGGTTTCTGCATCTGATCAATATCCTGATCCGTTATCCGGCTGATGTAATTCTCCGCGTAAGAATAATGGTGATTACGCTTTTCAGGTTTCCGAAGAAAGAGAAGAGCAGCGGGAAGAAAAAAAAGAACATCGGAGATGATGTACAAGAAGAGGATGCTTTGCCTGACAGGGCATTGGAGGATGAGATACATTCCGAACCGGCAAATCCCGGTGAGAAATCACCAGAGTCCGGAACTGACGGTGAAGAAGAGGCCAGTCCGGAGAAGTGTGAAAATGAAGCCGGTGAGGAAGAGGACAGCAGCCGGAAAGACAGTCTTTCCATCTTCGAAAAGGTTAAAGCATTTATAGAGAAAATCAAAAGTATCCTGCAGAAAATAAAAGAATTCTTTGAAAATATACAGTACACAATCCGTAATTTGTGTGATAAAATAAAATCTACGTTGGATAATATACAGTATTATCGTGAAGTATTGACAGGCGAGCCTTTTCAGCAGTCTTTTCGCCTGTGTAAGAACGAGATCGGTTATGTAATGCGGAAAGTAAAGCCGGATAAATTCGAGGCAGATCTGGTGGTGGGAATGGAAGATCCTGCTGCGCTGGGTGAGATTTTTGCCTTGTACGGTATGCTTTATCCGGTGATCGGACAGCATATAAGGATTGTCGGGGATTTTGAGAGCGGACGGACACATGTTGAGGGTGAACTGTATGTCCGGGGCAGGATCAGGGCATTCACATTTTTAAGAGTGGCGGTACGGGTCTATTTGAATAAAGATGTCAGAAAATTGATCAGGCTATTAAAAAAGGAGGCTGTGTAAATGGCAGAGAATAATTTTACCGGTGTGATTGAATCATTGATGAAGGGGATGAATGCCGTAATCGGTACGAAGACAGTTGTGGGAGACGCAACACAGATCGGGGATACGATCATCCTTCCCCTTGTAGATGTCAGTTTCGGCGTGGGTGCGGGAGCAAATGCCGGGGATAAGAAGAACGGCGGTGCCGGCGGCTTTACGGCCAAGATGTCACCCAGCGCGGTTCTGGTAATCAAGAACGGATCCACGAAGCTTGTCAATGTCAAGAACCAGGATACTGTTACAAAGGTTCTGGATATGATCCCGGATATTGTGGATAAATTTACGGCCCCCAAGGAAGAAATGATCGAAGATGACAAGGCTGTAGACATTGCGTTTCCGGAGGAGGAAGCCTGAGTTTTGAGAAATTGCAGGCAGTTATGTTTGAATTATATTTGAATTATGTCAGATGATAAGAAATCAGCTTTAAAACAGGAGCAATTCAGCCGGGACGGTCATATACTATACAAAGAAGCATAGGCAGGGATAGTATATGAAAAAATTGATTGGTCTTGCAGCGTTTTGCATGGCAGTTGGAATGCTGTTTATGCTCTTTTTGGTCAATCGCTTTGTCGGTCTTGTTTTGATTGCCCTGTTACTGTTGATCGGTTATAATTTTTTTTGTTGTGATTGACATAGAGCGGTATGTCAGAGGTTTATCTATGGAAAATAAGACTGAGGTTATGGAAGAAATACTGGCAAACGGAAGCGAGGAAGAACTGCATGAACTGAAATCCTGGCTTTTTCGTGAGAATATACGTCTCGTGACTGCGGCAAAGGAACTGGAACGTATGCAGGAACAGTTTCAGAAAGAAAAGGAGCAGTTTCGGGATGAAATGAAGCAGTTAAGCCGTAAGATTGCGGGGGAGAAGCAGCGTCTGAAAGAGGACAACCAGTTCTTTGAGAAGAAGATGGAGATCCTGCAGAGCGGCTTCAGTCAGCTGGACATCGACCGCAGACGTCTGGACAAAGAGTGGGCCAGGCTTGCGGCAGAGAAGGAACTGCTCGGTGAGCGTTCTGTTTATGACGGCGGCCTGGATGTGTCCGTTTTCTTTCAGGGTGTCAGAAATCCGCTTGCCTTAAAGAAACGCTACAAAGATCTGATCAAAATTTTCCATCCTGATAATCTGGCGGGAGATAAGGATGTCATCCAGAGCATCAACAGAGAGTACGAAGATCTGAAAGGGGATTATGAAGGATTTAAACAGGCATAAAACTTTTCGGGGATTGTGCGCACATATTTGAAAAGAGAAGAAGGGCCGTTTACGGAAATTGTTTTATGAACCGTAAGTAATGGAGCGCTTTCTTATACTACAAAAGAGCCTGTTTAAAAACAAGCTCTTTTAATCTTACATTATTCTCCACTGATTCGTAACTTAAGCTCTCTCGACTTTGCCGGATCTTAAGCAGCGTGTACAAACATGTAACTTCTTATTGGCACCCTTTACCTTGCACATAACGCTCTTAACATTAGAATTCCAAATTCTGTTAGATCTTCTATGAGAATGGCTTACGTTATTACCGAAATGAGCGCCCTTACCACAAATATCACATTTAGCCATCTTTGCACCTCCCAACGATACAATCGATTCTTATTTTTGCTCCACGGGGAGCTTCTGCTTGAGCCTATCGCTCACACAACATTTGTATAATATCAGAAAGCAGATCAGAATGCAAGCAAAAATTACATATTTTGGACATAATTTCTTGGGCTGTTCCTGCGGGAAATGCGATGACGGTAAAATTTGGATATTTTTTGTTTCATTTTTTATGGTATCGGGTTATAATATCAATGTATATTCAGAATAATAAGGAGGTAACTTATGAAAGTTTCTTCAATGGACACACATATGGGGAATATTTCGATCGATCAGGAAGTCGTTGCGCAGTATGCCGGTACGGTAGCGATGGAATGCTTCGGCGTGGTAGGCATGGCGGGCATGAGCGTGAAAGACGGGCTTGTCAGATTACTTAAGATGGACAGTATGACGCGGGGCATTCAGGTACTTTTGAACAACAATAAGCTTACGCTTAATTTTCATATTATTGTCTCCTACGGCGTGAGCATTCTGGCGGTGGCGGACAATCTGATCAGCAGTGTGAAATATAAGGTGGAAGAGTTTACCGGTATTGAAATAGAAAAAATAAACATCTATGTTGAAGGTGTGAAAGTGATTGACTGAGGGAGGACATTGAAGTGGTTTCAAATACGATTGATGCCGGGATGATGGCGAAACTGTTCCTGGCCGGAGCAAAGAATCTTGAGAGTAAAAAAGAATGGATCAATGAGTTAAATGTTTTCCCTGTGCCGGACGGTGATACCGGTACGAATATGACATTGACGATTATGTCTGCCGCAAGAGAAGTGGTTTCCCTTCACGATATGGGAGATATTGACATGCAGTCTCTCTGTAAGGCGATCTCTTCCGGATCCCTGCGTGGTGCCAGAGGTAATTCAGGCGTGATCCTGTCCCAGCTGTTCCGTGGTTTTACCAAGGGTGTCAAAGAATATGACGAGATTACAATCCCTGTGCTTGCCACAGCCTTCGAGAAAGCTGTGGAGACGGCTTACAAGGCAGTTATGAAGCCCAAGGAAGGTACGATTCTGACCGTTGCCAAAGGTGCCGCGATGAAAGCGCGGGAACTGGCCGACAGCGGAACAGAAGATATGGCAGATTTTATGGCGCAGGTCATTGCACATGCGGATGAAGTTCTGGAACAGACTCCTGAGATGCTGCCTGTGTTAAAGCAGGCCGGGGTTGTTGACTCTGGCGGTCAAGGCCTTATGCAGGTGTTAAAGGGTGCATATGACGCGTTTTTGGGCAAAGAAATTGATCTGACACTCAATGAGGCGGGCATGTCTCATTCCGGTGTCAAACCGGTTGGCGGCAGTCTGGAGGCACAGGCCAATGCGGATATTAAATTCGGTTACTGCACGGAATTTATCATTATGTTAAATAAAGTGTTTAACATCAAGGCAGAGATGGATTTTAAGGCTTATCTGGAATCTATCGGTGATTCCATCGTCGTTGTGGCAGACGAGGACGTGGTAAAGGTACATGTACATACCAACGATCCCGGTCTTGCGATTCAGAAAGCGTTAAAATACGGTGCGCTTTCTAATATGAAGATTGACAATATGCGTCTGGAACATCAGGAGAAGCTTTTTAAGATGTCCCAGAAGGAAGCTCAGGCGGCGAAGAACCAGCCGGAAGAGCCTCAGCCCAGAAAGGATGTAGGATTTATTGCGGTATCTGTCGGAGAAGGCATCAATGAGATCTTCAAAGGACTGGGTGTGGATTATATGATCGAGGGCGGACAGACTATGAATCCAAGTACGGAAGATATGCTCAACGCCATTGACCAGGTGAACGCGGATCATATTTTTATCCTTCCTAACAATAAGAACATCATTCTGGCAGCAAACCAGGCACAGTCTCTTGTAAAAGACAAGAAAATCATCGTAATTCCTACGAAAACGGTGCCGCAGGGTATCACAGCGATCATTAATTATGTACCCGATCTGTCGGTGGATGAAAATGCGGAGACTATGACTGCGGAGATCAAGAGGGTATCTACAGGTCAGGTTACCTATGCAGTCAGAGATACAAGTATCGACGGTAAGGAGATCAAACAGGGCGATTTTATGGGAATCGGTGATTCTGGTATTCTTTCCGTGGGAACGGCTATCTCGGAAGTGACTTTGAACATGATCGACGAGATGATGTCTGATGAAATGGAACTGATCAGTATTTATTACGGTTCCGAGATCACCGAGGAGGACGCGGGAAATCTGCGTGCAAAAGTAGAAGAAAAATATCCGGACTGCGATATTGAACTTCAGTATGGCGGGCAGCCGATTTATTATTATATTGTGTCTGGTGAATAAAACATGAAGTTATACTAAGCCTGCAAAGTACGCAGGCTAAGTATAACTAAGTCATGTTTGGGAGAATGCGGACGGGCCGCATTCTCCGTAGGCCGAAAACAGCGGGACGTGGAGGGGCATTTTCTGTAGTCTGAAAACTGCGGAATGTAAAGGCTGCGCGTTCTCTGTAGTTTGAGGAACAGCGGGACGTGGAGAGCGTGCATTTTCTGTAGCTGAGGACTGCGGGATGTGGAGAACGTGCATTCTGTGTGGCCTGAGGAACTGTGCGGGAAGTGAAGGGCGCTATTTGGTGTGGTCTGGAAAATTTATTTTGGGTTTGGATTTGATTTATACTCCGTGTGTGCGGCATTGAAGGTGTTGCAGCGGAGTATTTTTGAGAAGCGGGGAAGGATTTATGGAGATCACGTCGCTGAAGGGGATCGGAGAAAAGACAGCCGGGTTGTTTCGTAAGCTTGAGATCACTACGGCTGAGGAACTGGTGTATTATTACCCCAGGGATTATGAATATTTTCAGGCACCGGTGGATCTGCAGGAGGCGGGTACGGAAGAGATTGTGGCGGTTTCCGGACGGATCCGCGGTAATATCGCCACAAGACAGATCAGAGGGCTGAGCATTACGTCCTTTGAGGTCGATTGTGCGGGAGGCGGGATACTGCATATGACGTATTTCAATATGCCTTATCTGAAAAAAAGCCTGAAACGGGATACAGTATATATTTTCCGAGGCCTGATACAACAAAAGGGAAAAAGAAATGTGATGGAGCAGGGGCGGATGTACAAGCCGGAGGAGTACGGTAAAATGGTTGGCCGTATGCTTCCCAGATATTCCACCACAAAGGGTTTGAGCAGTAATGTGATCACGAAAGCAGTGCGGCAGGCCATCGATGTGTTTTCTTTTCCAAAAGATTATCTTCCGGTACAAATCAGGGAGAAAGAAGGGCTCTATGATCTGGAACATGCGGTGCGGCAGATGCATTTTCCGGACAGCCGGGAGTCCCTTGTCAGGGCCAGAGAACGGCTTGTTTTTGATGAGTTTCTGCTTTTTATCCTGATGGTACGCAGAATGCGGGAGGACAATGAGAAGACAGAGAACAGGCATCCGATGATTGAGGTGGCGGATACCGGACGGCTGGTGGAGGCGCTTCCTTATAGATTGACGGGGGCACAGCAGAAGGTCTGGGAGGAGATTCGCAGAGACTTGACTTCGGATCATACCATGAACCGGCTGATTCAGGGAGATGTTGGTTCCGGAAAGACGATTCTTGCTTTTCTGGCGCTTTTGATGTGTGCGGCAAACGGCTGTCAGGGAGCAATGATGGCGCCCACGGAAGTACTGGCGGCGCAGCATTATGAATCGTTGTTACAGTTAAAACAGCAGTATCATCTGCCCCTGAAGCCTGTGCTTTTGACCGGTTCCACTTCCGCAAAAGAAAGAAAAGTGATTTATGCACAGATAGAAAGCGGTGAAGCCAACGTGATTCTCGGAACACATGCACTGATCCAGGAGAAGGTATCCTATCATGACCTTGCGCTTGTGATCACTGACGAGCAGCATCGTTTCGGTGTAAAACAGAGAGAGAATCTGGCAAAAAAGGGAGAAGATGTGCATGTTCTCGTCATGAGCGCCACGCCCATTCCCAGAACACTGGCTATTATCCTCTACGGCGATCTCCATATATCGGTGCTGGACGAACTGCCGGCGAACAGACTTCCCATCAAAAATTGTGTGGTGAATACTTCCTACCGTGAAACCGCCTATCGCTTTATCGAGAAAGAAGTGGCCGCCGGACGGCAGGTTTATGTGATCTGTCCCATGGTGGAGGAGAGTGAGACCCAGGAACTGGAAAATGTGGTCTCATACACAGCCAGACTGAAAGGCACACTGGCTCCGTCCATTCAGATCGCATCTCTTCACGGCAAGATGAAAGCGGCGGAAAAGAACAGAATCATGGAAGCCTTTGCTGCCCGGCAGATTGATGTGCTTGTGTCAACTACCGTTATTGAAGTGGGGATCAATGTGCCCAATGCTACGGTGATGATGGTGGAAAATGCGGAACGTTTCGGACTGGCACAGCTTCATCAGCTCCGGGGACGCGTAGGGCGGGGAGACGCCCAGTCATACTGCATTTTTATGAGTGGATCACCGAAGCCGGAGACGATGGCGAGATTGAAAATCCTCAATGACTCCAATGACGGATTTTATATTGCTTCCCAGGATCTGAAGCTGAGAGGGCCCGGAGATCTGTTCGGAATCAGACAGAGCGGAGATCTCAGGTTCCGGTTGGGGGATATTTATCAGGATGCCGGTATTTTACAGCGTGCCAGTGAATGGGCCGACAGGATCATGGACGAGGACAGCTCACTTGCCGGAGAACAGTTCGCACCTTTGCGTGAATATTTCGAGCGTGCGGCAATAAATGAGGTTGACTTTAGGACTATCTGAAAGTAATATGATTAAGTAAGTATTTTTGATGATGGAGAAGCAGGACTGAGATGAATAAAAAGACAGCAATCGTTACAGACAGCAACAGCGGTATCACACAGGCGCAGGCGAAGGAACTGGGAATTTATGTTCTTCCCATGCCATTTATGATCAATGATGAGACATTTTATGAAGATATCACACTCACCCAGGCGGAATTTTATACCCGGCTGGCGGAGGGCGCTGATGTAATCACCAGCCAGCCTACACCGGATTCGGTCATGAAGCTCTGGGACGAACTGTTAGAAGAATATGATCAGATCGTTCATATTCCCATGTCAAGCGGCTTAAGCGGTTCCTGTCAGAGTGCCATGATGCTTGCCGAAGACTATGACGGGAAAGTAGCGGTAGTCAATAACCAGAGAATCTCCGTTACCCAGCGGCAGTCCGCACTGGATGCGCTGGCACTGGCTGAAAGAGGCATGGATGCCGGACAGATCAAAGAATTTCTGGAAGAGGATAAATTCAATTCCAGTATCTATATTATGCTGGATACACTGTATTATCTGAAAAAAGGCGGCAGAATCACGCCGGCGGCCGCAGCACTTGGCACGATCCTTCGACTTAAGCCGGTGCTTCAGATTCAGGGAGACAAGCTGGATGCCTTTGCCAAGGCGCGCACCATATCCCAGGGCAAATCCATTATGATCAATGCCATCCGCAGCGATATGGAGAAGCGGTTCGGTGGTGTGAATGCGGATAATATCTGGCTTCAGATCGCATACACGTATGACCTTGAGGCGGCACAGCAGTTGAAGGAAGAGGTACAGGAACAGTTTCCGGGATTTGAGATACACATGGATCCGTTATCCCTGAGTGTGGCATGTCATATCGGCCCCGGTGCGCTGGCGGTTGCATGTTGTAAGAAGATACAGTGAAGCTGATGACGGCGGTTGCGGCTCCTGGTGTATGGGCCGAATACCTGATTATATTTCGTCCGAATTACCCGATCTCAATACAGTCAGAAACAGAGCTTTTATGCATTTGGAAATAACCTAGTTGCCCTGAGACATCGAAGTGTGATCTCTTAGTGCAACTTCGTTTTCTTTTGGTGGATTACTGATGCCGTCAGCAAGACACATTGGTTGAAAATCATATATTTTGAAGCCTTCTATTGAAACAGCATCACAGGCAGCCTGTGATACGAATGAGGATTATTATGACACAATACACATCCAAAAATGATGAAAGAGAACTCGCCCTGCAGAAAGAATATATGCGCAGGGCGGCTTCCTGTGTGGAGGAACTGGCGCAGGAACTGGGACGCAGACCGCTATGCTGTGTGACGACCTTCGGGTGCCAGATGAATGCGAGAGATTCCGAGAAACTGTCAGGCATTCTCACGCAAATCGGCTATGAGACCACAGAGCAGGAAGAGGAGGCGGATTTCGTCATTTATAACACCTGCACCGTGCGGGATAACGCAAATCAGAGAGTTTACGGCCGGCTAGGATTTTTAAACAGCTTAAAACGAAAAAAACCTCATATGAAGATAGCGCTGTGCGGCTGCATGATGCAGGAAAATACCGTAATCGAGAAAATCAGGAAAAGCTACCGGTTTGTGGATCTCATATTCGGAACCCACAATCTTTTTAAATTTGCCCAGCTTCTGGTAACGATGTTTGAAAATCATGAGATGATCGTTGACATCTGGGATGAGACCGACCAGATTGTGGAAGAATTGCCGGTTAACCGTAAATATCCTTACAAATCCGGTATCAATATCATGTTTGGCTGCAACAATTTCTGCAGTTACTGTATCGTCCCCTATGTAAGAGGACGGGAAAGAAGCAGGGATCCTAAAGAGATCCTGCAGGAGATTGAACATCTTGTGGCGGACGGTGTTGTGGAAGTCATGCTGCTTGGACAAAACGTGAATTCATACGGTAAAAATCTGGACGAGCCCATAACTTTTGCACAGCTTCTGCAGGAAGTGGAACAGATCGAAGGGTTAAAGCGCATCCGGTTTATGACTTCCCATCCGAAGGATCTGTCCGATGAACTGATTGATGTGATGAAGCATTCCGACAAAATATGCCGTCATCTGCATCTTCCGGTGCAGGCGGGCTCTGACCGGATCCTGCAGGCCATGAACAGAAATTATACGAAGGCACAGTATCTGGCGCTGGTGGATAAAATCAGAACCGCCATGCCCGATATTGCAATTACAACGGATCTGATCGTAGGCTTTCCGGGAGAGACACTGGAAGATGTGGAAGAGACAATCGACGTGGTGCGCCGTGTGAAGTATGACAATGCTTTTACATTCATTTATTCGAAACGGACGGGAACGCCTGCGGCGGCGATGGAAAACCAGGTGCCGGAAGAAATTGTAAAAACGGGATTTGACCGGCTTTTGAAAGTGGTGCAGGATACGGCCAGAGAGAGGGCCGCGCTTTTACAGGGACAGACATTGGAAGCGTTGATCGAAGAAGTGAATGAACAGGACGCCTCTTTGATGACAGGCCGCCTGTCCAACAATATGCTGGTTCATTTTCCGGCCGGAAATACAAAGATCGGTCAATTAGTCCGGGTATCTCTTGATACCTGTCATGGATTTTATTATACCGGCCATGTAGTCGAATGATTTATATAATACAGAAAGATGGTTAAGATAAATGGCAGAACTTACTCCAATGATGCAACAGTATCTGGAAACGAAAAAGGACTATCAGGACTGCATTCTCCTGTATCGTCTGGGTGATTTTTATGAAATGTTTTATGAGGATGCACTGACAGCTTCAAAAGAACTGGAAATAACGCTGACCGGCAAAAGCTGTGGACAGGAAGAACGGGCGCCCATGTGCGGCGTTCCCCATCACGCACTGGAAGGCTATTTGAGTAAACTGGTGTCAAAAGGCTATAAGGTGGCCATCTGTGAACAGATGGAAGATCCAAAGCTTGCCAAAGGGATCGTCAAGCGTGAAGTAGTCCGCATTGTGACACCAGGCACCAATCTGAATATGCAGACACTGGAAGAGAGCCGCAATAACTACCTCATGTGTATCGTTTATTTTCCCGGTAAAACAGGGATTTCCGTGGCGGATGTCACCACCGGCGATTATTATCTGACTGAAGTGGAGGATATTCGTAAACTGCAGGATGAGATCAATAAATATATGCCTTCCGAGATCATCTGTAACGAACAGTATCTGGTCAGCGGTTATGAGATCGAAGATTTGAAGAACCGTCTCGGCATTACGGTCTACTCCCTGGCTTCCCATTATTTTGACGAAGATAACTGTCGTAAGTGTTTGATGAAACATTTTCAGGTAAATACACTGTCCGGGCTGGGGGTGGAGGATTTCCCGACGGGTGTGATTGCCGCCGGTGCACTTCTGCAGTATCTTTATGAGACGCAGAAGACCTCACTGATGCATTTTACCCATCTCTATCCTTATCTGACAAGTAAATATATGCTCCTTGACAGTTCCACAAGGCGGAATCTGGAACTGACGGAAACTCTTCGGGAAAAGCATAAGACAGGTTCCCTTCTGGGTGTGCTGGACAAGACAAAAACAGCCATGGGAGGCCGGCTTCTGCGCAAATATATCGAACAGCCGCTGATCGATAAAACAAAGATGGAAAAACGTCTGGATGCTGTGGAAACACTGTGTAAAAAGAGTGTTGACAGAGACGAACTGCGGGAATATCTGAACACGATTTATGATCTGGAACGTCTGCTCAGCAAGGTCAGTTATAAAACGGCCAATCCAAGGGATCTGATCGCCTTCCGCAATTCCCTTGCCATGCTTCCGTCCATCAAGACTGTGCTGGGGGATCTGGACTGTACGCTTTTGAATGAGATCAATGAGCATATGGATGCGCTGGAAGATATTTTTCACCTGATTGATGATTCTATCACCGAGGAGCCGCCTATATCCATCCGGGACGGCGGCATCATCAAAGAAGGCTTCAGTGAGACCATTGATTCCCTCAGAAGCGCCAAGACGGACGGAAAAAACTGGCTTGCCGCACTGGAAGAGCAGGATCGGGAGCGCACCGGAATCAAAAATCTGCGCATCAAATATAACAAAGTTTTCGGGTACTATTTCGAGGTGACCAATTCCTATAAGAATCTGGTGCCGGAAGATTACATACGCAAACAGACTCTGGCCAACGCAGAGCGGTATACCACACCGAGATTAAAGGAACTGGAAGATTCCATTCTGAATGCGGAAGATAAGCTGTCCTCACTGGAATATGATCTGTTCTGTGAGATCCGGGATGCTATCGTGGCTGAGATGGAGCGGATCCAGCGTACAGCCAGAGCCGTCGCAAGACTGGATGTATTTACATCTCTTTCCTATGTGGCGGAGCGCAATCAGTATGTCCGCCCGTCCCTCAACGAAAAGGGGATCATTGACATCAAAGGAGGGCGGCATCCGGTGGTGGAACAGATGACGGGAAACGACATGTTTATTGCCAACGATACTTATCTGGACAACCAGAAGCACTGTATTGCAGTGATTACAGGACCTAACATGGCCGGGAAGTCTACTTACATGCGACAGACGGCGTTAATCGTCCTGATGGCGCAGATCGGCTCCTATGTCCCGGCAAAAAAGGCCAATGTAGGGATTGTAGACCGTATTTTCACCCGCGTGGGCGCGTCGGATGATTTGTCCAGCGGGCAGTCCACCTTCATGGTAGAGATGAATGAAGTGGCAAATATTCTGCGAAACGCCACGGTTAACAGTCTGCTGATTCTGGATGAGATCGGCAGAGGTACATCTACTTTTGACGGCCTGAGCATTGCATGGGCGGTGATCGAGCATATCAGCAACCGCAAGATTCTGGGTGCAAAGACACTTTTTGCCACCCATTATCATGAACTGACGGAACTGGAAGACAAGATGGACAACGTCAATAATTACTGTATCGCTGTTAAGGAAAAGGGCGATGATATTGTATTTTTGCGTAAGATTGTCAGGGGCGGGGCGGATAAAAGCTACGGCATACAGGTGGCAAAGCTGGCAGGTGTGCCCGATATGGTCATAGACCGGGCCAAGGAGATCGTGGAACAGCTCAGTGACAACGATATTATCGAAAAGGTGCAGAATATAGAGATCAATATCAAGAATGAGAAACACAAACCGGTCAAATATGATGAGGTGGATCTGGAACAGATGTCCCTTTTTGATACAGTCAAGGATGAAGATGTCATCAATGAACTTCTGGAAGTAGATGTAGGGAATCTGACGCCTGTGGATGCGCTGAATACCCTGTACAGACTGCAGAATAAGTTAAAGAACCGCTGGAAATAACAAAATATGCACGTACAAAGCGCTGCATTGATTATACAAGTGTAGGAGATTAGATTTTTATGGCGGCCATAAACATATTAGATCATCAGACAATCGACAAGATCGCTGCCGGTGAGGTGGTGGAACGACCCTCCAGCGTAGTAAAAGAACTGGTGGAAAACGCTATTGATGCGGGGGCGGGCGCCGTTACCGTGGAGATCAAAGACGGCGGCACTTCTCTGATCCGCGTTACCGACAACGGCGGCGGTATTGAGAAATCCCAGGTGCGTAACGCATTTTTACGCCATGCAACAAGCAAGATCACATCTGCTGATGACTTGACCAGATTGGTCAGTCTTGGCTTCCGAGGGGAAGCGCTGGCCAGCATTTCGGCAGTTTCCATGGTGGAACTGATCTCCAAGACAAAGGATGATCTGACCGGAATCCGCTATGTAATCGAAGGCGGCACAGAGACGGGCTTGGAGGAGATCGGAGCGCCGGAAGGAACTACTGTGATTGTGCGCAGTCTCTTTTATAATACGCCGCCCCGGAAGAAGTTTTTGAAACAGCCTCAGACGGAAGGGGCCTATGTGGCGGATCTGATGGAGCATCTGGCCATGTCCAACCCGCGGGTATCCTTTAAATTTATCTCAAACGGCCAGACCAGATTTTATACCACCGGAAATGATGACCTTGCAGAGATCATTTACCGCATTTACGGCAGGGATATTTCTGCAGAACTTTTTCCTTTTCAGTGGGAGGCGGAGGGTGTGTCTGTCACGGGACTTTTGGGGAAACCATTGATCAACCGTGCCAACCGCAACTATGAGATTTTCTATATCAATGGAAGATATATCAAGAGCACGCTGATCAGCAAGGCTGTGGAGGAAGGATACCGGGAATATCTGATGCAGCACAAATTTCCTTTTTGCGTGCTTCATTTTCAGATTGACACAAAACGGATCGATGTGAACGTACATCCCACCAAGATGGAAGTGCGGATTGCTGGTGAGCCTGTTTTTTATCAGGCCGTAAAGGATGCGGTACATGATGCACTGCATAACATCGAAATGATTCCAGAAATCAGCCTGACGGAGAATCAGGGTAGAAAACCGGCTCCAAAAGCGCCGCAGGAATCGATGCCGGAACCTTTTGAGAAACGGCGGATCGCCAATACGTCCGGCGGTTCTAAAGGCGGTTTTAAAAAGTCGGAATCGATTGCCAGAATCTATGAAAAAAACCGGCCGGTCACTATGGTTACGTCAGAATGTCTGCGTGAACCCGTGTCCTATCAGGCATCCACGATTTCTTCCGACAGGAATACGAAAACGGTTAATACCGCACCGGCTGTTTCCGGTGATGCCGCTTCCGCCGGCGTCACTGCGCAGAAAACAGAAGCTCCTGTGCAGATGGAACTTTTCGGGGACAGAATGTTATCGGAACAGGCACGACCCCGTTATGAGATCATCGGACAGTTATTTGACACCTACTGGCTTGTCTCTTATGAGGATAAGCTGTTGATCATAGACCAGCATGCCGCCCATGAAAAGGTGAAATATGAGCGGCTGATGAAACGGTTCCGGGAACATGATATCCTGTCCCAGACCATAAATCCCCCCATAATCGTGACCCTCAGCGGAAGAGAACGTGCCTGCTATTTAAAACATGCTGAAGATTTTCGGGCTCTGGGTTTTACCATCGAAGAATTCGGGGGCAGTGAATACGCTGTCCGGGGTGTGCCGATGGATCTGTACGCCTATGAAGAGAAGGAATTTTTCATGGAAATACTGGATGAACTGGCGGAGGAGACACTGTCCGGCACTCCGGAAAGCATTCGCGGCCGTATCGCAGGTATGGCCTGCAAAGCCGCTGTCAAAGGTAACATGCGGTTGTCAGGAGAGGAGGCGGATGGACTGATCGACGAGCTTCTTACGCTGGACAATCCTTATCACTGTCCTCATGGCCGTCCCACTGTCATTTCCATGACCAAATATGAACTGGAAAAGAAATTTAAGAGGATCGTAACCTGATGAATGAGAGAAAGAAACCACCCCTGGTCATTTTGACCGGACCGACGGCGGTAGGGAAATCCGCGCTGTCCATTGCACTGGCAAAAAAGATCGGCGGCGAGATCATTTCCGCCGACTCCATGCAGGTATACCGTCATATGGACATCGGTTCCGCCAAGATTATGCCGGAAGAGACGGGCGGCATTCCACATCATCTGATCGATGTATTGGAGCCGGCAGAAGAGTTTAATGTGGTACTGTTCCAACAGATGGCCAGGCAGGCCATGAAGGAAATCCATGACAGAGGGCATATCCCTGTGGTGGTGGGAGGAACCGGTTTTTATATACAGGCCCTTTTATATGATATTGATTTTACGGAAAATGACGAGGACACGGCTTTGCGGAAACGCCTGGAAGAAACAGCAAAAACGCAAGGCTGCGATGTGCTGTATGAACGTTTGCGGCAGATTGACCCGGAATCCTGCGGGAGTATTCATCCCAATAATGTGAAGCGTGTGATCCGGGCCATTGAATTTTATGAAAAGACAGGCCGGAAGATATCCGAGCATAACAAAGAGCAGCGCGGCAACAGTTCTCCTTATGCGTTTGCCTATTTTGTGCTAAATGATGAACGGGATAAACTTTACCGGAAAATCGAAGAGCGTGTGGATCACATGATGGACAACGGACTTTTGGAGGAGGTGGCCGGTCTTGCCAGAGCGGGATGCAGAAGAGACATGGTATCCATGCAGGGGCTTGGCTACAAGGAACTGCTGGATCATCTGGAAGGCAGAATATCTCTGGAAGAAGCGGTATACCTGATCAAGCGGGACACAAGACATTTTGCGAAGCGCCAGCTGACCTGGTTTCGCAGAGAGCGGGACGTAATATGGATCGACAAGCCGGTTTTTGCATACGATGACGACCGGATTCTGGAACATATGACGGCAGTACTGCGGAGCAGGAATGTGATCACTTAAGAGAGTAACAGCGTACAGACACAGCGGAAAGGAATCAATATAATTATGGCAGATTTGACAGAACAATATGGAAAATTCGGGATTTCAGAGAAAGTGTATGCTTTCGGAGAAGAAATTCTGGGTTCTTTACAGGAACGCTTCCACGGCATTGACGCGGTGGCGGAATACAATCAGCTGAAGGTGATCCGCGCCATGCAGGAATGTGGCGTGAGCGAGGCCTGTCTGCTGGGCACTACAGGCTACGGTTACAATGATCTGGGAAGGGATACGCTGGAAAAGGTCTATGCATCCTTTTTCCACACAGAGGATGCGCTTGTACGTCCCCAGATCACCTGCGGTACACATGCTTTGGCTCTTGCCTTGATGAGCAATCTGCGTCCCGGAGACGAGCTTCTTTCTCCTGTGGGGAAACCTTATGACACACTGGAAGAAGTCATCGGCATCAGGCCCTCCAAAGGTTCCCTCAGGGAATACGGCATATCTTACAGGCAGGTTGATCTTCTGCCCGATGGCAGCTTTGATTACGACGGCATTCGTGCCGCCATCAATGATAAAACAAGGCTGGTCACCATACAGCGTTCCAAAGGGTATCAGACCAGACCTACTTTGTCCGTTGCGCAGATCGGGCAGCTCATCCGATTTGTCAAAGAGATCAGGCCCGATCTGATCTGCATGGTAGACAACTGCTACGGTGAGTTTGTGGAGACGATAGAACCTACCGATGTGGGCGCCGATATGGTGGTAGGCTCTCTGATCAAAAATCCGGGCGGCGGACTGGCACCTATTGGCGGTTATATCGCAGGGAAAAAGGAGTGTGTGGAAAATGCGGCGTACCGGCTGACATCCCCCGGACTTGGCAAGGAGGTGGGCGCTTCTCTGGGTATTCTGTCTTCTTTTTATGAAGGACTGTTTCTTGCCCCGAACGTCACTGCAAATGCGCTGAAAGGCGCAATTTTTGCGGCAAATATCTATGAAAAGCTGGGATATGCTGTGGTGCCTGACGGAAAGCAGAGCAGACACGATATCATACAGGCTGTGACCTTTGGTGCACCGGAAGGGGTGATCGCATTCTGTCAGGGCATTCAGGCGGCGGCGGCCGTGGACAGCTTCGTCACACCGGAACCCTGGGATATGCCGGGATATGATTCCAAAGTGATCATGGCAGCCGGCGCTTTTGTGTCCGGGTCTTCCATAGAACTCAGCGCGGACGGACCGATTGCACCGCCTTATGCGGTTTATTTTCAGGGCGGACTGACATTTCCCCACGCAAAACTCGGCATTCTGAAAACCGTACAGAATCTGCTTGACCGGCAGATTATTTCCCTGTAAACGTTTCCGGGGAAATTTGTTTTTATGAAAATTTGGTAAATTTTGTATACATGAAAATATTGTTGTGATAAAATGAGCGTTGGGAAAGGAGATTCTCATTCGTATGCGTAAAAATAACTGGGCTTGTTTCCTGCTGATTCTGGCAGGCATCGTGATCGGCGGTTTTATCGGGAGCCTTTTTCCAAGCACATGGCTGAATTACGGACAATCTTTCGGACTGTCTTCGCCTTTGGTGCTGGATCTGGGTATTCTCAGCGTAACCTTCGGATTATCCATTAATATCACGATTGCAAGTATTTTGGGCATTGCAGTGGCAATCATCATATATCGGTTTATTTAGGATAACCTGTACCCGTCGTTTAAGGAGAGAGATGCTGTCGGGAAAGAGGTTGAATGAAATTAAGCAAGTGTGAGAACAATGAGTATTACAGGATGCAGAATCTTCCATATGAGAAATTTATTTCCTATGGAAGTAAATCCCTGACCGATTCGGAACTTCTGGCCATTCTTCTGCGTACAGGCACCCGCGGGATGAACGCCAGGGAGCTGGGCGAGAGGGTACTGTCGAAATCAGCCCGGTATGGCAACGGTCTGCTTGGGCTGTACCACATACCGCTGCAGGAACTTATGCAGATTGACGGGATCGGAAAGGTGAAGGCGATCCAGCTTAAAACAGTGGCGGAGTTATGCACCCGCATGGCTCAGGCGAAGGCTAAGGGAAAGCTTTCTTTTCATGATCCGCTTACCGTGGCGGATTATTATATGGAACGTTTCCGGCATGAGAGCGTGGAGCATATCCTGCTTCTTTTACTGGATTCCGGACTGCATCTGATCGAAGAGCATATTCTTTCTAAGGGAACCGTTAATGCCTCTCTGATATCACCCAGAGAAGTATTTATTCATGCGCTGCAGGCGAAAGCGGCAGGAATCATGCTTCTTCACAATCATCCCGGCGGAGATCCCCGGCCCAGCGAGAACGATATCCGGATAACCGGCCGGATCATGCAGATCGGCGGACTGGCGGACATACCGCTCTATGACCATATTATCATAGGGGATAATCAATATTTCAGCTTTAAAGAAAGCAGCCTTATGACGCAAAAACCATAAGGCGAAAATGTAACACAAGAAAGAGAGGGGTAGCTGCCTTGGCTAACAACGCATTTGGAATTGATTTAGGAACAAGCAATATAAAAATATACAACCGTTCGGATGATGAGGTTTTCGTCGAGAAAAATATGATCGCCATCGAGAATAAGCGGAATCTTTTTGCCTACGGCGATTCAGCTTTCGAGATGTACGAAAAAGCGCCCAGCAACATCAATATTTCTTATCCGCTCAGCAACGGCGTGATCGCGGATATACAGAACATGGAGATGCTGATCAGGTATTTCCTGAACGATCTGATGAAAAACAATCTGAAACCGGCGGACTATTTTATCGCAGTACCCTGGGACGTGACTGAAGTTGAAAAACGTGCGTTCAAGGACCTGATCAAGGAATCCAATGTAAAAGCAAAAAAGGTCATGGTGGTGGATAAGGCGGTAGCAGACGGTCTTGGCATGGGGATAGATGTAAAGAATTCCCAGGGCGTTCTGGTTGTCAATGTGGGCTTTGACACTACGGAGATCTCCATTCTGTCTCTTGGCGGCATCGTACTCAGCAGACTGATCAAGGTGGGCGGACGTAAATTTGACGACGCCATCAAAGCAGCCATCCGCCGGGAATACAGCCTGATCATCGGCGGCAAGACCGCTGAGGTGGTGAAGACATCACTGCTTGATCTGGAAGAACAGCGTCTGGGGGCGCTTGTGTACGGAAGAGATATCGTTACCGGCCTTCCGGTGGAGCGGGAGATTCCCACAGCACTTGTGGATGAGTGCCTTACCGAACATTTTAATACGATTATAGATAACATCAAGGTGATCCTGGAGCGCACGCCTCCGGAACTGGCGGCGGACATTTACCGGCACGGGATCTACCTGACCGGCGGTGCTTCACAGGTGAGCAAGCTGGCAGGACTCACGAGTAAGGGAACGGGACTTAAAGTAAACGTTTCCGAGAACCCCGTCACAAGTGTGGCACTGGGACTTGCCAAGATCATCAACGATGATAATTATAAATCGGTAGCCTACGCAATAGAAGGAATGAGTAAATGAGTCCAATCGTAAAAAGAAAAGGAGAGAAATTTACGTTGCCAAGTAAATATCTCCTTTTTATTTTAACAATCCTGTGCACCGGCATGGTGCTGCTTACCTTTAATACCACCGTTTTCAGCGGACCTTTAAGCGCGGTGGCGGGATATACGGTGGTTCCTTTCGAGGAAGGGATCAGCGTTGTCGGAAGCTGGCTCGCAAACCGTTCCGAGGAACTGGTGCAGATCCGCGACCTGATTGCTGAAAATGAGAAACTGAAGCGGCAGGTAGACGAACTGACCATCGAAAATACGAGACTTCAGCAGGATCGTTATGAATTGACCAATCTGCGTGAACTATATAAACTGGATGCACAATATGATGAATATGAGAAGACCGGTGCACGGATCATTGCCAGAGATTCCGGCAACTGGTTTCATTCGTTTGTCATCAACAAAGGATCCAAGGACGGTATTGCCGTAAATATGAATGTGATGGCCGGCAGCGGCCTGGTAGGGCGTGTTGTGGATGTGGGTCCCAACTGGGCGAAAGTAAAGGCGATCATTGCCGATGACTCCAACGTGAGCGCCATGGTGCTGTCCAGTTCCGATAACATGATCGTATCAGGCAACCTGAAACGCTACGCTTCAGGAGTTATCGAATTCGGTCTGCTGGTGGACAGTGATAATGTTGTTATGGAAGGCGACAAGATCGTTACCTCTAATATCAGCGATATTTATCTTCCGGGTATTCTCGTAGGTTATATCAGCAAGATCAATCAGGATCCGAACAACCTGACAAAATCAGGAGACATTACGCCGGCAGTGGATTTTGAGCATCTGGAAGAAGTTCTGGTCATTATGCAGTTAAAGCAGATACCGGACGAGTAACATTCGTCCTGATTACAGTAAACTGCCCTGATATGGAGGATTAGCATGAAACGTGTCCTGATCACAATTGTTTTGATTTTTATCTGTTTTCTGTTACAGTGCACCGTATTTCATGCACTGGCTTTTAGCGGAATCGTGCCGAACCTGCTGATCGTACTGACGGCATCCTTCGGGTTTATGCGCGGAGAGAAAACGGGGCTTCTGATCGGATTTTTCTGCGGTCTGCTGGTGGATATTTTTTTTGGAAGCTCCATAGGATTTTATTCTCTGCTGTATATGTACATCGGATATTTGAACGGTAAGTTCTGCATTATATTCTATCCTCAGGATATCAAGCTTCCCATTGCGCTGATACTTGGAAGCGACTGTTTTTACGGACTGACCTGTTATGTGATCTTATTCCTGCTGCGGAGCAGATTTGATTTCGGACATTATTTTACGCACATCATCCTGCCGGAGATCGTGTACACGATCGTGGTAACAATATTTTTGTATCCGCTCATCCTCTGGATCAATACCAGACTTGAGCACAGTGAACTAAGGAGTGGTAAAAAGTTTGTTTGACCATATACTGGAACACATTAAAGAAAATTTCATGAATATGATCACTTCCAGGCTGCTCGTCCTTGTTTTCGTCCTGGTGGGAATGGGCAGTTATCTGATCTATACGATCTTTCAGCTTCAGATTGTTCACGGTGAAGAGTATTTTAACAATTTTCAGCTGAGCATCACAAGAGACCGCACGATCCTGCCCACCAGAGGCAATATTCTGGATCGTGACGGTAATCTGCTGGCCTATAATGAGCTGGCTTATTCCGTGACCATTGAAGATGTATATGAATCCGGCAGAAAAAAGAACGCCAATCTGAATGGTACGATCCTCAGACTCGTCGGTATGATCGAACAGAACGGGGATCAGATCATCAATGACTTCCCGATTATACTTGATAAAAACGGTAATTATCAGTTCAATGTGGAGGGAACGCAGCTGCTTCGTTTTCTGGCCGATGTCTATGGACATGCCTCCATCAATGATTTAAAAGAAAAAGAACGAACCGCCGCACCTGCGCAGGTCATACGCTATCTGTGCGGTACTTCACCGTCTACCCGATACGGTATCGGCGATTACAGAGTGGAAGATGATACCGACAGCTTTGAGCCGGGTTATGGTTTTACAAAGGAAGAAATTCTTAAGATCATCACGATACGTTATGCCCTCAGTGCCAACAGTTACCAGAAATATATCGCCACGACGGTAGCCAATAATGTTTCCGAGGAGACAGTTGCTGTCGTTATGGAGAATGCAGACAGCCTGGACGGAGTTTCCATTGCAGAGGGTACGATTCGTAAATATAATGACAGTATTTATTTTGCACAGATCATCGGTTACACCGGAAAGGTCGCCCAGGAAGAACTGGAAGAACTGCAGAAACAGGATGAAACATACGACCTTAATGATACGGTAGGTAAATCCGGTATAGAATCTTCCATGGAAATGGAGCTTCAGGGTACTAAGGGGCTGGAAACGGTATATGTGGACAATCTGGGTAAGGTCATTGAGACCAGTGACAGAACAGAATCCGTTGCCGGTAATGATATTTATCTGACCATTGATTCTGATCTGCAAAGGACATGTTATCATATCATAGAGTCCAAGCTTGCAAGTATCCTGCTGGCCAATATTGAGAATATCAGGGAATTTGAGGTGCCGGAAGGCGGCAGCGGCGGTAAGATCAAGATTCCGATCTATGATGTTTACTTTGCATGTATTAATAACAATGTCATTGACACCTCGCATTTTACATCCGTACATGCGGGAGAGACGGAAAAAGCCGTGCTGGAAATCTATCGGGATAAAAAAGCAAGAGTGTTTGCTACTTTGCGGGAGGAACTGGAAGAAATATGTACTCCTTATGAAAAACTGACGGAAGAGTACAAAAACTACGAAAGTTATATTGTTTCCATGCTCAACCGTAACAATATTATCATGGAATCGGCAGTAGACAGCAAGGATGCGACCTATATTGCATGGACAAAGGATGAAGTTATCAGCCTGAATGAATATCTGAATTATGCCATAGCACAAAACTGGATCGACGTGTCGGCGCTGGATATTGATTCACGTTATTCTGATTCCGTTGAGATTTACAGGAAGATCATTGATTATATTTTCTCTCAGCTGGATACTGACGGTGATTTTGACAAACGCATGTACCGCTACATGATCAACAATGATGAACTGAGCGGACGGCAGATTTGTGAACTTTTACTGGAACAGAATGTGGTGGATCTGCCGGAGGAGGAATATGCGCAGTTTCGGGCAGGACTTGAGACACCCTATGTTTTTATGAGAAAGCGTATCGAGAATCTGGATCTGACACCGGCACAGCTTGCTCTGGATCCTTATTCCGGTTCTGTGGTGGTTACCGATGTTAAAACAGGAGATGTGCTGGCACTGGTATCCTATCCGGGCTATGATAACAATAAGATGGCCAATGGCGTAAATGCAGCTTATTTTGCAAGTCTGCGAAATGATTTGTCCAGACCGCTCATAAACTATGCGACGCAGCAGAGAACCGCACCCGGTTCCACGTTTAAGATTGTATCGTCCAGGGCGGGACTCATGGACAGCGTGATCAATACGACAGATACAATCACCTGTACAGGTGTGTTTGAGAAGATATCTCCGCCGGCCAAATGCCATATTGCGCCCGGAGCCCACGGCGCTTTGAATCTTTCAAATGCTCTGGCACATTCCTGTAACTGGTTCTTTTATGAGACAGGATACCGGCTTGGGATTGTGGGTGATACTTATAACAGCGATGTGGCGCTTAATAAGCTGGCCAGGGCTGCGGACCAGTTCGGACTTTCCGAAACCTCAGGTGTGGAAATTGAAGAATATACGCCGGAAGTCTCGGATACAGATGCCGTCCGTTCCGCCATAGGCCATGGTACAAATAACTATACGACAGCCGGACTGGCGCGATACGTTACAACTATCGCCAACAGCGGAACATGTTATAATTTAACATTAGTAGACAGAATAGAAGATCATAATAAAGAACTGGTTAAGGACAATCATGCTGAGATACGCAATCAGATTGATATGGATTCTGAATACTGGGATGCCATACACACCGGTATGCGCAGGGTTGTAGAGCGCAAATCATATTATTCCGACCTGGATGTAAACGTTGCCGGAAAGACCGGTACGGCACAGGAGAACAGAAACCGTCCGAACCATGCACTTTTTATCAGTTATGCGCCTTATGAAGATCCGGAGATTGCCGTTGCAGTCCGTGTGGCTTTCGGTTATTCCTCCGATTACAGCGCGCAGATTGCCAAAGATGTTTATGCGTATTATTATGGACTTAAGGAAGAAAGTGAGATCGTTACCGGAACTGCCAGTTCCCTGGAAGGCGGTATGATCAATGCAGACTAACATATAGGGGAATGAGTGGAGGATCAACATGAAGAATCCGGTTATTATCAAAAGTTTTCAAAACGGGCTGTCCATTTATCTGGACGAAGAGATGCCTTTTTCGCAGCTGCTTCAGGAGATTGCCTTTAAATTCAAGGAGTCGGCACATTTTTTTAAAGATGCAAGCATGGTACTCTCCTTTGAAGGACGCAGTCTGTCCGATCAGGAGGAACGGCAGATCGTCAATACCATCACTGCCAACTCGGCATTGAACGTCATGTGCATCATGGGCAAGAACGAGGAGACAAACAAAAATTTTGTCAAAGCATTACAGCGGCTTTCCGACCATCAGCAGGCCATCGAAAATGCAGGACAGTTCTATAAGGGCACTTTAAAAGACGGTCAGATTCTGGAGACGGAAAACAGTGTGATCGTGCTGGGAGATGTGTATCCCGGCGCAAGTATTGTATCCAATAAGGATATCGTTATACTGGGTGGTCTCTATGGACAGGCTTATGCCGGCGGCAGCGGTGCCGAAGGCCATTTTGTGGTAGCGCTTGAAATGTCACCTGAAAAGTTAAAAATCGGTGATTTCAAATATAAAACATCAGAAAAACAGAGCAAGTGGTCAATCAAACCAAAGATTCAGCCTAAAATTGCTTATGTGGAGGACGGAAGAGTCATCATGGAGCCGATTACCAAAGAATTACTAAGCGATCTGCCGGTATGATACCGTAAGATGCGGATTTGTGAGCAGACACAGCTTGAATGTGTTTCGAGTATGTGAAGCGGATGCATAGAAATATCCAGACAGAAGCAAGGCAAAAGCCGAGTATGTGAAGCGGATGTGTAAATGTATCCGGACAGAGGCTTTCGAGTTTGCGAAGCGGATGCATAAATGTATCCGGACAAAAGCAAGGCAAGCCGAGTTTGCGAAGCAAATCTCGCAAAGATAATTCCTACGGAATTATCTTTTGTTTAGGGGACGATAATGAATCATATTCAGGAGGTCAACGAAAAGATATGAGTGAAGTAATTGTCGTCACATCAGGGAAAGGCGGGGTAGGCAAGACCACTACTACCGCAAACGTTGGTACAGGTCTGGCAGCTATGGGCAAGAAGGTGATCCTGATCGACACAGATATCGGATTGCGGAATCTGGACGTCGTAATGGGTCTTGAAAACAGGATTGTCTATAATCTTGTGGATGTGGTGGAAGGAAACTGCCGCATCAAACAGGCGATCATCCGGGATAAAAGATATCCAACCCTGTTTCTTCTTCCGTCCGCTCAGACAAGAGATAAAAGCGCGGTAAATCCTTCACAGATGGTGAAGATGATCAGCCATCTGAAAGATCAGTTCGATTATATTATCCTGGATTGTCCCGCAGGCATCGAGCAGGGGTTTCAGAATGCCATCGCAGGTGCAGACCGGGCGCTTGTAGTCACGACACCGGAAGTTTCAGCGATCCGGGATGCCGACAGGATCATCGGACTGCTGGAAGCAAATGAAATACATAAGATAGATCTGGTCATAAACCGTATCCGTTATGATATGATCAAGAGGGGTGACATGATGTCCTCGGAAGATGTGGTGGATATTCTGTCCTTACCGCTGATCGGAATGGTTCCCGATGATGAAAACGTGGTGATTGCCACAAACCAGGGTGAACCTCTGGTGGGCAGCAACACGCTGGCAGGCCGGGCCTACCAGAATATCTGTCACAGAGTGCTGGGCAGAGAGATTCCTTTTCTTGATCTGGAAAAAGGAATTTCCTTCTGGGCAAAGGTGTCGGGTATTTTTCATAAGAGTTAGGGGGGATTACGGTGTTCAAAAATATATTAAAACGAAAAAGTTCCAGAGAAATAGCGAAGGACAGGCTGAAGATCCTGCTGATCTCCGACCGTGTTAACTGTTCGCCGGAAATGATGGAAATGATCAAGAACGATATTGCCAACGTGATCTCCAAGTATATGAAGATCGATACCAAAACCATGGAAATACAGATCACGAAAACGGGCAATAAGGGCAGGAGTCTTAAGAATCCGATGCTCTATGCAAATATACCGATTCTGGATCTGAACCATGAATAATCTGCGTTGCAGATTATTCGACAAGAACTTGCTGACGCATCGTTCTTGTCTGGTGTCTGGTAGGTTTGTGGAAAGAAGTTGTGATGTATCGTTCTTGTCTGGTGTCTGGCAGGTTTGTGGAAAGAAGTTGTGATGCATCGATCTTGTCTGGCGTCTGGCAGGTTTGTGGAGAGAATTGCATATGCATCGTTTTTGTCTGGGGTCTGGTAGGTTTGTGGAGAGAAGTTGTGATGCATCGTTCTTGTCTGGCGTCTGGCAGGTTTGTGGAGAGAACTTGCTGACGCATCGTATTTGTTTACAGATTATAGGGAAAGGAGGAACCGGGATATGTTAAGACAGTATCATATCAAAGATTATGATTTTAAACTGATCATTCTGGCGGTGTCGCTTACCGTTATCGGTATTCTGGCCATCGGGAGTGCGCAGGAATCACTGCAGTCCCGGCAGATTGCCGGATTCGTACTCGGTTTCTTTCTGATGGTTGTCATCTCCCTGTTTGATTATTCGGTGCTTTTGCGGCTGAACTGGGTGATGTACGCCGCAAACATCGGACTTCTCCTTCTTGTTAAGGAGATGGGTGTGGAAAGAGGCGGCGCCCAGAGATGGCTGAACATTTTCGGGATTCAGTTTCAGCCCTCAGAGACGGCAAAAATTTTGTTGCTTTTATTTTTTGCACAGTTTATTATGAAGCATAAGGATGAGATGGATTCCCTGAAGATCATCGGCCTGTGTATCCTGCTTTTCCTGCCGCCCATTGCGCTGATCTACAAACAGCCGGATATGTCCACAAGTATCATGATCACCATGCTGTTCTGTATTATCCTTTTTGTGGGTGGTATCAGCTGGAAATATATTATTATGGCAGTGGCGGTGGCAGTGCCGGCCTTCGTTATTATACTTACGCTGGTTCTTCAACCGGATCAGCAGCTTATTGATTCTTATCAGCAGAAACGAATTCTGGCATGGCTCTATCCGGAAGAATATGCCAATGCAGAGGCCTATCAGCAGAACAATTCGGTCATAGCCATCGGTTCGGGCATGTTGTATGGCAAGGGATACAATACCAATGAGATCAGTTCTGTCAAAAACGGAAATTTTATTTCAGAACCGGAAACCGACTTTATTTACGCGGTTATCGGGGAGGAATTCGGTTTTGTAGGAGGGTGTGCCGTAATTGTCTTATTGATTTTAATCTCATTTGAATGTATTATGGTAGCAAGGAGGTCTAAAGATCTGGCGGGGACGATCATAGCTGCGGGGGTTGCTTCACTGATCGGCTTTCAGGGGATTATTAATATCTCCGTCGCCACAAGTGTGATTCCCAATACGGGAATTCCGCTGCCGTTTGTCAGTTACGGCCTGACATCTTTGGTCAGCCTGTATATAGGATTGGGGTTCGTACTCAATGTACGATTGCAATGCAAAAAATAATATATGTTAAGAAGGGTATAAGGGTGTTTCTATGAACATTGCATTAATTGCGCATGATGCGAAGAAAAAATTGATGCAGAATTTCTGTATCGCTTATCGGGGGATTTTAAGTAAAAATGAATTATTTGCTACCGGAACAACCGGACGTTTAATCGAGGAAGTGACAAACCTGACGATTCACAAGTATCTTGCGGGGCATTTGGGCGGCGCGCAGCAGATCGGTGCGCAGATCGAACATAATCAGATCGATCTTGTCATTTTTCTGCGTGATCCGTTGTATCCGAAGTCACATGAGCCGGATGTCAATAATGTGGTGATGCTGTGCGACCGGCACAATATTCCTCTGGCGACGAACCTGGCTTCTGCGGAACTGTTGATCAAATCACTCGACAGAGGGGATCTTGAATGGCGTGAAATGTACAAATAGATATCCGAAACGGAAAATGTGCTGTAAGATAAGTGCTTTGTTTCTTGGCCTTGTAATGTCTTTGACCGGCTGTGGAAGCGCAAAATATGATATGGCATATGAATTGAATAGTGATGTGAGCAGTTTCCAGCTGTTTACGACGATGAACAAGGAAACTCTGGATCCTTTTGCGGCAGATTTATGTGTTGTCAGCAAGGATGCGAATACTTCCAAAGTAAGTATGCCGGAGGTGGGCGCGGCCGCCCTGTTTAATCTTAAAAGCCTGGAAACGCTCTATGCAAAGAATGCAAATGTACAGGTCAATCCTGCAAGTCTGACAAAGATCATGACGGCTCTTGTAGCGATCAAATACGGTTCCACCGATCAGATGCTTACCGCGTCTGAAAATGTGATCGTCACGGAACCGGGAGCGGTGTTGAGCGGTGTCAATCCAGGAGATCAGATGACGCTGGATCAGGCACTTCATATACTGCTCATTCACTCAGCCAATGATGTGGCCATACTGATCGCAGAAGGCGTTGCGGGATCTGTAGATGAATTTGTTGCGCTTATGAACAAAGAAGCTGCCGATCTGGGAGCGACGAACTGCAGTTTTATGAATCCCAACGGATTGACTCAGGAAGGACACTATGTAACGGCGTATGATCTGTATCTGATTTTTCAGGAAGCTTTGAAATATGACCTTTTTAACCAGATCATCCAGATGTCTTCTTATTCAACTGTTTATAAAGACAGAAACGGCGGCGAGAAATCACTGGAAGTGAATAATTCAAACCGTTACCTTAAAGGGACACAGGAAATGCCGCCGAATGTCACGGTCATCGGTGGTAAGACAGGAACCACGAACGCGGCAGGACACTGTCTGATCCTGTTTTCGAGAGGCAGTGACGGAACACCATATATATCCGTTATTATGAAAGATACATCCGGTGATGACCTCTATGCGGATATGACGAAGCTGCTGGGAACCATTAATTAAATGATATCTGAATCATTTTTTGCAGGCTTGCCGGCACGTGGCGGGGAGTTGTCTGAATAGTAACTCGTTTTATGCATTTCTTATAATAAAATAAGTTTTTTATAGTTGTTTTTTTGACATCTTTCCCTTATAATATGGATAGATGGAGTTAGAATCCAAGGTCATACTAATTATTTTACTTTAGGAGGGTTTCAACATGGTTCAATTAATCGTAGGAAATAAAGGAAAAGGAAAAACCAAACATTTGTTGGATAAAGTAAATAGTGAGATAAAAGATGTACAGGGCAATGTCGTTTATCTGGATAAGAGCAGGAAGCATATGTTCGAATTGAATAATAAGATCAGGTTGATCGATGTATCCGATTATCTGGTGTCAAATTCCGATGAATTTATCGGTTTTATCTGCGGAATCATCTCACAGGATCACGATTTGCAGCATATGTATTTCGACAGCTTTTTGAAGATTGCCTGTGTAGAGCAGAGCGATGTCAGCGCTACGATTGCAAAATTAGAAACCATCAGTGCAAAATTCCATGTGGACTTTGTATTAAGCATCTCCATCGACGAGAGTGAATTACCCGAAAGTTTGAAATCCAAGGTTATTATTTCTTTATAAACGATACATAGTCAATCATATATAATTCCATAAAAACCTCGGAATCTCCGGGGTTTTTGACGTGTTAAAGGAGATCTTTTTGGCAGATAACAGGATTAAGATAACAAAATACAGGCGTCCGCTGAACATAAATATCGGAATGGTGATTTTTGCCGCCATATTCGTCTACGTTGTAATCTGCGTATTCACTTATTTCAGAACCGAGCATGTTGTAGGCTACAGCGTAAAGGAAGGTTCGCTGTCCTCCAACAGTATTTATAAGGGCATTGCGCTGCGCAAAGAAGAAGTCGTGACCAGTAACGATGCAGGGTATATAAATTACTTTGCGAGAGAGGGAGAGCGTGCCGCGGCGGGAAATCTGATCTATACGATCGACGAGACGGGACGGTTATCGGATTATATCAATTCTAACGAAAGCGGCGAAAACACGCTGTCTGATTCGGATCTCGCCGAATTAAAGACGGAGATCACAGCCTTTACGAACCGCTTTGACAAAGCGGAGTTTTTTGATGTCTATAATTTTAAATATAATGTGGAAGGCACTGTTTTAAAACTTGCCAATTACAATATTCTGGAAAATGTGGATGCCCTGAATAATACTTCCGGATCTTCACTGATTAATTACCGCTATGCGGCAAAAAGCGGGATTGTCACTTACTCTGTGGACGGCTATGAGGATCTGAGACTGGAAGATATGACGAAAGAACTTTTTGATCAGAAAGACTATGACAAGAAGCATCTGGTCAACAATGAACTGATCGCCGGCGGTGATCCTGTTTATAAGCTTTCCACTGACGAAGACTGGTCTATCGTGATTCAGGTAGAGAAGGAACTGGCAGAACAGTTGGTGGAAAAGGAATATGTAGAAGTCAAATTCCTCAAAAATCAATATACATCGTGGGGGGCTGTCGAAGAATATACAAATGAAGCCGGGGATACTTTCGTTTCCCTGACTTTTACCAATTCCATGATCACCTTCTGTATGGATCGCTTTATCGACATCGAACTTCTGCTGGAAGATGAAAGCGGACTCAAGATCCCAAATACAGCCATTGTAGAGAGGGAGTTCTTTATCGTGCCCAAGGAGTACGTGACGAAGGGCGGCAACAGTGGCAAGGACGGCGTTTTACTGGAAACTTATAATGAAAACGGCGATGCAACAACCGAGTTTGTGGAGACAACCATCTATGAGGCCACAGAAACAGAATACTATCTTGACGATACTGTTCTGCGCGCCGGGAATTATCTCGTCAAACCGGAGTCCACGGAAAAACATGCCGTCAGCAAGACAGGTTCTCTGATCGGCGTGTATAACATCAACAAAGGATATGCGGACTTCAAGCAGGTCACAATCCTTTACCAGAACGATGAATATTCCATCGTCAAATCTAATACCGTATACGGCCTGAACGTTTATGACTTTATCGTTTTGGATGCATCTACGGTAAATGAAAATGAATTTATCTACGAATAGGATAATATAGAAATCTGTTTATGTAAGACGGCTCTGCCGGCGGCATTTGAGAAAGGACAATGATATGATCCGGGATAACCTTCGTAAAATAGAATCCGACATTGCATCCGCATGTTCCGAAAGCGGACGGAACCGGGAAGATGTGAAACTGATCGCAGTCAGCAAGACAAAACCTGTCTCTGCACTTCAGGAGGCATATGATCTTGGCATACGTGATTTTGGTGAAAATAAGGTTCAGGAGCTTTTGGACAAATATGAGCAGATGCCCGGGGATATCCGTTGGCATATGATCGGTCATTTGCAGCGCAATAAGGTAAAATATATTGTAGATAAAGTCTACATGATCCACAGTGTGGATTCTTACCGTCTGGCAGAGGAGATCAGCAGGGAAGCCGTGAAGAAAAACGTGAATGTATCTGTTCTCATAGAAGTCAATGTGGCCGGAGAGGAGAGCAAGTTTGGTGCGTCTGCTGAAGAGACAGTCTCCCTTGTGGAAGATATTGCCAAATTACCGAATCTGACGATCAGAGGACTCATGACAATAGCACCATATGTTGAGAATTCGGAAGAGAACAGACTATATTTTGCAAAATTAAGACAAATATATGTTGACATAATTCATAAAAACATTGATAATGTTTTTATGGAAGAACTTTCTATGGGTATGACAGGAGACTATGAAGTTGCGATAACAGAGGGCGCGACATACATAAGAGTCGGGACAGGCATTTTCGGAGAAAGACAATATCCAGCCGTTTAGTATACATAAGTTGGCAATAATGGAATAATTTGGATTAGCGGAGGTTTTAAACATGAGTGTAATGGATAAATTTTTAAATGCCATGAAGCTGAATGACGAGGAAGATGAATATTATGATGATGATTTTTATGATGACGATCCGGAACCGGTCAAGAAACCAAGTCCCATGCGTGATGATCTGGCCGGAGATGAGGATAAGGTCATCAAAAGATCCACTCCCAAAGTAACCCCTATGCGCCAGACCAGGAAAATGCCCGGAACAGGCATGGAGGTATGTGTGATCAAGCCTACTACAGTGGAGGATGCAAGAGAGATTACGGAGACACTTCTTGCGAACAGAACCGTTGTGCTGAATTTGGAAGGCCTTGACGTGGACATTGCCCAGAGGATTATTGATTTTACATCGGGATCCTGCTTTGCAATTTCCGGCAATTTACAGAAAATCTCACATTATATTTTTATTATCACTCCCGCAAGTGTTGATATTTCAGGTGATTTTCAGGAAATTCTTTCCGGTTCTTTTGATGTTCCGATCAACAACGGAATGTAAACGATGCAAAACGGCTTCCTGACAGTGGTGTCAGGAAGTTTTTTTGGGAAATGAAATATATCTGTGTGCCGTTTGGCACAAAATTTATAAATGCGCAGAAACCGGCGCAGAAATGAGGTGCTTATGGCAAACAGGATGACTATCCATTATGAGAAAAAACCTTGTTACGATATTGTATTTACCGACAGCTTTGACCTGCTTTATGATGAACTGTCGGTTTTTGGCATTGAAAACAGGAGAGTGGCTGTTATTGCTGATTCCAATACATCCGTACTGTTCGGAAAGACCTTGTGTGACATTTTGAGCGGCCGGTGCCGGCAGGTAATGCTGCATACTTTTCCGGCAGGAGAGGCAGACAAGACGTTAGATACCGTCAAAGGGATCTATAAAGCACTGATCGAGGCACAGTTTGACCGTAAGGATCTGTTGATCGCGCTTGGCGGCGGTGTGGTGGGTGACGTTACCGGCTATGCGGCAGCAACTTATCTCCGGGGGATCGATTTCGTTCAGATTCCAACCACTCTGATCGCGCAGTCGGACAGCAGCATCGGCGGTAAGACGGGCGTAGACTTTGACGGTTACAAGAATATGGTGGGAGCTTTTTACATGCCCAGATTAGTCTATATGAACATTTCCGTCCTGAAAGAACTTGACGACCGGCAGTTTTATGCGGGATTTGCAGAGGTTATGAAACATGGGCTGATCAAGGATGCGCTGTTCTATGAATGGCTTCTGGATCATATGTACGAGATTCATGACAGGGAAACAGATGTGCTGGAAGAGATGATCATGCGGAGCAGCACCGTCAAGAAGCTGGTTGTGGAAAAAGACCCCAAAGAACAGGGTGACCGGGCTTTGTTGAATTTCGGGCATACGATCGGACATGCTATCGAGAAAGCCATGAATTTTGAGATGCTGCACGGGGAATGCATTGCCCTTGGCATGGTTGCCGCTGCATATATTTCATGGAAGCATAACTGGCTGTCTATGGATGAATACTATGAGGTGCGGGACATGTTTGTACCCTTTAACCTGCCGATCAGTATTGACTCCATTGATCCTGAGGAGATTTTACGCCTGACCAAATCTGACAAGAAGATGGAGAGCGGACAGATCAAATTTGTTCTGCTGAAAAAAGTCGGCAAAGCCGTGATTGATAAAACCGTAACGGATGCGGAGATTCTGGAAGCAATCCGGGAAATTTATTTTAGTGATGAGGACGCAAAAGAATGAGTTGGAAAAAGAAATTGATCATCTTTTTGGATCTGTTAGGGATTATCGCACTGGTCGGACTGGATCAGTATACAAAGTATCTTGCGGTAATCCACTTAAAAGATAAGCCAGCATACAGCATTGTCAGCGGTATTTTGGAACTGAACTATCTTGAAAATAAAGGTGCGGCCTTTGGTATGCTGCAAAACCAGAAAGCTTTTTTTATCTTTGTGGCAGTGGTGATTCTGGGTGTGATCGGTTATGTGCTGCTGAAAACGCCGGACAGTAAGAAATACAGACTTCTGCACCTGCTTCTGAGTCTGATTGCCGCAGGAGCCATCGGAAATATGATCGACCGGATCCGGTTGAATTATGTGGTGGATTTTATCTATTTCGTACTGATTAATTTCCCCATTTTCAATGTGGCGGATATGTATGTAACAGTTTCCACCGTAGCATTGGTGATCCTTCTGCTGTTTGTATATAATGAAAATGATCTGAATTTCATCAGTTTCAAGCAAAAACGTTATCGGGAGATTAAATAATGGAACCGTTCACCTATCAGATTGGCCTGGGTGAGGATGAGGAACGTCTGGATAAATGGATCAGCGTTGCACTGCCTGCCTTATCCCGTTCTTACATTCAGAAGTGTATCAAGGATGAAAAGGTGTTTGTCAACGACCGGCCTCAAAAAGCAAGTTACCGTCTACGGATCGATGATGAGATCATTTTTTATATTCCTGAGGCCGTAGAACCGGATATAGAAGCCGAGAATATTCCTCTCGATATTTTGTATGAGGATCAGGATATTCTGATTGTGAACAAACCAAAAGGCATGGTTGTTCATCCCGCCCCCGGTCATTATAGCGGTACGCTGGTTAACGCAGTCATGTATCACTGTAAAGGTCAGCTTTCTGGAATCAATGGCATTATGCGTCCCGGCATCGTGCATCGCATAGACCGGGATACTACCGGTTCTCTGATTGTCTGTAAAAATGACCATGCCCATAATCTGGTTGCCGCACAATTGAAAGAGCACAGCATCAACCGCAGATACCGCGCCATTGTACACGGTGTGCTTTATCAGGAATCAGGAACCATAATGGCGCCTGTCGGCAGGGATCCAAAGGATCGTAAGAAGATGGCAGTCAATGAACAAAATGGTAAATATGCCGTCACACATTACAAAGTTCTGCAGCGTTTTCAGGAATATACTTATATCGAATGTACTCTGGAAACAGGACGGACTCATCAGATCAGAGTCCATATGGCACATATCGGGAATCCGCTTCTGGGTGATGAAGTATATTGTCCGTTTAAGTCTGCCTTTCATCTGACCGGCCAGACACTTCATGCAATGGTTATCGGCCTGATTCATCCCGCTACGGGGAAATATCTGGAAGTAACGGCTCCTTTGCCGGAATATTTCGAGCATCTTCTGCATATCTTATAAAATTTTATTTGCATAGATATTCACATAGGAATGCAAAAATATGCATAATATTATATTTAACCTATGAAGCATCGCCTCATTCCGGCCCATGCTTCATTTTTTAATTGATAAATATTGTATTTTATATGCAAATGTGTTAAATTTGTATTAGTGCGTTAAAGCATTAATATGACAAAATGCCACAGGGTATTCGGTTGAAAAGTCAAAGATTTTCAACTTTCTGTTTAAGCAATCATGCGAATTTCTCATCGTATGTCATGGCTGCAGGCTGCACTGGCGTGGAGGATTGGATTGTATGAAAACCGCTGATTATCTCGATCAACTGTTACGAAAGTACTCAGGTACATTCGATATCAGTCAGCCATATGTCATTCGTGGTAAAGAGTACCCTGCATACGGATATTTTTTTTCGCATATTGAAAAATATATCCTGGTAAGAGAAGCCAATATGTGGTCTACCGACAGTTATGAGCATATTCTGTTTATAGAAACAAGGGAAGTGGATCAGGCTTTGATCGAGGAAGCGTATTCCATCATCAAAGAGTATATGGAGCCTGTGCTGGTCCGCAAAGGCGCAGAGCTTCCGCCAGCAGGACATATGTACAGCTACCTGACAATCGGCCTGATTGCGGAACAGCCTTTGACCCCACAGATGCGTAAAGCCATCAGACATTTTAAATATGAAAAAGGGTATCGCTTTAATATACGTGGTTTCTCACAGGCTCATATCGTATGCGCCACGATGGCTGACGAACAAGTCTGTACCAATTACACCGGACGTAAAGCAGCGAAGCTTTATAAAGACAACTTTCGGGATGTCAAAGAGGGCAAACCCGGATTCCGCCGGATCATGGAAGAACAGCAGGCGGAATGTTCAGGAAGGGCATGATGCTTATAGAATAGAGCAATCTATTTCATATAAGGCCGGCAGAGTCTTCTGTAAATACGAATTTGTGCCAGATAAAAGTCTCAAATCCGGGCTCTTAATCGGACAGGATATTCAAGGATTTACAGATGCTGTGCCACAACAAGAGAATACATTAAATAGGAGGGATTCGTGTGAACTCAGTAGTACTAATTCTTTTGGCTATCGTTATCTTTGTCGCAGCATATCTTACATACGGCAGATACTTAGCCAAGGCATGGGGAATTGACCCCAGCCGTAAGACACCGGCTCACGAGTTAGAGGACGGTGTTGATTATTGCCCTGCCAAAACTCCGGTTCTGATGGGACATCATTTTTCATCCATTGCCGGAGCAGGCCCGATCAACGGACCGATTCAGGCAGCATTCTTCGGATGGCTTCCGTGCTTTTTATGGATCGTGATCGGCGGTATCTTCTTCGGAGCCGTTCAGGATTTCGGTTCCATCTTCGTATCGATCCGTCATGAGGGTAAATCCCTGGGCGAAGTGATCGAAGAGAACATTGGCCATAAGAGCAGAGTGCTTTTCACTGTATTTGCATGGCTGGTATTGCTTCTCGTTATCGCAGCATTTGCGGATATCGTTGCAAACTCCTTTACGGGAAGTGATGCAAATGGCTCTGTTGCAACGGCTTCTATGTTGTTTATTCCGCTGGCTATTGCATTCGGTTTCTTTGTGTACAGAAAGAATGCTCCTATGGTGGTAGCATCTGTAATCGGTGTGATCCTGCTTGCAGCATGTGTAGCGATCGGTCTTGCATTCCCCATTGTTCTTCCTAAGAACTTCTGGCTGGGATTTGTATTTATTTATATTATGATCGCATCCGTGACACCGGTATGGATCCTGTTACAGCCCAGAGATTATCTGAGCTCTTTCCTGCTTTACTTTATGATGATTGCTGCAATCATCGGTATCTTTGCAGCCCATCCCACAGTAGAGATTCCGGCATTTATCGGATTCCATGTGGGAAACAGCTATTTGTTCCCGACGCTGTTCATTACCATTGCCTGCGGTGCGATTTCCGGTTTCCATTCTCTGATCGGTTCCGGTACTACCTCCAAGCAGCTGGATAATGAAAAAGATGCGCTGATGGTAGGATATGGTTCCATGCTGATCGAATGTGTGCTGGCTGTGATTTCTCTGATCGCAGTTGCAACATTGACAACAGACGGTTTGTTTGCAGATGCCGGCTATGGCTCACCAACGGTTGTATTTGCGGCAGCTATTTCCGGATTCTTTGAGACCATAGGTTTCCCTGAGGGTGCGGTAAATGCTACCTATACCATTATTTCTCTGGCAGTTTCCTGTTTCTGTCTGACATCACTTGATACCGGTACGAGACTTGGCCGTTTTATGTTCCAGGAGCTGTTTGCAGGCACGGAGACAGGCAAGAAACTGAAACTGGACAATATGTATGTGGCTACGATCATCACCGCGATCTGTGGTTTTGCACTTTGTCTGGCAGGTTATCAGAAAGTATGGCCGCTGTTCGGTGCATGTAACCAATTGGTTGCCGTACCCGCATTCCTGGCAGTAGGTACATACTTAAAGAAACATGGCAGAAACAACAAGATGCTCCATATACCGATCATCTTCATGTCCTGTGCAACACTTGTTTCCCTGTTCTTCTCCTTTAAGAACAACCTTGTTGCATTGATGGGCGGCGGACTGGATGGGACAGCAGTATTTACCAATGTACTGCAGGATGTTATCATAGTACCGATCGTAATTCTGGCAGTCATTCTTTTGATTGACGGCGGTAAGGTACTGTGGGGCAAAAAAGCTTGATGCGGCATGTATACAGCAGCATATAAGAATGTCCTGAACAGTAAATCCGGGATAGGTACATCAGATTACTATGTAATACTAAATATTACCATGTAATAATGTAAATATTTTAAAGAAATTATTTTGAAATATATAAGGAAAATATAAAGAAAAAAGCTGCTGATCTTTGAACTGATCTTTGAAGATGTGCAGCTTTTTCTTTTATAAAGGCAAATGTAGATACAATTCATGGCATTTTATGTATTTTGTATAATATATATACAAATCATTTGCTTTCTGCATAAAAAATGTATATAATATACATATACTTATAATTTTTAAAGTAAATTGACAGCAGAAAGGATGATGCTTTATGAATACTATTATTACAATCGGACGTCAATTTGGTTCCGGCGGACGGGAAATCGGAAAGAAAGTCGCAGAATATTTCGGAATCAAGTTTTATGATAAGGATCTTTTGACACGGGCAGCAAAGGAGAGCGGCTTCTGTGAAGAGATGATACAGACACATGATGAGCGTCCTACAAATTCTTTTCTTTATAACCTGGTAATGGACACATATTCGTTCGGGTATAATTCTTCGTCCTTTGTAGATATGCCGATCAGTCATAAGGTATTTCTTGCACAGTTTGATACGATCAAGAAGATTGCTTTCGAAGGTCCTTGTGTTATAGTCGGACGTTGTGCAGATTATGCTCTGCATGACTATCAGAACTGCCTGCATCTTTTCATTCATGCAGACCAGAAGAGCAAAGTAAAGCGTATTATGGAGCGTTATCAGGATGTAACATCTGAACAGAAGGCTATTGATATGATGAATAAGAAGGATAAATCGCGTCAGAGCTACTATAATTATTATTCTTCCAAGAAATGGGGACGTTCCGACAGCTATGATCTGTCCATCAACAGCGGCGTTCTCGGTATTGACGGTTCGGTGAAACTGATTGCACAGTTTGTAGAAGATTTCGAAACCCGCTAGGCCGTTAAATTTTGAAATTTACTGTGTAAGCCTCAAAGCCATGACTATAGTTTTTGTAACTATAGTTGTTGTAGATACGTTGTTGTAGATACACTTTTATCATTTTTAAGGATATAGAATTTGAGGATATACAGGACATAATTGATAAATCTATAATATGTTAAAACTGCCAAAAGCTGTTTGTGCTCTTGGCAGTTTTATTTAGATTACAATAAGCTTGCCCGCGGAGCGTGGCAGCGTTTGTTAATAGCAACCGGACGCCCATGTTCGCAAGTTCGGTATACCTGAAGGTCAGTATTTGTGCTGACATTGGTACCTTTTCCTTCAGCATATAACTATGCGCAAAACACAAGTTTAACGAATAGTTATATGTTATCCGGCATATTACCGCTTATAAAATCATTTGAATTTTCACTCAGGTGCTGGTCGGTATTTTTGTTGATATTTTGACCTTTTGCAACATCCAGATATGTGATCAATTCTTCCAGTTCCGCATCTGTACAACGTTGTCCTGTACATCTTGATCTTGAAAACAACCAGTCTGACCGCATTCCGGTATGATCCTTTTCACGGATTGCTTCCCGAATTTCTTCCAGAGTATATCCGGAATCAAAAATTAATTCCCTGTACCATTCGTAATTCTCGTGTACATAACTGTGTGCTATGATAAAGACTCCCAGATGTGTTTTCGCAAGATATTTTCCTATACGACATGCACTATTGGATAACCAGATCTTCATTGCTCTTTTCCCTCCATTTTCCGTAAGCTCCAGAGCCGCGGTATAATTTCAAACAAGCCACAAATACCATAGTTGTAGTTGCCAAGAATATAGCAGCTTAAAAAACTTACTTTGAAATGTTTGTTCATGATAGCGGCTATATACTCAAAAAAGCCGGTACATAACAAAACATCATACTAATGTTATAATTATTATACCACAAAATGAACATTTTATGCAATTATAACTACGCTATCCGAACAACAAAACGTTGTAAGTTATCGCGCAATGCATTCCTGCCTATACAAATAAGGAGCGTTGAAGCTTATTATTTACAGAAAATAGAGTTTCTATATCTTTTCTTTCTCAGACCGGAAGAATACCGTTTTTTGGTATTCTTCCAGAAATGATTTTAAGGGGTAAAGTTATGCCTGTATAAGAATCTGGTCGTAGCCTCATACGTCTGTATCCTGTGAGATAAAAAGTATCATAAATACAAGCTGGCAGAACTATGAACAGATTTCCGCAGAATCAAGCCAGACTGTAAAAGGACCGTCATTTACAAGCGAAACCTTCATGTCAGCACCAAATGATCCATGTTCTACCCGTGCACCCGTCTCTTTACATTTTTCGATAATATATTCATATAGTTCCCGGGAAGGTTCAGGTTTTCCGGCGGCAATAAAGGACGGCCTGTTTCCGTGTCTGCAGTCTGCATATAATGTGAATTGTGAAACAATTAACAATTCACCACCGACGGAAGTCAGATTTAAATTTGTCTTCCCGTTTTCATCACTGAAAATACGCAGGTTTATCAGCTTATGAATCATCTTGTCGGCAATTTCTTTTGTATCACTGTCGGCAATACCGACAAAAACACAGAAACCCTCTTTAATAGCACCTACCGTATTTTCTTCTATTACTACATCAGCGCTGCTTACTCTTTGAATCAGAAACCTCATGATCACTGTTCTCTTCTTTCTTCTTTTTTTTCTTGACAGGCGGAACGTATTCTGTAAATGTTCTGGATTCTTCAATCTGTCCCACTGTCATATAAGGCTGTACATCTGTGGGAAGATTCTTTTTGCTGAGTGATCGGTTTACCATTGCTTTGACACCGGCATAGAATACGGCAAAGATCGGAACACCCACAACCATTCCCAGAACGCCGAACAGCCCGCCGAATATTGTGATCGAAAAAATAACCCAGAAGCCTGAAAGTCCTGTAGAATCACCCAGAATCTTAGGCCCAAGAATATTTCCGTCAAACTGCTGTATGAAAAGAATCAAAATAACAAAATATAGGGCCTGCATAGGATCCACCATCAAAACAAGCAGTGCGCTGGGAATGCCGCCGATCCAGGGTCCAAAAAAGGGAATAACATTCGTCACGCCGACGATCACGCTGACCAGAATGGCATATGGCGTTCCGATAATACTTGTACATGCAAAGCAAATGATTCCTATAATAATGGAATCAACGATCTTGCCTCCGATAAATCCGATAAAGGTACTGTGGATAAAACGAAAGTTTGAGATCACCTCATTTCCCGTCTTCCTGTCAAATAACGCATAGACCACTTTTTTCGCCTGTCCGGCAAAAGTCTCTTTGCTTCCGATTACATATATGGAAATGATAAATCCGATGATAAAATTCCACAGTGCACGGAAAATCCCAATTACGCTCAAAGACAGTGTCTTGATCAGGTCATTAATATGCGGAAGCAGATTCGTATTAAAATAATCCAGAATCTTGGACGAATACTGGGAAATCATACCATTGACGGCTTCTTCCAGTTCAGGGTTGTTTTTCATAAGCCCCAGTGCCCAGTTACTGAGATTATTCACATAGACCGGGAACTGGAAGATGATGCTCTGGATGCTGCGGATCACCTCCGGAATGATCAGTCCGAAAAACTCATAAAGCACGATCAGGATCAGCACTACAGTTACAAGAATGGAGATTCCACGCATTCTTCGTTTGCTCTTAGGTGTCTCCGGAATCTTAGCCTTCACATAGATTGGCTTAATGATACATTTCTCAATTTTATTAAGTATGGGTGTCATCAAATAAGCCAGTACAAATCCGTCAATGATCGGCATTGCGATACTGATAAATGTACGGATTCCATTGGACAGGCTGGATCTGTGGAACAAAATATAATAGAACAGAATACTTGCAACAATTACGAGAAATGCTGTAAGTCCCCAGCAAAAATATTTCTTGTCAAACTTGAATTTCATGTGAACTGCCCCCGCTATCATATCTTTACATTTCGCATTTACTACTGCTCTGTCTGTACAGCAATGAAACCTGTTACAGCAGCACAGTCAATCTGCCGCCGTATATTTCCACATCTGTATCAATTTGGCAAAAAGTATACACGATAAGTTTAGTATACCATTTTTTTCATAAAGTGTATTGCTAATTTTTCATAAAGAATATGAAAAAAACAGAAAAATAATGCTGTAACGTCAAATCTCCTGTATAATAATAAGGAATGTCCGAAACGGGCCGGATGAAAGGAACCAGAAGCATGAAGTTACAGCAAGTATACAGCCTGACACGCAAGGCTATTGATGATTATCATATGATCTGCCAAAACGATCGGATTGCCGTGGGGATCTCCGGCGGCAAAGACAGTCTCACACTGCTCTACGCATTACAGGGACTGCGCCGCTTTTACCCGATTCCCTTTGAATTGTGCGCAGTCACGGTAGATCTGGGTTTTGATAACCTGGATCTTGCCAAAATCAAGGAACTGTGTGCTTCTCTCGATGTGGAATATCATATTATTCATACAGATATTGCCAAAATCATTTTTGAAGACCGCAAGGAATCCAATCCCTGCTCTCTGTGTGCCAAGATGCGAAAAGGGGCACTAAACGACGCTATGAAAGCGGCGCGCTGCAATAAGATCGCCTACGCCCACCATAAGGATGATGTGGTGGAAACTATGATGATGTCTCTGATCTATGAAGGCAGATTCCATACTTTCCGTCCGGTCACCTATCTGGATCGTACCGACCTTACGGTCATCCGGCCGCTGATCTATATGAATGAGGCAGATGTGATCGGTTTTATACATAAATATGATGTACCTGTGGTAAAAAGTCCATGTCCTGCCGACGGCCATACCAAACGGGAATATATCAAGAATCTGATCCGATCGATCAATCTGGAGACACCGGGCGTCAAGGAACGGATGTTTACCGCGATCCAAAGCGGAAATCTGGAAGGATGGACATTGTAATGGATGCAAGAAACCAAAACTATCACGATCAGCAGAATATTGGAAATGTTCAGAAAATGCGGGAAGTACTGGATTCTCTCCCGCCTTTCTGCAAACAGTTTTTCCGTGGTATCAGTGAGTATACGTCTGCCAGGACAAGGCTGGCATATGCCTATGACATCCGTGTTTTCTTCGAATATCTGCATGACAGGAACAGTTGCTGCAGCCGCATGGATATCCGGGATTTCCCGATAAGCATTCTGGAACAGCTTACCCGGGAAGATATTGAAGAGTACATCGAATACCTCTCTTATTACGAGAAAGACGGAAAGACCTATACCAATGATGAGCGCGGCAAAAAACGTAAACTTGCGGCTCTGCGGAGTTTCTACAACTATTACTTCCAGGCCGAATTGATCGAAAAGAATCCTGCCGTTCTTGTTCCGTTGCCTAAGCTGCATGAGAAGGAGATCATTCGTCTGGATGCTGACGAAGTTGCCATCCTTCTGGATCAGGTAGAGGATGGTACAGGTTTGTCCAAAGCCCAGCAGCGTTTTCACAAAGTCACCAAAACAAGAGACGTGGCGATTCTAACACTCCTGCTTGGAACCGGCATTCGGGTATCGGAATGCGTTGGACTGGATCTGGGTGATGTTGATTTCAAAAACAACGGCATCAAAATACGCCGGAAAGGCGGCTATGAGGCGGTTATTTATTTTGGCGAAGAGGTGGAGAACGCCTTGCTGGACTATCTCGATGAACGGCATCACGTCATTCCGCAGTCCGGCCATGAAAATGCCCTGTTTTTGTCCATGCAGAACCGCCGGATCTCTGTGCGGGCTGTAGAAAATATGGTCAGGAAATACTCATCCACAGTTACAAGCCTGAAGAAGATAACGCCCCATAAACTTAGAAGCACCTACGGCACTTCCCTTTACCGTGAAACCGGTGATATCTATCTGGTGGCGGATGTTCTGGGACACAAGGATGTGAATACAACGAAAAAACATTATGCCGCACTGGAAGATGAACGCCGCCGTTATGCTGCTGATAAAGTGAAATTGCGGGAAAAGCGCGAAAAAGACCTGTGATCAATGAGTTTACAGGTCTTTTTCGTCTTCTCTCCGTTTGTTTATGCAGCTTCTGTTTTCAGCAGACCGCTCTGCAAATATCAGAAATTGTTATATTTTGCAAATTTATATCCGATAAATGTATCTTAATAGATGTATCTTATAATTGTATCTTATAATTGTATTTTATAAATGTTATCTTATAAACACCTGATCATAATAGGGAATCACAAGATGCTCTCCATACTGTATGGCATCATCCGTCAGGGAGTTCATATGCTTCACTTCTTTGATATAATCATCGATAGAATCATAATGGTCTGCGTCCATATATTCCTGTGCGATGGACCAGAGTGTATCATGACCGGAAATCACGATGCTTTTATAATATTTATAGGAGGCTTCTGTGGAATCATCCTTCGCATTGGATCTGAATCCGCTAAGGGAAACTGAACATGCTGTAATAAGGCATACCGTTATAAGCAGCAGAAAGAAGTTCTTCTTCATCTCCTGTTGTCTTCTGATCCTGTTCCTGAGGATTCTTCTCTCACTTTTTTCATCTTCTATTCTCATACAAGCCATACGATCTGCATACATAACACAAGGTCTCCTTTCAAAATAGAACGTGTGTTGCGAACAAATGTTTCTTATGGCTGTATTATATCGAACATGCTTTCGTGTGTCAACCTTTTTTAACAAAAATTTCGAACAAATATTCTGAATATACGTTTGCTTTTTATTTTGATTTGTGTTATGCTTATTGTAACTAAGAAACTGGAATGCATTTTTTCGGAAATATCGTTCTATGAAGACGCATTTCATCGACACACAGTATATAGAGATTTATTTTCGGAAAGGATAAGGTTATTATTTATGGGTTATGGTAAGATCACTGCCAAACAGCAGCAAATTTTAGATTATATCAAACAGGAAATTTTGTCAAAAGGATATCCGCCGGCGGTCCGCGAGATCTGTGAAGCTGTCAATCTGAAGTCCACGTCCTCCGTGCACTCTCATCTTGAGACGCTGGAAAAGAACGGCTATATCAGACGGGATCCCACGAAACCGCGTGCCATTGAGATATGCGATGATAATTTCCAGATGGTACGTACAGAAATGGTTTCCATACCTGTGATCGGCCAGGTGGCTGCCGGTCTGCCTATTCTGGCCGAACAGAATATTGAAAGTTATTTTCCTGTTCCGGCAGATATGGTTCCCGGCGGTGAATCTTTTGCACTTAAAGTTAAAGGTGACTCCATGATCAATGTCGGAATCTATAACGGAGATCAGATTTTTGTTAAAAGCTGCCAGACTGCCAAAAACGGAGACACAATTGTTGCGCTGATAGATGATTCGGCTACCGTTAAGACTTTTTATAAGGAAGACGGACATATCCGCCTGCAGCCGGAAAATGATTCGATGGAACCGATTATTGTGGATGACTGTCAGATTCTTGGAAAAGTATTCGGTGTTTTCAGATTATATAATCAATAAAGATATGACAACAGCCTGCTCCGTAAAAATATAATTAATAAAGCTGGCAGACTATATGTGGTTTTTGTAGGTTTATTTTCCAGTATAGCAGTCTTAACATAAGGCATAATAATAGTAACTGTCCGGTCTTTGCTGTTTGTGCAGTTGAGAATCGGCAGTTGCTATTTTGCTTTACAGGGTTCTGACCCTTGAAGTTTCTTATGAAAGGGGAAAAAAACATGAAAAATAAAGGTTTGGATTGTCTTGCCCTGACGATTGCCATCATCGGTGCTGTCAACTGGGGATTGATCGGTCTTTTCAGTTTTGACCTCGTAGCATTTGTTTTCGGTAATATGTCATGGTTTTCAAGAATTATTTATGCATTGGTAGGTATCGCCGGTCTTTATATCATCACATTTTATATGTATGCAGGCGGCGAAGCACGGGAAGCTGAATCGTAACCATATACGCGAATTACACGTTTCCTTTCCTGTCACGGCATTAGAAATTCGAAAAGCGAACGATATGAAATCATCGGGAACACCATATCAGAAGTTATTGTATGTACAGAATCCGGCATTGTATTCTTTTTAGAAGGCAATGCCGGATTCTGTTATGTCTTACAACATTAAAAGATTCACTTTTGGTCTTGAAAAAGCTTCACAGCGGACAGAATTTTACGTAAGTGAAGCTGTTTCAATCATACGGCCGTCCCGCCAGATACGTTCCAGATCATAGAACAGCCGGTTTTCCTTGTCAAAAATATGGATGATTACATCGTGAAAATCCAAAAGTACCCAATTCGCATTATCATATCCTTCAATCTGCTTCAAGGGAACGCCTGCTCTTCCAAGCTTTTCTTCCACATTGTCGGAAAGAGCCTGGATCTGGCTACGGTTGGTGCCGTTTGCTATGATAAAATAATCTGCAATCACAGATACTTCGCTGATGTCGATCACTTTAATATCTTCCGCCTTTTTATCTTCCAGTGCGGCAATAGCAATCTTTGCAATTTCTTTACTGTCCATGGATTATGTCTTCCTCCCGTCTTATTTTCTTAAACTGTTTTTGATGACCGGCTCACTACAGGCCGGAATCAGATGTTTTTCGGTAATATTCATATGTTTCCATAGTCATGGAATCTATTTTTCCGCCTTTTTGGGACAAATATGTAAGTGTATCACTCAGAATCCTGCATAATGCTGCGTCCAGATCCATGTATGCCAGCTTTCGTGTCGCCGCAAGGCTCTGTAGATACGTGTCGGATGCGTCTGTGGTTCTTTTTGCATGTTTCCGCCCGGGTTCGATATAGTCGGCAATATAGATAATCTTCTCCAATGTGCTCATATGCGGTCGTCCCGTAGTATGATAACTGATTGCATTCAGAATATCCTCATCCGTGACACCGTATTCTTCATATGCCAGAATACTGCCGGCTTTGGCATGAATCAGCGGCGAATCCTCTGAAGCTTCCATTTCAGATAACTTCAACCGTTTCTTTTCACAGATCTGCACCTGTTTGTGGTGGCTCAGGCACTTTGCACAGTCATGCAGCATTCCGGCAGTCAACGCTTTTTCCATATCCGAACCATGCACCATGGCAAGTGTTGCCGCGGTATATGCCACACCTAAAGTATGTTCATAACGTTTTGGCTCAAGCGTTTTTTCCATTTCTTTTCTAAGCTTTGCAACACTCCATGTCTTCACCGGTATAGTCCTCGCTTCTCAATATATTGTCTGACCGCCGGAGGCAGATCACAGTCCACCGATTCACCAGCCCCAATCTTACGCCGGATTTCCGAAGAAGAAATATCCATATACTCTGTCTGCAGCAGATGAATATCCGCATCGTACTCCTGTTTCAAAAGGGCAATCTGCATTTCCATGTCTTCTGTTGTTTTTTCGTCCCGTACAGCAGCCAGAATATGGCAGCCAGCAAAGATTTTCTCCGGACATACCCACTGTGCCATATGAAAAAGACTGTCTGCACCTACAATAAAATAATATTCTGTTTCCGGATTCTCTGCCCTCAGACGTTCCAGTGTCTGATAAGTGTAAGTATTGCCCTGACGTTCAAGCTCCATTGTGGACAGAATAAAACGCGGCTCATCCTGAATGGCAAGCGCTGTCATTTCAGCACGAATCTGACCGTCTTCCACTTTTTGGCCGGCCTTCATATAAGGAACGCCGCATGGCATAAAAAGCACGTTGTCCAGCGCAAACTGCCTGAGAGCCTGCCGTGCCAGTGTCAGATGACCGTTATGAACCGGGTTAAAAGTTCCTCCCATGATTCCTGTTTTTTTCATAGCAATCCCCATGCATATCGTAAGCCCGCTTGCGATACTGCTTAATAGAAAATTAATGAGAATACATCCCGTTCTACTCTGTCTGCAAAGTGCCAATTTCCTAAGTCAACCTCTCTGTGGCAGATATCAAATGTTCTGGACGACATACAGCTTGTATTCTCAATATTGGTTAAGATCAGGCCTTTCCGGCAGGTTTCTCCTTCGGAAGAATGATCTTTGGATTCTTTTTATCCGGCCTGTACAGCACAATCTTCTTACCGATTACCTGAACGACCTGGGATCGTGTTCTCTCAGCTACGGTCTGCGCGATCTCATTGGGATCGTCCATGCAGTTTTTTAAGACCGCAATCTTAAGCAGTTCCCTGGTGTTGAACGCTTCATCAATTGATGCCACAAATTCCGGCGTCAGGCTGGCCTTTCCAATCTGAAAAATCGGATTTAAGCTGCTGGCCAGACTCTTTAAATAAGCTCTCTGTTTGCTTGTCATAATACTTCTCCATCGTTGCTCAACCTGCAGATTTAGGCGCAGGCACAAATGATACTTCTGTTATATTGAAACATGATATTTTTAGTTGTCGTTTTTCAGATTACAGCGGAAGGTTTCGTTATCATAATTTTATTTATAATAATCAAAGGACAGTCCGTACATTCTTACAGTATCGCCTTCTCCTATGCCAAGAGCTTCAAGCTGTTCCAAAATACCGTTATCCTTCAGGAAATCCTGGAAAAATTTAAATCCCTTTTCTGACTCAAGATTTGTGTAGGACAGCATTTTTTCAATCCTTGGTCCTTCTACCACATAGGCATCCTCTTTCTCATCATATTCCACTGTAAAGGGCTCGCTTCCCGTGTCAAAATGATCTTCCGGAAAGAACTCCTGCTCAAAAACCACCGGACTGGAATCCAGCTTTTCCAGTTGATTATTGATATCATACAGTAATTCTCTCAGTCCCTGTCCGCTGATTGCCGAAATGGGGTAAACCGGGATGCCTTTCGGTTCAAATTCCGCCTTGATCTTCGCCACCGGATCATCCTCCGCATAGATCATGTCAATCTTGTTGGCGGCAATGATCTGCGGCCGTCCGGCAATCTCCGAATTATACGCCGCCAGTTCCTTATTGATGGCATAGATATCTTCAATGGGATCCCGGCCTTCCGTGGAAGCCGCATCCACAATATGCACAATCAGCTTCGTGCGCTCTATGTGACGAAGAAATTCATGCCCCAGACCTACGCCTTCAGAAGCCCCTTCGATCAGACCGGGAATGTCTGCGATGACAAATCCTTTCGCATCTTCCAGATCTACCACACCCAGATTAGGGTTTAAAGTGGTAAAATGGTAGTTTGCAATTTTGGGCCGTGCGTTGGTCACCTTGGACAAAAACGTAGATTTTCCCACATTGGGAAAGCCTACAAGCCCCACATCTGCAATCACTTTCAGTTCCAGCAAAAGTTCCAGTTCCTGCGCCGGACGGCCCGGCTGTGCATATCTGGGCGCCTGCATAGTGCTGGTGGCATAGTGCTGGTTGCCGTTGCCGCCTTTTCCGCCGCCAAGAAGCAGGAATCTTCTGTTTTCACCGGACATATCGGTAATGACCTGTCCGCTCTCTGCCTCCTTGATCACAGTGCCTTCCGGTACTTTGATAACGATATCTTCACCATTTTTGCCTGCACAGTTTCGTTTTCCACCGTTTTCTCCGTTGCCGGCACAGTATTTACGGATATGACGAAAGTCGGTGAGCGTGTTTAACCCTTCATCAACTTCAAAATATACGCTTCCGCCGTTACCGCCGTCTCCACCGTCCGGTCCGCCGTTGGGCACGTATTTTTCTCTGCGGAATGATACATGTCCGTCTCCGCCTTTTCCGCTTTTTACATAGATTTTTGCACGATCTGCGAACATAATTTCCTCCTGTTTGTCCGGTCTAAAGCTTCCTTATCAGGACTATGATTGAAAAAGGCTTCAAACACCTAAATGTCTGAAGCCCGAATCAATCGTCTTATTTCTCTACAGGATATACGGAAGCCTGTTTCTTATCTCTTCCTTTTCTCTCGAAACGAAGCACACCGTCAACCAGAGCAAACAGTGTATCGTCTCCGCCGATTCCCACATTAACACCGGGATGAATCTTGGTTCCGCGCTGTCTGTACAAGATATTTCCTGCTTTAACGAATTGTCCGTCAGCTCTCTTCGCACCTAATCTCTTGGACTCGGAATCTCTACCGTTCTTGGTAGAACCAACACCCTTCTTATGTGCAAAAAATTGAAGGTTCATATTTAACATGGTATTACACCTCCTCAAATGTCAGTTTACAGTATTTCTTCCCATATTGCTTCGCAATCCGGGTAAGTCCCAACACCAGCGAATCCATAAGCACCCTGGAAGTATCCTTCAAAGGCTGGTCTGCAAAATAACACCGGATGGTTCCGGTATCTCCGTCAGCCTTCACATCCATCCGCTCCCCGGTTATCTCTTCCAGAGAGTTAATAGCGTTAATGACCAGTACAGAAATGGATGCACACACGATATCTTCACCGTAGCTGGCATATCCTGCATGTCCGTCACATGTAAAGCCGCTGTATTCTCCTGCTGTTGTCTTATAAAATGTGATCTTTGTCATCTCACACCCTGACTGCGTTTGCCGCTTCTGTCTTCAGAACCGGTAAAGCGCAATCACCTCTGCACTCTCGTCTTAAACGACCGTATCCAAAACTTAATGCTTCGCATTAATATTCAAATAAATACTATGCATTTATTTTATCGATCTTAATCTGAGTGTATGCTTGTCTATGACCATTTTTCTTGTGATAGCCTGTTTTTCTCTTATACTTGTATACGATAACTTTGCGGTATTTACCCTGATCCATAACGGTTCCGGTAACAGTTGCATTCGCTACATCGCCTGCAACCTTCAGCTCCTTATCGCTAACGGCTATAACCTGGTCAAATGTTACAGAAGCTCCGACTTCAACGTTCAGTTTCTCAACTTTGATCACGTCTCCCTCAGATACTTTGTACTGCTTTCCACCTGTTGCAATAATTGCGTACATATGGCACCTCCTATTCATGAACCGAAGTTCATTTTACTCGCTGGCTACGGTGATGTCCGAATATATAAGCACTGTCACGGCTTCTTATATACGGGCATACTTATACCTCACTATGCGGCATACTCGAACATCATACCCTTTCTGGGGATATTTGTCAATGGAATATATCAAATTTTTTCTCTTGGGCGTTAAATTTATATTAGTCTATTGTAAAATGCTGTATATCGTTTTAATCAGTCATCAGAGCCGGACATCACAAAAAAGTACGCCGCAATCTGTGCCCTGGAACTGAACTCTTCTGTTTCCAGCAGTTCCCGTACCTCTTCTTTGCTGTAAAAAGCCGCTGTAATCTGCTCGTTTTCTGATGTATGATCCTCAAAGTTTCCTTCTACATCCACAAAAGCGATCTGCGTCTTCACGTCGGAAAAGGCTACCGCCGCAAAGGAAGGCGGCAGAATGCTGCGAATTTTTTGCACATCCAGGCCGGTTTCTTCATACAGTTCTCTCTGGATGCATTCTTCCAGAGATTCCCCTTCGTTGATCATGCCGGCACACAGATTGTATACGAAACGGTTGACCCCCATACGGAATTCCCGAAGAAGCAGCATTTTATCTTCGTGATATGCCACAATGGACACACCGCTGACGCGCTGCCCGATAGCCTCCGGTCCGGGAATCTCACTGCGGCTGACAATCTCATATTTCTTTTCTCTGCCGGCTTTATTTTGATAAGTCAGCTCATAATTCTTTAAATATTTTCCATCTTTTACTTTTTCCATGCCCAAAAGTTTCATAATTCACTCCGTTTCAGCGCTTTACCTGTTTCTCTTCTTTAACACAGTGTATTTTACGCTTCGCTGTCCTGTCGGTTCCTGTACTGTTCCTGAAAGCTCGGATTCACCTTTTTACGTGTGATCTCCATAAGTCCAAGCCCGGTCATATCCACCACATCCGCAGTCACACTGTCCTTTTTCAGAAGGCTGCGCATATATTCCATAAGCTGCTGTTCCTGTCTTTTATCTTTCATATTGATGAAATCCACAAGGATCATGCCAGACAGGTTCCTTGCCCGAAGTTGTACGGCAATCATTTCGGCTGCCTCCGTATTGACTTTTCGGACGGTTTCCTCCTGGTTTCGCCCCTGTTCACATTTTCCACTGTTGACATCAATGGAAATAAGGGCTTCCGTCGGCTCAATGACGAGATAACCGCCGGATTTTAACCATACTTTCTTGTCCAAAAGCTCCTTGATCCGTATTTCTACGGCATACAGTTTATAAAGAGGCAGCATTGGATCTTCATACAGTCTGACAGGAATATCCCGATTTCCCAGATGAGCCTGAAGGGCTTCATGGATTTCAGGAAGATCCGTTACAATTTCATCGTATTCCGCCGTGTAGGTGTTTTCAATAAAATGGATATAATCGGGTCTTCCTGCATACAGGCGGCTGAAACAGGTACGTTTATCCGCAATCTGCATCATATGATCCAACTGCTTCGACAATTGCTCCGCCTCCTCGACCAAAAGCGTATCGTCGTGAAGCCCGCCTGCATTTGTGCGGACGATCAGCCGATAACGGCCTGCAATCTGCTGAAGCCCTTCTATGCTGCGGAAACGAATCTGCTGCTTCTTGTTCAGTTTGGAAGATACTTGTACGAAGCCTTGTTCACAGTCACTGTTTTCTGAATGTCTGAGCCCTACGACTGCATACTGCCCCGACAGGGAAAGCTGCGTCGTTACGCCTGCCAGTTTCGTCTTCATGGGCTCTTTGGTGATCTGCACCGGGATCTCGTCACCGGCTTTCAGTCTGCCGTCTGCTTTTCTATTCATGACATAAGCATATTTTTCTTCTGTGAGGGGCAGAAAAGTGAGGTAGCCTTGCCCCAGATCCACAAATGCGGCTCTGATGTTCTCAGCAATATTTTTTACCTTGCCTACATAAATATTCCCTACGGCATATTCATCCTGCTTCTGAACCTGTATGGACAGAATCTGATTATCCCGTATCAGCATTGAAAGTAATTTTTCGTTCAGTTTTAAAATTAAAATCTTTCCTTTAGATGACATGTTTATCCTGCTTCCGTTGAATTGCACAGGTATATTGCGGCAGTGTATGGCACACCTTTTATGTACCTTTTGGTTCATGAACAATAAACCTGAACTTATTTTTCAGTATAGCACAAAGCGGGGGAAATGCCAAAAGTGTAAATATAATACGATTCCTTACAAATCTTCTTTCCTGATCCGATGCAGAATATAACCCCCGTACAAAATGGTCGGAATGAGCGGAATGATTCCGGCATATGTGGGACCAAGAAGCGGATTGCATTCAGCGGTATTGACAAACGTGATTCCCACGGCTGCCAGGCCATTGACAGCGCTGTGGCAGATTGCTGCCGGAAGAACACTGTCTGTGCGCAGTGTAAGGTAGCTTTCGATGATGCCGATAGACAGACAGAAAACAACCATCAACAGGATACCGACAAAGGGGTATCCGGGATAATCTGTTCCGTAATTATGTCCCATTGCGATCATCGGTGCATGCCAGATTCCCCATATGAGTCCTGTAAATATAACGGCTTTCACGCTTCCACAGGAATTTTTTAACCCGTACAGCAGATATCCGCGCCATCCGATCTCTTCCCCCAGCGTCGGTATTACATTAATGACCGGTGAAATGATCGTAGCGACAACAAGATTGATAATCTGCATAAGCAGCATATTTTCTCCGCCAGCCGCAGCTTGGTATATAATACCGTCTGTCAGGGTAAACTGTTCCCGGTAGATGAGATAATAAACTACAACGCCAAGATATATTAAAATGCTAAACACGAAATATGCAAACAGGTAATCCTTTCCGTTACCTTTGAATTTTGGTGCCAGCTTAAAATCTGAGAATCCCTGTTTCGTTATAAGTCTGGTCAGTATGTTGCCGATCGTCGGCATAAACATGCACGCTGATACAAGGAGCATAGAATTAAGGCCCGCTCCGTATTTCATTCCGGTAAGCGGAATGACTGCCAGTAAAGACCATGTCAACACAAAAGTGATGACACAGAATATAATTGTATGTTTTGGTGTTATTTTATTTTCCATATAGTGATCTCTCCTGTTCAATTGATCAAATATTCCCATACAGTAAAGCATCCTGTACGGAAAAAGAGGATGTCTGAATATTGCTATTGGCGGACATCCTCTCCATTTCGATCTAAGTCATGATTAACTGATATATTTCACGGCTGTTCCGTATGCAATTACTTCCGCCGCGCCTTGCATGACCGAGGAGGACGCATATCTTACATTGACGACTGCATCGGCACCCATGGCCTGCGCCTCGTCCACCATACGTTTTACAGCAATCTGTCTGGCCTGATTGAGCATTTCTGTATATTCCGTGACCTCACCGCCGACCAGGGTCTTGATTCCGGCCATAAAATCTTTGCCGAAATTCTTTGTCTGTACGATACTTCCCTTTACAATTCCTAATGTTTCCAGTTCTTTTCCTGAAATATAATCAGTATTTACGAGCAACATCTTCTTCTCCTCCTTCAATCTCTTTCATTCTCTGTCGTAAGGCTATGATCACGGCCGCGATCACCACCATCGGGATCAAAATAAAACCACAAAGCATCCATATCGGGATTGGATCAACCGTATAACCCCAGATAAATACGCAGATCAGGAACACCATAAAAAGAATGAATATTCCTGCCGCGATGATGGAACCGCGTTTCTTTTGAATGATATCATTTTTATGCACATTCATAAATTTCGTCCCCTCCTTTTCCATTTCCACCATCTTATTCAGATATTCATCAGGAGAAATGCTCAGATACTGGCATCTGTCTTCCATCATGCTGCGGCACAGCCCGGAAGTTTCCAGCAGATTGATTCTTTCACGTTCCAGAACAATAAGCTGCCTTTGAAGTGCGTCTTCAAGAAGCAGGCTGCCTTGCTGTATTCTGCGGATTTCCTCGATCGGAAGGGAAAGCTTGCGGAGCAGTTTGATCTTTTTCAGTTCTGTCACGTCATCCCCGGTATAGTCCCTGTATCCGTTTTCCATATTTCTTTTGGGATGCAACAATCCCTGTTGCTCATAGAAACGGATATTCTTTTTGGTGATACCGACCTGCAGTTCCACTTCGTTGATTTTCATAAGACGATTTCCTTTCCGGTGATCCCTGACTTTTTATGATCCCATGCAGGCCCGGCCGGATTAAAATCTCTCTCATCTGAAGGCAGTGTCATATCTTTGCTCTCTCTGATATGCTCACAATAAGGCTTCCACAAGGGGGAATGTCAATCATAATTGAAAAATTTTTTTTGATTTTTTCTATTTTTCCATTCCAAATGTCCGGTGAAAACAGAAATTCAAAATAGTTACGGAAAATGTATTATCCGGCATCGGCAAGGGGAATAAACCGGTGGGGCTCATCGCTTCGGGCCAGATCCGCATATGTTTCCAAACGCGTTACCTGAACGGCCTCCCCCGGAATCTCCACTCCGGCAAACTGGCAGAATTTTTCGAAAACCATGGCGGGCTTGATGTTTCCGCTGCTGCTGGCATTTACAAGCATATATACTGTTCCGTCGGAATGGGCACTTATTTCATAAATACCCTGTTTTAAATCCAGTTCTGCCACTCCCTTTTTCGTCTCTTTTGTGTAAGGAATCGTTTCCAGAGCGTAGAACGCCTGCAATGTTCCTTCCAGATCCGCAATCGGAAAATTCCCTTCTTTCATCCGAATGCTGTAGGATGCGGCCGCCACACTGGCCATGGCATTTTTGACATGCTCCGGCAGTACAGTGACAGACAACACTTCCACACCCTCCACCATGACCTGATTGAGCGCTTTCATCATGGACTCTGTGGAAGTCATGGAAAGCACTTCAATATCCAGGTATTCTCCGGTGCTCTCAATTCCAACGCCTAAAGGTGCCGCAAAGGACATGACCTGATGCGGGCTGAACCCCTCGGAATATTTTACGTCGATATCTGCACGTCTGATTGCTTTCTGAAAAAAGCGCATCACGTCCAGATGTCCGATAAATTTCATTGTGCCATATTTGGCGAATTTGATTCTTATTTTCATATAGTACCTCTTGCAACATATTTCATAAACGAAGCCGGCATTTTTTTATAGCACTTGCATGGGCAGGCAGACCGGGCCGTTGTTCTTTCTGATGATCAGTTTGTCAGGATGATCAGGCGTCTCTTTTGTTACTGCTCAAAGCAGATTCCACCGCCAAACCGGTTGGCGCCGCATCCCTGACACTGGATTTTACAGTTTGGAGAAACCGCTTCTGCCTGTGCCTTTTTCCATTCCCGCAGGAGAAATTCTCTGGTCACGCCGCAGTCAAGAAAATCCCAGGGGAAAATCTCGTCATCCGCACGCTCTCTTGTGGTATAAAAGTCGATATCCACACCGCAGTCATGGAAACAATCCAGCCACACGTCATTATGAAAATACTCGCTCCACGAATCAAATAAGCATCCTCTGCGGTATGCTTCCAAAATCACCTTTGCCACCTTGCGGTCACCTCTGGCAAATACGCCTTCCAGAACGCTTACATCCGCCTCATGCCAGTTGTACTTGATGCTTTTCTGGTTTAGCTGTTCCATAATGCCCTGTTTGGTCAGATAGGCTTTTTCGAGGAACTCTTCCTTTGTACACATGGGCGCCCACTGGAAGGGCGTAAAGGGCTTCGGAATGAAGAAGGATGTGCTGGTAACGATCTGTACTTTTCCGTTCACGCGCTTATCCTTCGGCACGGTTTCAAAAAAGGTGGCCGCGATTTTATTGGAAAGATCTCCGATGCCTTTGATGTCCTGCTCCGTCTCCGTGGGCAGTCCCAGCATAAAATAGAGCTTCACCCTTGTCCATCCGCCCTCAAAGGCCAGCGCTGCGCCTTTCAGGATCACTTCCTCGGTCAGCCCTTTGTTGATCACATCCCGAAGCCTCTGGCTTCCCGCTTCTGGTGCAAAGGTAAGGCTGCTCTTTTTCACATCCTGCACTTTGCTCATCACATCCAGCGAAAAGGCATCAATGCGCAGAGACGGCAGGGAAATATTGGTGTGACGTTTGCTGCAGTCTTCGATCAGAAAATCCAGAAGCTCGTCCAGCCTTGTATAATCGCTGGAACTCAAAGAACTTAAGGAAATCTCCTCATAACCTGTATTTTTAAGCATTTCTACCGCATATTCTTTCAGTTTGTCCACGCTGCGTTCCCGCACCGGGCGGTAAAGCTGTCCCGCCTGACAAAATCTGCATCCTCGGATACATCCCCGCTGGATCTCTAAAACCACCCGGTCCTGGGTCACTTTGATAAACGGCACCACCGGTTTTACCGGGTAATACGTATCACTTACATCCATGACAATCTCTTTCAGGATCTTGTCGGGAATGTCTTCAAACAGCTTCTTCCGGCCCTGTATGGTGCCGTCTTCATCATACAATTCCTCGTAAAACTGGGGGACATAGATCCCCGGAATCTTTGCTGCACCCCGCAGAAAATCCAGCCGTGATCCGCCTTTTTCCCTGTTTTCGATGTACCAGTCAAAGAGTCTGCGGTACTGTGTTTCCCCTTCACCGATATAGAACAGGTCAAAAAATTCCGCCATCGGCTCAGGGTTATAGGTACATGGCCCGCCGCCGATTACAATGGGCATATCTTCTCCCCGCTCGGCCGCACAAAGGGGAATCTGGGCCAGGTCAAGCACCTGCAGAATATTTGTATAGCACATTTCATACTGAATGGTGATTCCGAGAAAATCCATGTCTTTCACCGGCTCCTGAGATTCCAGGCCGAACAGCGGAATATGTTTTTCACGCATGATCTTATCCAGATCCACCCACGGGGAATAGACTCTCTCACACCAGACATCTTCCCATTCGTTCAACATACTGTAAATAATCTGAATTCCCAGATGGGACATCCCGATCTCATAAACATCCGGAAAACACATGGCAAAACGCACTGCCATCTGTTCCTTATCCTTCATCACAGAATTCACTTCATTGCCGATATAACGTGCAGGCTTCTCCACCTGCATTAAAATCTCATCACTTAAAGCCAGTTTTCTCATATATTGTATTTCCTCGTTTTACGTATTTTTCGGATTTGAAATATCCATGTTTATACATCTTTCCATATTTGGAACATGCACGTTTATGTATTCTTCGGACATGGGATCCTGTAAGTATAAACCGGAAAGTCTCAACTGAAAAGAATGCAGTTTTTATGCATTTCTTTAGAGTTGGGATGCTTGCATCCCAACTCTTAGTATATAGGATCTATCACTCAAAATCAAGCAACGCCGCCAGTCCGTCCATGGTGTCATTTCCTTCACCGTCATATAAATGAAAGGTGTCAGTCATGATCATCGCATGGATATCTCCTGTGGTATAGTTTCCGATCTTGTCTCCACCTGTATCACAGATCAAAAACCCTACAAATAAAAGAATTGCAAGAATCATGCGGTATTTAAAAGTACTCATGGAAAATACGGGAACCATGCCGTCTTCCGGTGTCTGATTCCCGTAATCCTGTTCTCCCGACGGCAGTTTTCCGCGGTCATACAGCGGAGGCTGTGTATCCGTGCCGTACAGGATATGCTCCCGCTGTCTGATTTTCATGCGGTTTCCCTGATTTTCTTCCCTTATGTACTGGGCCAAAGCCATTTTTTTCTCCAAAGGAACTTTATGATCCATTGATTCACTCCATAGTTACAGCTTGTGTTGCTACATTTTATGATTTGTCTTAATAAAAAAGAACGCTGCATCCGACATGATACTTTGTGCAAATTGACGAAAACATGTGTTATTTATAAAGGATCCGGAACGACAAAATTAAAATACACATGTTATTATTTTCCAGAGAAATTAACACACAAAAAATGAGACAAATTTTTTTGCAGGAAATCTTGCGAGAGGATTTTTTGTCATTAAAAATAACCAGAATATAATAGAAAAATGAAATTTTTATGAAATTTTAGTCGTTTGAGGTCGTAAAGGCGCGATATATTACTTTGTAAATATACCATTACGTAAATTTCGTCAAAATGACGAAAAGGGGAAAATGCGCCCCCAGGTGCACGTAGAAAACCGGCATCAATTCTGACGCCGGTTTATATAGATTCATCATTTCTCGGTCTATAATAGATTCATCGCTTCTTCTCATCTCTGTGCCAGTTCCGAAGTGATTTCCTCCCATGTAATATTTTTCTCTGCCATGAGCACCATCATATGGTAAAGAAAATCTGAAATTTCATATTTGACTTCATTGGCATTGGGATTTTTTGCCGCTATTACAATCTCCGTGGCCTCTTCACCAAGTTTCTTCAAAATCTTGTCGATTCCCTTATCAAAAAGATAGTTTGTGTATGATCCCTCTTTCGGATGCACTTTCCGATCTTTGATCACGGCAAATACCTGCTCAAATACTTTCAGAGGATTGGTCTCTTCAAATTCCTTTGCCATAATCTCGTTAAAGAAGCAGGAATGCGCTCCTGTGTGACATGCCGGTCCGATCTGGGAAACTTTTGCCAGGATCGTATCCTTGTCACAGTCGGCGGTCAGTGATTTCACATACTGATAATGTCCGCTGGTCCCGCCTTTTACCCACAATTCCTGACGGCTTCGGCTGTAATAAGTCATTTTGCCGGTTTTAAGAGTCATATGATAGGCTTCCTCATTCATGTAAGCCACCATAAGTACCTCGTCAGTCTTATAGTCCTGCACGACAACCGTCACATGGCCGTCAGAATTCAACTTGAATTCTTCCCAGCGGATGGCCGGCTCAAAGGTATTGACCTGAATCTGATTGTTCTGACATAATGCTTTGATAGCCAGCAGTTCTTTCGCATTCTGGTTGATGGCATAGCCGGATATGCCGCAGACATTATCTTTTGACAGCAGTTCCAGTATTTTATCCAGCGAAACTTCCGGTACGGACGCGATCAGGGGAATATTAGACACACTGATGGCATCTTTCAGACCCTTTTCTTTCACCAGAATAATTTCATCCACATATTGTTCCAGAAGATCTGCGTTGCGGACGATTGTATCCGCTTCCGAAACACATGCCACAATCTTGTCCTTACCGAATTTTAACGAAACTTCTTCCGTGATCTCCACATTATCCGGACGTGAGTAGTTTAACGCGGCCTTTTTACATCCTGCATAGATCAGCTTCTTGATATCTTCCATTCGTCTCACATTGCCGGCGCCGATTACAGGAATTTCAGCTTCATTGCAAATGGTCTTAATGATGTCCAGCGCTTCTTCATGTTCAATGTCCCCTTCGGACATGTCATAGATGATCAGCTCATCGGCGTTGTTATCGCTGTAATATCTCGCCAGGGCTGCCGGATTGGTGTCGATGATTGTGTGATCGGAGAAGCCTTTTACGGCATCGCCTCTATACAGATAAATACATGGAATAAATTTCTTATACAACATACGTTACAGTACCTTTCCGTATTTATTTACGTTTATCGTTAACAATATGAATAATCTTGTTTTCAGACCTGCAAAAGCCGCCATGCAGATGATTGCAGAAGCCGGAATCTTCTCAGGAAAGCGCGCCCTTTGTACTGAGCACACCTTTAATACGCTCATCAAAAGACACTGCTTCATCCAGTGCCCGGCCGAATGCCTTAAACATCGCCTCAATCATATGATGTGCATTACAGCCGTCAAGCATTTTGATGTGAAGGTTCATTCCTGCACTGTAGCATAGGGCATAGAAAAACTCTTTTACCAGTTCCGTGTCCAGTTCGCCCACGCGTTCCACCGGAAATGTACAGTCGTATGCAAAATACGGTCTGCCGCACAGATCGATGGCACACAGACAAAGTGCGTCATCCATAGGCAGGATACAGGAACCATAGCGTCTGATACCGGTCTTGTCGCCGACTGCCTCCCGAATCGCCGTACCCAGCACAATACCGGTGTCTTCCACGGTATGATGGCCGTCCACTTCCAGATCGCCCTGAACCTGCAGATCCAGATCAAAAAAGCCGTGTTTGGAGAAGCCTGACAGCATATGATCAAAGAATCCGATTCCCGAATGCACGCTGCTGACACCGGAACCGTCAATTCCAAGTACAAGCTTAATATCAGTTTCCTTTGTCCGGCGATTGATATTCGCTGTTCTTTCCATATAGAACCTTCTTTCTTTAACTACTCTAACTATCTTTAAATTTCTTTAATCTTCCAGAAACCGCACACGAATCGAATTGGCATGTGCCGTCAGACCTTCTTTTTCGGCAAAAAGCTCAATGTCCTTGTGAGCACGCTCCAACGCTTCTCTTGAATAAGAAATGATGCTGGTCTTTTTCATGAAATCATCCACATTCAAGGGGGAGAAAAATTTTGCCGTCCCGTTGGTGGGCAGGATGTGGTTAGGTCCTGCATAATAATCACCCAGCGGTTCGGAAGAATACTCGCCCAGGAATATGGCACCCGCATTCTGAATCTTCGTCATAACGGCATAGGGATCTCTGGTAAGAATCTCCAAATGTTCAGACGCAATGGCATTGGCGGCCAAAACAGCTTCATCCATGGAATCTGCCAGCAGAATATATCCGTAATTTTCCAGTGATTTTCTGATGATCCCGGTTCTGGACAACTGCTGTAAAAATCCGTCGATTTCCTTGTTTACCGCATCCGCAAGCCGGGCATCGGTGGTGATCAGAATGGCACTGGCCAGTTCGTCATGCTCTGCCTGGGAAAGAAGATCCGCCGCCACATAACGGGGATTAGCCGTCTCATCTGCAAGCACAAGAATCTCACTGGGGCCCGCAATGGAATCAATACTGACGTAGCCGAAGCAGGCTTTCTTGGCCAGCGCCACAAAGATATTGCCAGGCCCTGTGATCTTATCTACTTTGGGAATGCTCTCCGTTCCGAAAGCCATGGCGGCAATGGCCTGTGCGCCGCCAACCTTATAAATCTCATCTACACCGGCGATCCGGGCCGCCACAAGCGTTCCGGGATTGACTTTTCCGTCTGCGCCTGCCGGTGTAGTCATTATGATCTTCTGCACGCCGGCAACTTTTGCAGGAATTACATTCATCAACACACTGCTGGGATATGCCGCTTTGCCGCCGGGCACATAAACGCCTGAGACAGAAATGGGAAGGATGCGCTGGCCCAGAATCGTGCCGTCCGGTCTGGTGTCGATCCAGCTGTTGCGCAGCTGTTTGCGGTGAAATTCTTCGATATTGGCCGCAGATCTTTTCATCACTTCAATAAACTCTTCTTCGATGACGCTGCAGGCTTCCTCGATTTCTGCTTCCGTCACACGGACAGAATCTGCGTTGATCTCCCATTTGTCAAATTGCTTCGTGTATTCAAAAACCGCCTGATCGCCCTTTGTCTTAACATTTTCAATGATTCCGGCAACTACCGATTCGTATTCGGTGTAATTGTTCGGACTTCTTTTTAACAGACTGTTAAGTATATCCTTCTGTGTATCCGCAGTTAATCTGACTGTCTGCATGTTTATCCTCTTTTCTGTGACAATTTTATGGTCAGTGATATCACACTAATCCCCGTGCATATCGTAAGCCTGTATGGGTCGAACGGTCTTCCGCTACAGGTGGCTTCGCAGATCCAGGATCAGCTTCTTGATCCGCTCCGGCTCCATCTGCATACTGACCTGATTGACGATCATCCGCGCCGACAGCGGACAGATTTCTTCCAGCACTTCCAGCCCGTTTTCTTTCAGTGTAGAACCGGTCTCCACAATATCAACGATCACATCGGCCAGACCCACAATGGGACCCAATTCCACGGAGCCGTTCAATTTGATGATATCCACGGTCTGGTGCTTCTTATTGTAAAAATAATCTTTGGCGATATTCGGATACTTACTTGCCACCCGGATCATCTCATGATGTTTCAGCAGTTCTTTCGCACTTTTCGGCCCGCAGACGCACATCCGGCATTTACCGTAACCCAGATCCAGTACTTCATAGACCCGTCTGTTTTCTTCCATGATGGTGTCTTTTCCAACCACGCCGATATCCGCCGCGCCGTATTCCACATAGGTGGGCACGTCAGGCCCTTTTGCAAGGAAAAACTTCAGTTTCAGCTCCTCATTCACAAAAATCAGCTTACGGGAACTCTTGTCTTTCATTTCCTCGCAGGTGATGCCGATTTCTTCCAGCAGTTCCATGGTTTTACTGGCAAGACGCCCTTTTCCCAGGGCAAATGTCAGGTATCTGTTTTCACTCATTTTTTAAGCACACTTTCATTCTTTATAGTTTTCTTACTGAACCGGTATCAGTTCTACGATTTTTCCGGCCGCGCGCATCTGTCTTGCCTCATGCAGCCTGTCATGGAAATCCGCATCTGAATAGTAAAGCTTCACAATATCGTCTATTCCTGAAATGACAGCATTCTGTCTGTCCATTGCCCACAGCAGATCATCCACCACGATCACAAATCCGATGGCCGCCGTGTCTTTTCCGAAACGCCTGAGCAGTCCGTCATAGCGGCCGCCCTTCAGGATCGCATCGCCCACACCGTAAGTATAACCTTTGAAAATAATGCCCGTGTAATAATTATACTTGCTTAACATGCCCAGGTCAAAGGAAACATATTTCTCCACCCCGTAATCACACAGTACCTGATATACTTTCTCAAGCCGGTCTATGGCGCGTTTTGATCTTTCATTGGAGGCTGCTTTTCTGGCATCCTTGAGAATCGCGGCCGTACCAAACAGATCACTCACTTTGAGAAGCAGTTCCTTATCCTTCTGCTTTACGTGAATTCCTTCCAGCAGTTCCTCAGCGCCAAAATAATTCTTGCCGGAGATATAGTCCCGCAGTTCCAGTTCGGTCTCTTCATCCAGGCCGGCCTCCGCACAGATTCCTTTGAAATATTCCAGATTTCCTATGCTGATCTGAAAATCAGACAGTCCGGCATGATACAGCGCCTCAATAGCCATGGCGATCATTTCTGCATCTGCCTGCACGGAGCCGTCTCCGATCAGCTCTGCCCCCATCTGAGTCACTTCCTTCAATTTGCCTTGCAGTTCAGAGGTGTTTGTGAATGTATTCCCCTGGTAACAAAACCGGATCGGCACATTTTCTTCCATAAAATATTTTGCCGCACATCTGGCAATGGATGGCGTAAAGTCCGGCCGCAGGACAAGTGTATTACCTTCTTTGTCAAAGAATTTATAAAGTTCCTTCGAAGGCGTGGTGCCCACTTCCCTGGAAAACACATCAAAAAATTCGAATGTGGGTGTCTGAATGTCGCGGTAGCCGTATCCCCGTATCTTCTCGTGTAAAAGCCTCTCCACAATGGATTTTTTGGCCATTTCATTTCCGTATATGTCTCTGACCCCTTCCGGTGTATGTACTAATTTTTTACTCATAACATCCTCATTTCTGATCTTGTTTCTCTTTTTTTATTGTATATATCTGTCTGTGTTTATATCCGCCCGGGGCAAAACGTCCGGATAGTTCTATCATTCCGCTTTACAGAATGCCAATTCTCAGGACAGGCAGACTTGTCAGCGGAAACATGCCGTGTTGATTTATTTTCTATTTCACTTTACTTCGCTAATTCGCTATCGCATCAGAGAATTAAACTTTTTACACTATACCCTACTTATAAAGATTTGTCAAATTAAGCTGCCGGTTTTGCGGTTTCACTCGGCCCGGTCATCCAGGTCTTTCTGAATCATATCAAGATAGGGAACCAGAATACCATGCTTCTTCGGCAGTACATACTCTGGATTCAACTCGTCATACCGAAAGCTCTTTCTGCCGCCTTCCTTTGCCCGGTCCCAGAAAAAGCGCAGCATTTCATAGGGAAGATAATAAAAAACATCCTTATGGGAGTAATAGATCAGGAAAAAGGCGATTCCCTTCTGTTTCTCAAACTGCCCCATAAATTCCACCTGATGTTCATGAATATTCTGAAGGGCAAAAGTATCCGCCGCACACTCTTTGGCATCAAAACAGACCGGAATCCCCTGTACCGCACCGATATAGTCCACCGTGCTCTTCTGGTCAAAATAAGCCAGAGTAATGTGCCGGCTTTCCTTGTCTATGTTGATGGGGGTAATAGGCGTGGGCACCTTCTGGATCAGTGCCAGCCCGTTTTCCAGATATTTTTCATTGGTCCGGTTGATCAGATCTTCCAATGTTGATCCGCGCAGTCCGCGGGAATTCCAAGTTGCCATATCGATTTCCTTATTGTTTTATGTCAGATCAAAAATAAATTTCTTTTATTTTCATCAGGTAAAAGGCTGCTTTTCACATACAGCATTGAAAATTTCCGGCAGTCCGGCACAAAATGTTCTGCCGCTGAGATCCCCAAAAGGCTCCTCCAAATGCGGAAAAACAACTTTAAAGGCATGAAGAAGCTGCCACTGTACATTACATTTCTTACGATACTCCTCATTCCACGTCTGATCGCCGTATTTGTAATCTCCCAGAAGAGGATGCCCTATACTGGCAAGATGTGCCCGGATCTGATGGGGCTTTCCGGTGATCAGTTCCACTTCCAGAAGGGTTTTATCCCGCTCCTGTCTGATGGGTTTGTATGCAGTTCTGATATAGGACTGCTGTGCCTGGTTTGCAATGGGGACAACGAAGACCTGATTGCGCTTTTCGTCTTTATGCAGATATCCCTCGATCAGATGCTCTCCCTTCACCTGCCCTTTGACATAGGTCTGATAATATTTGTGAAGCGTCCTGTTCTTCAAAAGTTCTCCAAACAGCTGCGCACCTCTCAAGGATTTGGCGCAGAGCACGATTCCGCTTGTATTCCGGTCCAGACGATTGCAGACAGAAGGCTTATATATGGTAAGTTCCTGCTCCGTTATGCTGCCGCTTTCAAGCAGATACCCGATCAGCCACTCATTCAGGGAAATATCCGCCTGCGCCGCTTTCTGGGATAATACGCCGGCCGGTTTATCCACCAGCAGAACATGGGCGTTTTCATAAAGAATGTGAACGCCTGATACAGCATGAAAAGCCGCCCGGAAATCCATGTTACCTTTATCAGCAGTTCCAGAGGCTTCTTTTCCCGTGAATTTGGCCAGTGTTTCATCCGAGAAATAGATTGAAACAGAGTCTCCCGCACGGATCTTCTCACTACCATCGGCTTTCTTATCGTTCAGAACAATATTTTTCTTACGGAGCATCTTATAGATAAAACTGCTCCCGGCATTCGGAAGTATCCTGTGAAGATATTTATCAAACCGCTGGCCGGCCTCTTTTTCTGTGATCTTAGCCTGATACATTTCGTTATCCTTATTTCATTTTTAATGGCATATTTGTGTCCGGCAGACAGCATGGTCTCCGTGCTGTGCTGCAAAAAAACGGATTGCGGTCACATTTTACATCCTTCAGAAACACCTTTCAGAACCGTTTCCTGATAGAAACAAAGAACCGATTCTGGTTTCATTCTTTCAAATAGAAACGGAAAATAAGAGATCAATGATTTCCTGCCGTTTTTTATGTTCTTCGACTCCTGAAACCATTAACTGACTTAGTCGGTCAAGATATTTACCGGTTTGAGAAAAAATATTAACCGTAACATTCTTGATCCCCTCCTGTGCCAGAAGCTGTTCCAGGTGCTTTTCGGCTTCATTGCAGTCGCAGTTTGCATTCTCGGTAATACCACAAAGTACATTTCCTTTTAACGCTATATGGCTGACGGGATAATTTTTCTGATAGGAAGTAAAATACAGGTCATAAAAGACAGTAAGCTTATCATCATAAGCCATTACCTGCTTCCTGAGTTCTTCACTGCAGCCCCTTGCCTTCAGAAACAGGATAAGATTTACCATGCTTTTACAGGCAGGAAGACAGCCCAGCACCGCCACCACAGTGAGCAGGTTTTTACTGCTTCCGGTGGTCACATACCCCATTAGATACAGACCGATGGATACCCAGAAAAAAATCATTGTCCTGACCGCCGCCACCGCTTTGTGATTCTTAATATAACCGTAGGACCCTTTTTTGATGATCTTATTTTTCAAGCTAACCTCCATGATTCCGCGCTACGGAATCTCATAATCCATAGACAAGCAAGCCATAGAAAAGCCTGCTTGTCTATGCCTCTCGTATCTTGCAGACATCCACCCACTCCACATAGCCGGAATACTGCTCCATCTCCGGAATGGTCAGTTCAATGGCGCTGTTAGCGCTTCCGCAGGCCGGGAATACCGTGGTAAATCTTTTCAAGGATTCATCCAGATACACGGTCACGCCATCATTGATCCCAAAGGGACACACGCCGCCCACTGCATGTCCGATCAGTGTTTGTGCCTGTTCGGCTGTGAGCATCTTCGCCTTGGTTTCAAATTTTGCCTTATATTTGGCATTATCCACTTTGACGTCTCCGGCGCAGATCACCAGAACCGGACGGTCATTGACCATAAAAGAAAGGGACTTCGCGATCCGGGCCGGTTCACAGCCAAGAGCCTGTGCCGCCAGTTCCACGGTAGCGCTCGATTCCGTCAGTTCAATGATCCTGCTTTCCATGTCATATTGTTTGAAATACTCTTTTACCCGTTCGATTGCCATTTATTTTTCCTCCGTTTCATACCGCTGCGAATAACCCTCTACATAACCCTTTGCATCACGTTCTGTACACTCTGGGTTGCAAAATATAACAGCTTTACAGGCAGACCGCAGACAGAAACCGATTTTCCCATCCTGCAGTCCGCAATGGCTTTGGCGACTACACATTCTGTCTTTGCCATTGTCAGCTTTTTCAGTGTGCCCATGCGGGACAGGTCGCCGTATGCATGTTCTAAAAAGGGAGTATTAACCGGTCCGGGACACACAGCAGTCACGCTGATGCCGCGGCCCTGAAGTTCTCTGGACAAAGCCCGGCTCAGAGAATACACATAAGACTTTGTTGCCGCATAGACCGCAAATGCTGCCTGCGGTACAAATGCCGCACCTGATGAAAACTGGATGATCCGGCTTCCTCTGCGCATATACGGCAGACAGATTTTCGTCATCTGTGTCAGCGCCATAATATTCAGCCGCAGCATTGCAGATACATCTTCACTGCTCTGTTTAAAAAACTCTCCATGGCTTCCCACACCTGCACAGTTGGCTAAAACAGTGATCTTCGGATTGCTGATTGCCAGCACTTCCTTAAACTGCGCCATCTCTTTTTCATTGGTCATATCGATCACAATGGTTTTGGCCTTGTTATGCATCGTCTGTGCCAGCTGCTCCATAGGCTCTCTTCTGCGTGCCAGCAGCCAAATTTCGTCGGTTTTTCTCAAATTACGGTCTAATTGCCTTGCAAACTCCATTCCCATACCGGAGGAAGCGCCTGTGATGATTGCAATGTTCATAGCTTTTACCTTTCTGATGCACCAGTAAATGTTCAATGCCCTGAGGGTTGTTCGCGGTCATACATAACTTGGACGCAAGCCGTCTAAACCTGCGTCCATCAGATCACTTATGCAAAAATATCACTTTTTCTATTCCTATTTTACACCAAAATCGCATTTTGTAAAGGTCTGAGATGTTTCCATTTCCGTTCCTGTTATTGATTATCAGGCTTCCTGTTCATACCGGAAACAAGTAAAACAATGCCCGCAATGATACAGCAAATCAAGATAAGCCATTTTATATTGCCGTCCACCGTATCTATATTCCATATAAACGGTCTGAAAACTGGAAACGACTTCTCAACGCCTATCCATCCTTCAATATAATAGTCTGCGGCGAATCCAAACACACCCACAATCAATGTACAAATTCCGGCTTTCAGCAGTCCGTTGCATTTCGGATAGCGGATCAACACAAACAGAATCCATACAAGAACCATACAGGGAATGGAAACTGCCGTGGCAATCTTACCAAAAACAGCTGATTGTGTATATAATCCGATGCTGATCATCATAAATACATAGAAAAACGTGTCAACGGCCATGACCGTCAGTCCTTTATGCCTGCCAAGCCGGGATCTCACCGGTTCTGCATAAACCACAAACGGAAGAAAGCATACTGAAAATCCGCACAACACCGCCGGCGATACGATAAAAAACCATGTCTGATGCGTATAAATACAGATCACACCGAACAGTAAAAGCAGACTTGCCGTAAATGTGCCGAAGGTCCAGAGCATTTTATGATCCGGCATCATAAGCGGCACAACAGTCAGGGATGCCGCCGTGATCAGAGAAGCCAGTACAATAAAAAACCAGTCCAGGGCCGCACCTGTGGCAATGTTCACAATCAGACATACCAGAATCGGAATCATAAAAACGCCGGCAATCGCGGAGCCTATCACAGCCGATTTCTGCTTAAAGAAACTGGCCTGCCTGCGGAGCACATTCACGGTTTCCGTTTCCAGCCTGCTCTCCACTTCATCATTGCACATCTGCAGCAAAATCACAGAGCAGTCTTTACAGTCTGTCAGATGTTCTTCAACAAGTTCCTTACTTTCTTCGCTGCATATCTGGTCCGCATAGAGCGGAATCAAATCCCTTATTACATTACAACTGAGTTTCATGAATATCCATCCTTTCCATAAGCTTCAATTTGGCACGGTGATATGTGACTCTTGCCCAGCTTTCTGTCTTGCCGCAGATTTCACTGATTTCCCGGAAAGACATCTCTCCGAAAATCCGCAGTTCAAACACCTTTCGATAAGGTTCTTCCAGTTCATGCAAAGCCTGATGAATCTGATAAGAAGTATCCTTATCTTCCACTTCGCGCTCAATGTTAACACCGCTGTCGGCATCTGCATCAGGCGGTATGGATTCAGCGCTTTTTGACTGCCGCCGCATTTCGTCGATAAACAGATTTCTGGCAATGGCACAAAGCCATGTCATGGCGTTTGAGTCCCCGCGAAAGGACGCATTTGTGGTAAATGCCTTATAAAACGTTTCCTGCGTGATTTCCTCTGCCATGTGTGTCTTCCCCGCAAGTGCCATCACATAAGAGTACACCCGCATATAGTACGTTCTATACAGTTTTTCAAACGCCGCTTTCTCCACCATGATCACCTCTTCTTCTGTGATTTCACTGGTTAGACGGATGAATCTCAGTTTTGTTACAAAAAAATCAATATAAATCAGGATTCCTATAAATTGACAAGTCCGTTGGACTGTCGTTACAGCCGGAAATTTCATAAAATCTATATTTCTGATATATATGAATTGCACTTTGAAAAAAATGGTGTGATTATTTCTTCTTACTGTGCACGTTCCGGATGGTCTTTTTTCTGCCGGTATTCGTTCTGCCTGTATTTTTTGATTTACTGTTGGTTATTGTACCTTGTTTTTTATGATTGCCGCCGCTTTTTGGCTGGTTTCTGCTATCTGCCCGCTGGCCCGGATTCTGATTTGCCATTTTTCTTGGCCTGATCAGGCATTTCTTATCAAATCCAATCAGATCTTCTCTTCCGCCTTTTATAAGCGCCTCCCTGACCAGATCAAAATTATTCGGGTTACGGTATTGGATCAGCGCCCGCTGCATTGCCTTCTCATGAGGATTGCGGCAGACATATACCTGCTTCCCGTTCCGGGGGTCAATGCCCGTGTAGTACATAACCGTAGAAACTGTGGACGGCGTCGGATAAAAGTCCTGCACCTGTTCCGGCATATACCCCAAATCTCTCAAATATTCTGCCAGCTCAATGGCTTCCTTAAGCGTTGAACCCGGATGGGACGACATCAGATAGGGCACAAGAAACTGCTTTTTTCCTAATTGTTCGTTGATTTTATAGTATTTTTTTACAAAACGCTCGTAGACTGCCTTTCCGGGTTTTCCTAATTTGGAAAGTACCGTGTCCGAGATATGTTCCGGTGCCACTTTAAGCTGCCCGCTCACATGATGTTCTACCAGTTCCCTGAAAAAAGTATCGTCGGGATCGGCCAGCAAATAATCAAACCGGATTCCAGAGCGGATAAACACCTTCTTAACGCCCGGCAGCGCCCGCAGTTTGCGAAGCAGCGCCAGATAGTCGGAATGGTCTGCTTCCAGATTGGGACAAGGCTCCGGGAAAAGGCATTGCCTGTTCTTGCAGACTCCCTGTGTCATCTGTTTTTTACAGGACGGATGCCGGAAATTCGCCGTAGGGCCTCCCACATCATGAATATAGCCTTTGAAATCTTTGTCCTGTATCATCAGCCCGGCTTCTCTTATGATAGATTCATGGCTTCTGACCTGCACTGTCCTTCCCTGATGAAACGTAAGTGCACAGAAATTACATCCGCCGAAACAGCCTCTGTTACTGACCAGTGAAAACTTGATCTCGGAAATTGCCGGAACGCCGCCGGCTTGTTCATAGGAGGGATGATAAGTGCGCATATAAGGCAGATCATAGACAGCGTCCATTTCCTGTGTGGTGAGCGGTGGCTGGGGCGGATTCTGCACCACACAGACACCGTTCGGATACGCTTCTATCAGAGTCTTTCCGGTAAAGGGGTCTGTATTGCAGTACTGTACCTGAAAGCTTTCCGCATATCTGCGCGGGTCAGCCTTCATTTCGTCATAAGCAGGAAGCCTGATGCCGTCGTAGATTCCTTCGATATCTTTGGTCTTGTAAACCGTCCCCGGTATAAACGTGATATCCTTCACCGCAATACCGCCGGCCAGCGCGTCTGCGATCTCCACGATGGATTTTTCACCCATGCCGTATGAGATCAGGTCAGCCTGACTGTCCAGCAATATGGAACGTTTAAAGCTGTCAGACCAATAATCGTAGTGTGCCAGCCGCCGGAGACTGGCCTCGATCCCGCCGATGATGACAGGACTGTCCTTATATACCCGCCGGATCAGATTGCCGTAGACTGCCACAGCATGGTCAGGTCTTTTATAAGGTTCGCCGCCGGGCGTGTAGGCATCGGAAGGACGATGTTTTCCGGACACAAAGTAGTGATTTACCATGGAATCCATGTTTCCGCCGGAGACAAGAAATCCCAGACGCGGCCTGCCAAGAATCGTAATGCTGTTCTCGTCTTTCCAGTCAGGCTGTGAAATAATCCCCACACTGTACCCGTGGGCCTGCAGAACTCTGCTGATAATGGCATGTCCGAAGGATGGATGATCCACATAGGCATCCCCGATGACATAAACAAAATCAAGCTGTTCTATCCCCTGTGCCGCCATATCTTCTTTTGAAATCGGTAAAAATGCCATTTGCTCCTCCATTCCGGCTCTGTTTTCTCCCATATAAAGCTGCATTCGGGAAGCTGATTAACAGCCAGTTAACACGCCTTCTTCTATCAGTTCCAGAAACCGATAGGTGTAATAATCCGCAAGCCGGTGCTTTTCTGCATCCTGATATTCAGAATATTGATCGTATACGGCACAGACTTTCATACCTGCCGCCTTGCCGGACTGTATTCCCGGAACAATATCCTCGAATACAAGACAGTTCTCCGGGGCGGCATCAAGCTCCTTCGCCACCGCCAGATAGATATCCGGAGCCGGTTTACCTCTGGCCACATCACAACCGGTCATGATACAGTCGAAATATGATGTCAGGCCATGTACGCTGACTACATTTTCCACCAGCTGTCTGGAATTGCTGGTAGCGATTCCCGCTTTGATGCCGTGAGACGCACAGTATTGCAAAAGCTCCCGAACGCCTTCCTTCACAGGTACTTCGCAGGCATATTTATCCCATGCCATACGGTTCCACTCTGCCTTAATGGTCTCCAGATCGTCCGGCAGGCTGAACCGTTCCTTAAAATAAGCCGCCGTCTCGCTGAAACTCATTCCCTCAATACAGTTCTGCAGATCTTCCGGCAATGTGATTCCGAATCTGCCCAGGTATTCTATGTCAATGGCTTTCCATAGCCACATGGAATCCACCATGGAACCGTCCAGATCAAAAATAACCGCTTCTATCATTTGTCTCTCCAATCCTTATCGCTGTTTTTACCATTTCGCCGCTTTATCTGTTTCGTGTCTTTTCTTTCAGCAAGTCTTCTTGTTCCTCTTCCGTCAGTCTCCGATAACTTCCTTTTGGAAGCCGGGGATCCAGACGAAGGCTTCCCATGCGTAATCTTTTTAGATAGAGGACCTCGTTGCCTGCCGCATGTACCATGCGCTTGACCTGATGGAATCTCCCTTCAGTGATAGTCAGGGTGATCTTTTTATCTTCTAATATTCGCACCGCGGCCGGCTTTGTGGGTATCTGATCACCGATATCCAGGCCCTGTTCCAGCCGCAGTTTCTGCTCTTCGGTAACGGGTTTAGCCAGATGGCATTCGTACTCCTTTTCCACATGTTTGACCGGAGACAGCAATTCATGCGCCAGCACGCCATCGTTTGTAATAAGCAGAAGACCTTCTGTATCCTTATCCAGCCTTCCTACCGGAAAAAGATCTCCCCGGCGGTCATCGCCCAGCAGCTCCAACACCGTCCGCTCATGTCTGTCCTCGGTGGCCGATACCACCCCCGCAGGCTTATGAAGCATGTAATAAATATACTTTTCATAGGTACAATACTGTCCCTGATATGCAATCTTATCTTCTTTTTCATGAATATGTTGTTCCGGGGTTCGTACAATAACGCCGTTTACCGTCACACATCCGGCTTTGATGTCCTTTTTTACCTGACTTCTCGTACCCAGATTACAATCACACAAAAATTTATCCAGCCTCATAAAACAATGCAGTCTCCTGATCTAATCTTATTTCTAGTTACAGCATTTCCGTCAAGGGTATAAACGTATAATCAACAAAAGAAAAGAATATACATAAATCAAAACGGGTAAGGCCCGTTTACGGGATTCATTCCACAAGTTCAAAAATCCGAAGCAATTTTAGAAAGGAACCTTCACCATGCGCAAGATCGACAAATTCTACCGCTTGCTGTTTACAGCACTGGCTCTCTACCTGATTATTCTGCTTCTGCGTTATCCGGCGCTTTCTTTGGAGTATGCCTCCACCGGACTGAATCTGTGGCTTACGAAAATGGTGCCTGTTCTTCTTCCCTTCATGATCCTCTCCGGTATCATGATCCGCATGGATCTGACGGAAAGTTTCGTCAGTCTGCTGCATCCGCTGTTCCAACGTTTGTTCGGCACGTCAAAAAACGGCTCTTATACGATTATCATGGGATTTCTATGCGGTTTTCCAATGGGGGCGAGAATTGTCGGCGAGCTTTGCGAATCGGGCAGGCTGTCTCATGAGGAAGGTTCCCGGCTTCTTTATTTCTGTAATAATATCGGTCCCATTTATTTTCTGAGTTACGTAGTTCCGACTCTGGCCATTGACAAACCACTGGTGCCTCTTCTGATCATGTATGGAGTACCCATGCTGTATGGAGTTATGCTTCTACGGGCTCCGTTACCGCATAGATGCAGGCTTTCTGGGCAGGAGACATCATCCGTCCGGTGTCCATCCGCTCCACAGCACACACCTATGCCTCTCCTTGCCGCCGTCGATGCTTCTGTTTTATCGGGACTTCTGGGAATTGCAAAATTAGGCGGATATATGGTGTTTTTTAACCTGCTTAATATTGTGTTTGTGCCTTTTCGCCACTCCAATGAGGCTCTGTTGAACGTATACCGGTGCATCCTGGAAATAACAAGCGGGATTGACTATTCTGGTCAGTCTCTTTTTTACCCGATACTGATTCTTCTGCCTTTCGGTGGATTTTCCTGTATTGCACAGACATACAGCATGATCCGTCAAACGGATCTGTCTGTGCGTCCGTATATTTTCCATAAGGTGATTCAGACGGCTGTTACAGCAGTGTGCTATTTTGTACTGTACATATATTGACCTGCCTCGCCCCAAGGGCTTACGACGTTCCTTTGGCCAAGTCCACAAGCTTTCGGGTGCACCTGTATATTTACCTGTATATTTTACCTGTATCTCCGCCGTTTCCTTCTCCGCCGTCCTTTTTTCCTGCCGCGCAGGATCAGTATCATTGAAATCGTCATGCCCAGTACCAGAAGCGCACATACGATACAGATCGTAAAGAAATCTTTCAGGGAAACTTCCTGATCTTCTTCCTCGTCGTCCTTCACCGGCCGCCGGCTGACAGTAATGGTTTTTTTCTGCTTCTTTGCGGATTCCAAACTTTTGGACACACTTTCCAGCGCCTCTTTCGCCGCCTGTTCCGCGGCAAGCTCTTCCTCTGTCCTGTAATCCATGGAGGGCAGGGAAATCATATTACTGGTGGTGTACAGGTCATAACCGTTATAGCCATTCACCACGATCTGCGGAAGAATCCGTGGCGGAACCTGCATCGTGAAAGTAAAGGTATCTCTGGATTTATCCGGCCATCTCTGCAACTCAGAAAAATGCTCTCCATTGTCGTAACTGTAAGTATAATAAAGCATACCGCTGTCATAATCCGCGGCAGACACTTCCACGGTTACTTCTCCGGTTTCCATGTTCTGATCCACCACTTCGATCATACAGATATCCGGTTCCGTACTGTCGGGTGCCATCACGAAACCCGGTGTCTCCACATACACGTTCTGGTAATTGCTGTAATCCACATCCAGTTCCTCTGACCGGAGCTGAAAATATTTTGCAGCAGCCGTGGCATCCAGTTTTCCGAACGCCTTCAGTTTCTCATCATGATCATAAAAGGGTTTATCGTTCTCCTGATCCAGATGACAGTGTTCTATCAGCACACAGGGAATATTCCGTTCCGTAGAATGGCGTATGATCCCATAATAGTCGATTCCTTCTCCGTTCAGCCGTGTCTTGATGCCTCTGGAATAAAGCCCAAGATCCTGAAGCATATCAATCTCCACACTGGCAAAGCTGTAGCCTTTGCTGTAATTTTCTCCAAATGCCGAAATCCAGCACTCCGCTCCAAACAGCGTGTGATGTTCGGAGAGATTGAAATGAAGGCAAAACATAAAATCCGCACCCACACTCTCAGCATAGGCACAGCGCTCATCCAGGGATAATTCTTCATCTCCGCTGCGGGTCAGATAAACGGTAATGCCATCGTACTTTTCCAGTTCTTCTTTCATGGCATTGGCCACGATCATGGTCATTTCCTTTTCGGTATAATCTTCATATTCACCACCCAGATTCTCGCCGCCATGTCCCGGATCTATAACCACAATGATCTGATCTTCTGATTCGTCAGGATCTGACTCGATGCCGGATTCCGTTCCCGCATCACTCGTCTCGCCCGTATCCTGTTCCTGAACGGTTTTCAAACTGCCATCGGCTTCTTCCGCGTACACGGTCACAACCGGAATCAACAGGCTGTATAAAAATCCCGTCAGAATCATAGTGATAAAGATAAACCCCGCTTTGAAAGCAAGGAAAAACATACGTCCCGCCATTCCGGCAGAACTTCGTATGATATCCCTCTTTCTGTATGTAAGTAAACTGGATATTTTCTCGATTTTATGATATGTCAAAATGAAAACTTCCTTTTTATAAATATCTTATATTCATTTCCCGCAGCAGTCTGCCAAAATATTCCGATATGTTAATAAACAAGCCGGCTTCCGAAGAAACCGGCTCATAACCCGCAAAACAGCATGAGGCTGAATGCATATATTACATCAGATCAAGTTCCGCCGGCCCTTCTCCTTCCACTTCCTTGAGAAGCTGTTCCACCTGCACCGGACGCAGTTCAGCGCGGTTAGCCTTGACAGTTTCATTATAGCTGTTGATTGTATTATAAAAACTCTCATAATGCTCCGTTGTCGTCGCCAGAGTTGCAGTCATTGCGCTCTCAAGATTTGCAAGCATGTCATCCAGATACTGCATGGCTGATGTTCTGACACCATTGGCTTCTACGGTAGCATTGCTGAGAATCTCATTGGCCTGCATTGTCGCCATTCTGACCACTTCATTGGCCTGTGCATATGCCTGCTGCATAATCTCGTGCTCGTTGATCAGCTCCGTCGTCTGAACGGTCGCATCCTTGATCAGTGCCTCGGCCTTCGTTCTCGCATCATTCAGGATTGCCTCTTTATTGCTGATGATTTTCTGGTAGCGTTTGATCTCATCAGGCGTTTTCATACGAAGTTCACGCAGAAGTTCATCGATCTCTTCCTTATTAACAATAATATTCGTCTTGGATAAGGGCTGGTACTTACAGCCGTCAATATAATCTTCAATTTCATCGATCAGTTGTTCGATTCTACTGCTCATCTTTACTCCTATCTGTCATAACCATATTTTTGATAGATCAATTTACCGACAAACTCCGGTACACATTGAGAAATATCTCCGTTGAAACTGGCAACCTCTTTCACCGTTGAGGAACTGAGATATGCATATTCCAGACTCGTCGTCAGAAACATCGTATCCAGATCACCACCGGAAAATTTTCTGTTTGTCTGCGCGATCTGCAGTTCATACTCAAAATCTGTAAAAGCGCGAAGTCCTCTGATCGCCACATGAATATTCTTATCCCTGGCATAATCAATTAACAGACCACTGAAAGACTCTATCCTGACATTCGGAAGATCTCTCGTCGCCTCTTCTAACATCTTAACACGTTCTTCCACAGAAAACAATGGAGTCTTTGTTTTATTATTCAATACACTGACTGTTAATTCATCAAAAATCTGAGCTGCTCTTTTGATAATGTCTAAATGTCCAAACGTTACCGGGTCAAAACTTCCGGGATATATTGCTGCCTTCATAGAACCCCCATTCCTGCCCAACCTTTGAGTTTGGGAAAAATCTTCCGCATATGGAGTTGTCAATCTGAACTTCCATATTGCTATGAATTTTTATCTTCATAAAAAACTAATATTTTCATACAAGGCAATTCCATATTTATCATAAATCACTTTTGTAAAAATGTCTTTCTTTTTTTACATATTTTTCCGGAATTGTTGATAAAAAATATGCAAAACCTGTCAGCTTCCTGCGCACATCTGTAACCTTTATATGCGCTGGCAGAAAATATGTTTGTTTGTCTTATAACATTTCTCCCTGACAACACGAAATCCTGCCTGCTCAAGACAGGAAAAATCTTCTCCCAGCGAAGTCTCCGCAACGATCAGTGTCTGCTCCGTCACATAAGGCATGTCCGTCAGAATCCCGAAAGTACGTCGAACATGATCACCCCCATAGGGTGGATCCATGAAAATAATGTCTGCTTCCTTCTCATGAATACCTGCCAGCGCGCTCAGGACATCCTGTTTTAACACCGTTGCCCGATCCGCAAATTTTGTAAACTGCAGGTTTTCTGCAATACATGCGAGGGCATTTCTGTTGTTTTCCACAAAATAAGCATGGCGCGCGCCTCTGCTGAGCGCCTCAATGCCGATAGCGCCGCTGCCGCTGTATAAATCGATGAAGACCGCATCCGGAAGCTCCGGCTGCAGTATATTAAACAATGTCTCCTTGATCCTGTCCGTGGTCGGCCTGGTATCCATTCCTTCCGGTGTCTTTAACCGCAGACTTCTTGCGGTTCCTGCTATGACTCTCATCTTACTCAAAACCTTTCATTTTTTACGTTCCGGCTCCAGATTCCAATACTGCAGTATCTGCCTGTTCTTTCCTGGTGCTTCCAGCTATTACCGGTCAGATCCATTCGTACTGCAGCCTCAGATTCTAACCTTAACGCCTTTGCTGTCCCGTTTGCCCAGCTTCAATTTGTTCAGTTCCAGTTCTTTTCCGCCGTACTCTATGGTCTGTTCCACTGCGGTGCGGGTATAGTAAACGGCTTCCACGCTGTCTTTTGCACCCAGTTTCATACCCCGTACACCGACAGCGCCTTTCTTTTTCTCCGGTATCTCTTCCACTGAAAAGCGCAGGAAATATCCCTCTGCAGACTGCAGGACGATATTGCGCTGTTCTTTGTATGTCACCACGCTTATAACCTCATCACCCTCTTGAAGCTTGGTCGCCGCAACAGTGCGCTTCGCCACATCAAACTCACCGCCGTCCACAACCTTCAGCATGGCCTGTCTGGTGGCAAAAATCACCCGGTAAAGATTCAGATCGCTCTGGCTTGCAGCATACACGATGCTTTCTCTGGCAGAATCATAATTGCTGACATTGTCGATGGGCACGCCTTTATCGCGGAACTTGCCCATGGGCAGATCCATGGCCTTCACCGTATGTAACTGGCCTGTATTGGTAAACAGGCATATTTTTCCTGTGTTTTTACATACAAATGCATATTTGTTTTCACTGTCTGCCGCCTCTTTATTTCTCTCATAAGCGGCGGTATCTATTGTCCTGGCATATCCGAAACGATCCATCAGAAAGACAATGTCCATCTCTTCCACTTTTTTCTCCACATAGACTGCTTCGCTTTCGGTGGTGATCTGTGTCCTTCTGGCACGTTTATACTTCTCTTTGATCTCGTCCAGTTCATTGATGATGACCTGGGCCATGGAATCCCTTCTGGCGAGAATGTCTTCATAGCGGTATATATTCGCCATGGTATCTTCGTGTTCGTTGATCAATGCTTCGATTTCCAGACCAATCAGTTTATACAGACGCATATCCAGAATCGCATTGGCCTGCTTCTCGGTAAACATCAGCTGGGCCGCCATGATCTTGGATTCCTTGGACTTAAACTTGATGCCGTCAATCCTGCCTTCGATAAGACATGCCTTTGCCATAGCCCGGTCTTTGGAACCACGCAGGATCTCAATGATCAGATCGATCACGTTGCACGCTTTGATCAGGCCTTCCTGGATTTCCTTACGTTCCAGTTCCCTGGCCAGAAGATTGGTATACTTTCTGGTGGCAACCTCATACTGGAACTTTACGCTTTCCTGTATGATCTGCTTTAACCCCATGGTTTCCGGCCTGCCATCCACAATTGCCAGCATATTTACACCGAAGGTATCTTCCAGACGGGTCTTTTTATAGAGCATATTCTTGAAATTCTCTACGTCTGCGTCCTTGCGCAGTTCTATCACGATACGGATACCTTCTTTGGAAGACTGATTGGTGATATCCACAATATCCTGAGTCTTCTTCGTCTCTGCCAGCGCTGCCACATCCATCAGGAATTTGCCGATATTTGCACCGATCATGGTGTAAGGAATCTCCGTGATTACCAGATTGGTCTTGCCGCCCTTGGCTTTCTCAACCTCCACTTTCCCCCGGATCTTGATCTTACCCGTTCCTGTTTCATAAATATCCGGCAGTTCATCTTCATTGATTACGATGCCGCCAGTGGGAAAATCCGGTCCTTTCACATAACGCATAAGTTCTCTTGTAGTAATGTTCTCATCCAGCATATATGCTTTTGTGGCTTCGATCACTTCTGCAAGATTATGCGGCGGTGTGCTGGTTGCCATACCAACCGCGATACCCTCGGATCCGTTCACCAGCAAGTTGGGAATCTTGACGGGCAGAACGCCTGGTTCTTTCTCCGTCTCATCGAAGTTGGGCAGAAAATCCACCACGTCTTTGTCCAGATCAGACAAAAAAGCCTCCTGCGTGATCTGCGCCAGACGTGCTTCCGTATAACGCATTGCTGCCGCACCGTCACCCTCAATATTGCCGAAATTGCCATGGCCGTCAATCAGGGGCACTTCCTTCTTAAAATCCTGAGCCATTACCACAAGCGCTTCATAGATGGAACTGTCACCGTGGGGATGGTATTTACCCATGGTATCTCCCACGATACGAGCCGATTTACGATAGGGTCTGTCGTAGCGTATACCGAGTTCATACATATCATAAAGAGTTCTTCTCTGTACCGGCTTCAATCCGTCCCGCACATCCGGCAGTGCACGTGCAATGATAACACTCATGGCATAATCTATGTAAGATTTCTGCATTACCTCGGAATATTCCGTTTTGATGATCCTGTCATTTACACTCATTTCTTTTTCTCTCCACTTATCCGAGTTCGCGAAGCGAATCTCGCAAAGTTAATTTGCTTTGCAAATCAAACTAGAAAGTTTTTCTGCTTATCCGAGTTCGCGAAGCGAATCTCGCAAAGTTAATTTGCTTTGCAAATTAACTTTTCTTACACATCCAGTTCCGCATCCTGGGCATGCCGGTATATAAACTCTTTACGCGGCGGAACTTCTGTTCCCATCAGAAGTTCTGTCACTTCCGATGCCATTCGCGCATCTTCTATCTCTACTAATTTCAGCATTCTCGTATCCGGGTCAAGGGTCGTCTCCCATAACTGACCCGCATCCATCTCTCCGAGACCTTTGTACCGTTGTAAAGTAAACGGCCCCTTATGTCTCTTACGGTACTTCTCCAACGCTTTATCATCATAAAGATATTCTTCCTGTCCCTTGGAAGGCATAGCCTTATAAAGCGGAGGCATGGCTATATATACATGTCCCTCGTAGATCAGTTCCGGCATAAACCGATAGAACAATGTCAGAAGCAGAGTTGAAATATGTGCCCCGTCCACATCCGCATCGGCCATAATGATGATTTTATCATAGCGCAGCTTACTGATATCGAAATCATTGCCGTATCCTTCGGAAAAGCCACAGCCAAATGCATTGATCATCGTTTTGATCTCGGCATTTGCCAGTATCTTGTCAATGCTTGCCTTCTCCACATTTAAAATTTTACCGCGGATGGGGAGGATCGCCTGAAACATCCGGTTGCGTGCCATTTTGGCGCTGCCTCCTGCAGAATCCCCCTCCACAATAAAGATCTCACACTTAGAGGCGTCCCTTGACTCGCAGTTGGCTAGTTTACCGTTGGAATCAAAGGAAAATTTCTGCTTTGACAGCATATTCGTCTTCGCCTTCTCCTCTGTCTTGCGGATCTTGGCCGCTTTCTCCGCGCAGCCGATAATACTTTTTAATGTCTCAATGTTCCGGTCAAAAAATCTTACGATCTCGTCACCCGTTACTTTGCTCACAATTTTCGCAGCATCCTGATTATCCAGCTTGGTCTTCGTCTGCCCTTCAAATCTGGGGTCAGGATGCTTAATGGAGATCACGGCAGTCATACCGTTTCTCACATCTGCACCGGTAAAATTAACATCCTTTTCTTTCAGGATATTAAGCCCTCTGGCATAGGTATTGATCACGTTGGTGAACATGGTTTTGAAACCTGTCAGATGGGTGCCGCCCTCGGCATTATATATGTTGTTACAGAATCCCAGCACATTTTCATGGAATTCATTCACATACTGGAATGCCGCCTCCACCGTAATACCTTCGGATTCGCCTTTATAATAGATCACATCATGTATGGCTTCCTTGGATTTGTTCATATCCTTGATAAAGCCAACGATTCCTTCCGGTTCATGATACTCGATATGTTCGGTTTCTTCTTTTCTTTTATCTTCATAAATTATAGTCAGCTCAGGATTGAGATAAGCGGTCTCATGAAGACGGCTCTTAACTTCATCTTCTTTAAACCTTGTCCTGTCAAAGATCGTATCATCCGGAAGAAAATTGATAGTCGTTCCGGTTTCCTTCGTCTTACCCACCACAGGAAGAAGCCCGTTATCCAGTTCCATCACGGGAATCCCTCTCTCATAACGATCTTCATAAATAAACCCGCCTGTCCTGACTGTCACGCTCATATGGGCGGAAAGCGCATTTACTACGGAAGAACCCACGCCGTGCAGACCACCGCTGGTTTTGTAGGCATCATTGTCAAATTTACCGCCGGCATGAAGTGTAGTAAAAACAAGTCGTTCCGCACTGATGCCTTTCTCATGCATTCCCACCGGAATACCACGCCCGTTATCCGATACCGTAGCCGAGCCGTCTGCCTCCAGTGTCACCTTTATGGTAGAACAAAATCCCGCCAGATGCTCGTCCACCGCATTGTCCATGATCTCGTAGATCAGATGGTTTAATCCCTTCGTAGAAACACTTCCGATATACATTCCCGGCCTGACACGGACCGCCTCAAGCCCTTCCAGCACAGTAATGCTGGAAGCATCGTAATTATTTGCAGAATTTGTTTTTGCCATGTGGTCATCCCTCTTAATTTAACCGGCTTTGCGCCGAATCATATTCTAACATATATTTAGTATATTGAAAAGCTTGTTTACGCAGTACAGTGATCTTAAAACGCCAGTCAGGACTCCGTATATTCGATCATTTCCTCCGGCAGATACAGGCAGATCATTTCTTCCATTTTCATAAAATCAATGGGTTTCGAGAGATAATCCCGGAAACCTTCCCTCAGATATTCTTCCTTCGCTCCCACAATAGCATTTGCGGTCAGCGCGATTACCACTGGCGGGTTCATCCGGTACTCTTGCATCTGACGCATACGCCGCAGCGTCTCAATGCCGTCCATCTCCGGCATCATATGATCCAGCAGAATTATATCATAATGCTTCTGCCTGACCTTATCCAGACATTCCTGTCCGCTCAGAGCAGAATCGAACCGGACTTTAAGTCTCTTAAGCAAGCCTTTCACTACCGTGATATTGACTCTGTTGTCATCCACCGCCAGCACCGCTGCATGAGGCGCGGTAAATGTACGTCTGCTGTTTCGTTCCAGTTCGCTCATGTCAACCGCCCCGGACCGGAAATCTCCCAGCGGTTCGCCGTCCACGATCTTCTGCGGAAGCACAAAGGAAAAAGTACTTCCTTTGCCATAGGTACTTTCCACCGTCAGATCTCCACCCATCATACCGATCAGCCGCTTGGTAATGCTGAGTCCGAGCCCGGTACCTTCAACGCTCCTGTTCTTCATCTGATCCAGCCTTGTAAACGGGTCAAAAAGCATATGGATCTCTTCTTCTCTGATCCCGATGCCTGTATCTGATACCGTCACACGAAGCTGAATCGTATTGTCCTCTTCATCCGGTGTTTCCGAAACGGAAAAATCAATCTGTAATGTGACCGTTCCTTCTTTTGTGTATTTGACTGAGTTGGTCAACAAATTGGTAATACATTGTTTGATACGCTTCTCGTCTCCATGCAGGATACGGGGAAGACTTTCCTTTGCCTCGATCCTGAAATTCAGATTCTGCTCCTCCGCCCGCATGGATATCATATTTTCAATATCCGTCAAGAGACTGCCCAAATCGTAATCTGTTCCGGTAATCTCCATTTTACTGGATTCGATCTTGGAAAGATCCAGAATATCGTTGATGATAGAAAGCAGCATCTTTCCCGCACTATGTATATTGACGGCGTACTCCCTGATATTGTCCGACTCCGTTTCCCGAAGGATCATCTCGTTCATTCCCAGCACCGCGTTGATTGGGGTTCTGATCTCATGGGACATACGCGCAAGAAAGGAGCTCTTTGCCTCATTTGCCCGTTCCGCCTCTTCCTTCAGTTCGATCAACCGTTTCGTGTAGAGATAATTATCTGTAGAATCAGCTATACGGTAGAGAATACCGGCCTTGCGGCTATTGTCATCATAGATCTCACTTCTCTGCCACTTATAAAAACTGTTCTTAAGGAAAAAACCTTCCGGACGGGCTTCCATAAACTGAAATACCTGTTCCGCCACCGTCTGCTTATCATTCCAGTCTACATCCGGGAACATCCTGCCCGCCTCGTGGTTGTAGTAAATGATATGATCAGAGTCATCCGTCACCAGAATACCTTCCCTGATTTCATCCAGCACCCTGTCCTTGGCATTCTCCACCGCATCAAACAGACGGTAACGGTACATGACAAATACAAGAAAGGATTCCGTAATCAACATGGAGATCGGATAAGAATCATAATGGCCCAGCATCCCCAGCACCTTCATGCCCCACAATCCGACGGGAATCAGCGATGCTCCGAAGATCAGCAGCAGTTCGGGCCGCTTCTCACCCTTGTGTTCCAAAACAGACTGTATCATGATCAGTGCAATCAAAATTCCCAATATTGTAGAGGATACGATCCATACATAATAAAAGGTTCCGGGATGGTAAATCCACAGGTAAATCCCGTTCTCCACCGTATATTCTATTTTTTCATAATAAAGCGTATTGTAGTCTATGGTAAAAATGAGTGCCAGAATAAAGATATGTATGGCAGTGTACAGCCCCTTGATCATCCGAATGCTTTTATCATGCAGGTGATTGCTGTACAGACAGGCAAAATAAAGGAAGCACAAAAGCCCCATGGTAGCACCGATATACTCCATCTTGACTGCAAGGCGCGTCACTTCTATGCTCTTGCTGCGAAGCTCAAAATAGTAGCCCATCACATCCAGAAGCGTGAACAATGTTCCTGCAAATAATATTTTCTGTTGTTCCGAAGGCTTCGCCACAAAAACCAGCAAAACCATGAGAAAGCATATAATAATACCTGCTCCGTGTATTCCTGTCATTACGTTCATAATCATCCTCTAAGCGCCCTGTGCATTTCATGGTCAGAGCCTGCGGTATCCCACTTGTAGCGTGGTTTCGTACATCTCCTTAATTATAGCGGAGAACATGAGCGGAAACAAGTTCATTGTTCCCTTACCTCATACAAATACTCTCTTCCTCGTTTCCCGGCCCGTTCCAGAATCTGCATATGCGTCAAAAGAGGCAGCACACTGCCGGAAAGATCTCTGTGGATGCCCGCCGTCTTCGCAAAATCCTTCACCGTAAAGGGTTCCTCCAGACTGGCAGGTACAAGCTGCATAAAGTCCTCTATCCGTTCGATCACCACTTCGTCAAACAGTTCCAGCGGCATCCTGTCATAACGACTGGATCCTCTTTTCCTGTTCTTGCTCCAGCCGTTGAGCAGTCTGTACTCATCCATATCAATCAGAGGAAAGGCAAAGGACAGATTGGGATCTCCCAAATACTGCCTGATTTTGTATAATTCAGGAAAAACATGATATACATTGCCCGTGACCGGAGACTTGTGCTTCTTAGACAACTCTCCCGTCTCCTCGTCCATCCAGATCACCCATTTACGATGCGGGACAGGCATAACCACCATCACCGGATATAGTGGAAGGAATGCAGCCAGTTTGGGCCTGAGGCGGTTAAAATTCCCGTTCTGTATCTCTACGATCCGCTTTCCATCATAAATATCCGCAATATAACCTTCAACAGGCACTTCATGATAATCTTCATCCGGCTCATAATACAGCTTCATCACCGCATGTACCGTCTTTTCTTTCAGGGTTCCGAACCCGTGCGGATCATTCTGTTTCAAAAGTACCTTTAATTTCGCCTGCTCAAAAGCTTCTCTGTCCATAGAATTCCAAATCTCTTGTCTCTTAAACTTATCAGCATAGTCAATGCTTTGCCTGTGATTCATTTGTTACTGCATTCTGGCATCTGTTTTACAGTATACCAGAAAAGCATTCACCGAACAAGTGTTTTGTTTCAGAAATGTTTACATGAACAAAAAATTATTATATAATAGGCTGATATTTAAAATTATTTTTGTACAGTGGAAGGAATGAGAAGATGAATCATTACATTTCATATACAAAGAAAATTTTGACCGGGAAAGCCCGGATTACAGACAAGCAGAAATTCAGTGTCATCATCTATTCCGTGGCACTGGTTCATGTTATTCTTGCCGCAATTTTCGGCTATTTCAAGATAATTCCCCTCTTGACCTTTAACAGTATAAGTGTTCTCGTTTATCTGTCCTGCTCACAGCTTGTCCGCAGAGAATATTTCTGGACAGTATACTGCATCACATATTTTGAGATCATCCTGCATTCTTTCGTGGCAGCAATCTGTATCGGCTGGCAGTCTGGTTTTGCACAGTATATCATCGCATTAATTCCTGTGGGTTTTTACATATGTTATACAATGAACACACAGCGCCGCAAAATGGTTATCGCCACCGGCTCAGCCCTGTTTGCTACTGCATCTTTTATCAGCTGCAAAATACTGTCTTTCTACACGACACCTGTATATGAACTGCACCCGGCACATCTGGAACTGCGGATGTACATTTATAATTCCGCCTGCACCTTCATATTTCTTATCGCGTTTTCCCTGATCTTTATCTCGGAAATGCGCCTGTCCAGTGCACAACTCAAACATCAGAATGCCATTCTTGACAAACTTGCCAGTATTGATCCTCTGACCGGATTGTATAACCGCAGAAGCATGGATGTCTTTCTTCACCAGGCCATTGAATCCGGCGGCGGATTTTCACTGATCATGTGCGACATAGATAATTTTAAAAAAGTCAATGACACTTACGGACATGATTTCGGTGATATTGTCCTGCGTGAAGTAGCCCAGATCACCCAGCAGCAGGTAAGCACCAACGGATATGTGTGCCGCTGGGGCGGTGAGGAGATCCTGATCCTGATCAATGGATCCGTAAAAGAAAAAACCGGACGCATTGCGGAAAATATCCGCCGTAACGTGGCCAACCATGTTTTTGAACTGAATAATAAATGGATCCACTGCACACTTACGCTGGGGATCGCCACTCATAAAGAAGGGGACACTGTGGAAGAAACCATCACCAATGCCGACTACAATCTTTACTGCGGCAAAAGAAACGGAAAAAATATGGTGGTCACATAATATCACAGCTTCTTTACATTTCTGTCCCCGTGCAGAATCCGTTCCTGATCGGAAGCGCTCAGTGATGTGATCTTTCCCGTCCGGTCGTAATAAGTCAGAAGACTGGAATTTCTGGCCATTGTCTTTCGGCCGTTATCCGTTACAATACTGAGCACCTGTTCCAGATTACCGCTTCTTAAATACTTCTGTATTTCTTTATTTTTTGCGGCTTCACGCTGCATCTGTCTGAATGCCGCAAGTTCCGGATTCTGCAGACTCTCAAGTTCCTTTTGCGCAAGATATTCTTCCGTCAGCCGCTCCGGTTCTGCTGCAATTTGCGCTGTGTTCTCATCACTGCCGGCATCCGGCCCCGGCATCGTACCGACATCCTCTGCGCTTGCATCATCTTGCATGACGTCCGGCTGCGCCTCATCATTCCAGACCTTGTATAGAAAAGCCTTAACTGCCTGTGCAAAGCCACGCACCCATGCAAGAACCGTATCCATCAGTCCCTGTCCGGAAGCAGATGTCTGCCCTGTTGCTGCCTGCTCCGTTTTGGAGGCTGTCTGGCCGTTTCGGGATAATTCCAGCCGTACACCCCCCTGCGTCACTGAGCGCGGACTGATCTTGACGGATTCTTCGGTCTCTTCCGTCTTATCTTTCTTGTCCTTATCTTCCTTTTCTTCCTGGGCACGCTGATAATTAAGACTGAATTTCTCACCGTTATCCGCTTTATCCGACGGGTCGGGCATTTTCAATTTTGAATAATCATAATAATCGTTGTTGTTTATTCTGTTAACCATACCGCCATTATAGCAGATTTATTTCTGAAAAGCTATCCGGTCCGCCGGAAATTCCTGTTTGTGGAATTGCGAAATCTGCTTCGCCGCCTGCTGTTTATTTCTGATTGATATAATTCACAAGACCTTCCGCCGCAATGATCTTCTGCATGAATTCAGGGAATGCCTGTCCTTTGTAGGTTGTATTCTTCGTCACATCCGTGATTATGCCGGTGTCAAAATTCACTTCCACCACATCCCCGGCTTCAATCTCTCCTGCCGCCTCCGGGCATTCGATGATCGGAAGACCGATATTGATAGCGTTCCGATAAAAAATCCGGGCAAAAGTTTCCGCGATCACACAACTCACGCCAGCCGCCTTGATGGCTATAGGCGCATGTTCCCTGGACGAACCGCAGCCGAAATTCTTTGTGGCAACAATGATATCTCCTTTGTTTACCCTGTTTACAAAATCCTTGTCAATATCTTCCATACAATGGGCTGCCAGTTCCGCGGGATCGGAAGAATTTAAATAACGCGCGGGAATGATCACATCCGTATCCACATTGTCTCCATATTTAAAAACAGTACCTTTTGCTGATTGCATGACTCCTCCGTTCTGAAGCATCTGCTCCACAATATAATATTTAGTATGGCATTTATGCCGTATCAATTCAGATTGTCAACGCTTATATCACTCACCGTTCCGAATCATTTCGCAACAGGCCGGACACACTATGCAAGCTGACAGGGACAGGAAATCTTACCTGTTACGGCGCTTGCCGCCGCCACAGCAGGACTTGCCAGATAAATCTCGGAATTCACATGTCCCATCCGTCCTACAAAGTTACGGTTTGTAGTGGATACACAGCGTTCTCCCTCTGCAAGAATACCCATGTAACCGCCCAGACAAGGTCCGCAGGTGGGCGTGCTGACGATAGCTCCCGCCTCAATAAACGTCTTGAGAAGCCCTTCTTCCATGGCCTGCAGATAAATTGCCTGAGTTGCCGGAATCACGATACATCTCATCCCACCGGCCACATGTCTGCCCTGTAAAACTCTGGCCGCGACACGCAGGTCATCCAGTCTGCCATTGGTACAGGAGCCGATTACTACCTGATCGATTCTGATATCTTCTGTGATCTCATCGATTGTCTTTGTATTTTCCGGCAGATGCGGAAATGCGACCGTAGGTCTTAAAGTGCTCAGATCGATGGTGTACTCTTCATCATAAACAGCATCCTCATCCGCCTCATAAATCTTATACTCTTTCGCAGAGTGTTCTTTCATATAAGAAAGGGCCAGATCGTCTACCGGGAAGATTCCATTTTTTCCGCCTGCTTCAATCGCCATATTGGCAATGGTAAATCTGTCATCCATAGACAGATTCTTTATGCCGTCTCCTGTAAATTCCATGGACTTATAAAGGGCACCGTCCACTCCGATCATACCGATGATATGTAAAATCACATCCTTGCCGCTCACCCACTCGGAGGGCTTTCCGGTCAGATTGAACCTGATCGCGGACGGAACCTTAAACCACGCCTTGCCGGTGGCCATGCCTGCCGCCATGTCCGTACTGCCCACACCCGTAGAGAAAGCGCCCAGCGCTCCGTATGTACATGTATGGGAATCTGCACCGATGATCACGTCTCCGGCTACAGTAAGGCCTTTTTCCGGAAGCAGCGCATGCTCGATTCCCATCTCACCCACTTCAAAATAATTGGTAATCTCGTTGCGGCGTGCAAATTCACGCACACATTTGCAGTGCTCCGCCGATTTGATATCTTTGTTCGGCACAAAATGATCCGGTACAAGGGCGATTTTGTCTTTATGGAACACACCGTCCACGTTCATTTTCTCCATCTCCTTGATGGCAACCGGGCTCGTAATGTCGTTGCCCAGTACCAGATCCAAGTCTGCCTCGATCAACTGACCGGCCTCCACGTGATCAAGTCCTGCATGGGCCGCCAGAATTTTCTGCGTCATTGTCATTCCCATATCTGTATTATCCTCCTTCACAGAATCTGAATTTTCTCCGCTTTTTAAAACAGGATCACAACAGACCCTTTTCCCGATAGTATACCACGGAAATCTGCATTTGGCTACCTTAACCCGCAGGCGGAATATGCTATCCGAAACAAACGCTGCCACGCTCTGCGAGACAGCTTATTGTAAAAAGAGCCATGCACATCGTGCACAGCCCTTTTTCATAGAAATATTAATTTGATCTCTTCATCCATTTAGGCAGGATCTTGAATTTTACGGATTTGGTTCCGCCATAAGTTCCTTCGCCTCTGATGGTCAGTGTTGCGTTTCCTTTTCTGGTATTGTTGCTGTAGCCTTCGATCACAAATTCATCCTGACTTAAAGTGACTTTATTTTTTCCGCTTCCGATCGTAACTGTCAGCTTATCTTTTGCCGGACATACAGGTTTTCCGTTTGCATAATAGTAAGTACCGTTCACGGTTACTTTTGCTGAAGAAATCAGAACCTTTTTAATCCGGATCGTTACAGCCGCTGTTCCGGTATAATTCTTCTTTCCGGTTAACTGTACAGTTGCCGTTCCGCAGTGGGTATCGTTTCCGGCTTCATCCTTTTCCAGTGTTATGTTTTCGACTGCACCCACAGTATATTCACCGGCAGATAACTTCACACCGTTATCATATACTTTCAGCTTTGCTTTATAATTTCCGTTTGCGGCATATTTCAGATCTTCGGCCGCAATTGTAATGGACGCATCTGAAATTTCTTTCGGTGTGATTTCAAAAGCAAGAGCATTCTTTCGTACTCCGGTATAGTTTCCGATTCCCTTTACAGTTACTTTTGCGTTCACGCCTGCCGCCTTATTGCCGCTGTAGGTTACGGTGTAGTCTTTATCCTGCTCAAGAACTTTATCTTTCCAGGTTACTTTGACTGCAGGTTTTGCACCGCTCTTATCCTGTGCCGCCTTGAGCTGGGCATCTGTCTCTGCAAACTGTATTGTTACGTCTCCGTCTGTCTGCTGTGCCAGATTGATCTTGCTTATGGTAAAATTCTTTTTTACAGTTCCGCTGAATTCACCTTTACCGGTGATCGTCATGGTTACCTTTCCGGCATTGATATTAGCTGTATAAGCAATATCATAATCTTTCGCTTCAAGAATTCTCTCATCCGCGGTTCCCTTATTCAGTTTCAGGCTTATATTCTGTGTGACAGCCTCTCCTGTATAAGGGATTGATGACTGGAATCCTTCCATAACAGCTTTTTGAATTGCCGTGCCGTTGATCTTGAAGTTCAGCGTCTTACTACCGCAGTAATCACTGTCTGCTTTCGCGGTCAGGATCACCGTTGCCGTGCCTGCACTGGTGTTATCCCTGTATTCAATATCAAAAATATCACTCAGCTTCTTGTCAGCAGGAACAACACTCTTACCCTTGTATGTCACTGCAATATCCGGTGTCAGAGGACTTCCGGTGTAATTCTGTGCAGCCACTTTGAACTTAAGGGCACTCGTCAGAATCTTATCTGTCACAACAACATCATAAATTAATTCTCCGTCGAAGCTGCTGGTATCCTTTGTCTTAATGATTAACTGATACACTCCTGCTTCCGTCAGCTTCTCTACGGTCTCTTCGCCCTTCTTATAAGTAACCGTATAATCTTTTGCAGGAACAGTCAACTTTCCGTATTTCAGAGTGATCTTCTGGGTCTGCCCCAACGGATCTCCCTTGCTGTTACGCCGTACATTCATTTCCGGCTTATACTTGATCGTCACATTATCCTTTGTAAGCTTTCTCTGTACAATATTAAAATGAATGAAAAACTTACTTGCTTTTTCGTAATTTCCGCAAGGTGTAATTGTGACTTTAGCCGGTTTTTCCGGAGTACTTACCTTTTTGTTGTCGGAATAGCTGACTTTATAATCGACCTTTTCTGTCAGTTTCTTCGTACCGTCATAAACCGTGATCGCCGGTTTCATCGCTGCACCTGTGTACGCCTGATCTTCGATCCGCTCTACCCAGATACCGGTCTTAACCGGTCCGGTACTGCCTTCATCACCTTCTCCGGGTTCTTCACAATAATAATAGTAGCTTCCATACAGGGAAAGATCTTCTGAGACATCTGTATCAAAATCATATAATAACGTTTTTGCCTCGTCTGCGTACCAGATGATTCCGTATTTTCCGTTTGTGTCGCTTCCTTCAAATACAGGCTGTTCCAGTCTGGTATTTTTTTCCACTGTTTTTGTTTCCACTGTTCCATCAGGATAGTGGAACATTACAGTTATCTTATTATCACTGCCGCCCGGCTGATAATTTTTACTTCCGTACAGATCCAGATTTTCTGAGACAACTGTTTCGAAATCATACAATACGGTTTTCGCCTCATCCGTATACCAGTCAATGGTATATTTTCCGATTTCATCTTCGCCTTCAGATAATGGCTTGTCCAGTTTGCTGTTCTTTTCCAGCGTCTCTGTTTTGGTTGTTCCGTCCGGATAGTGCAGCGTTACTGTTACTTTGTTTTCATCACCATCCTGCTGATATTTTTTACTTCCATACAGGTTCAGGTCTTCCGAGACAGCTTTTTCGAAATCGTACAGTACGGTTTTCGCCTCATCCGTATACCAGTCGATGGTATATTTCCCGGTTTCATCTTCACCTTCTGATACCGGCTTGTTCAGTTTGTGGTTCTTTCTCAGAATCACTGTTTCGGTTGTTTCATCCGGATAGTGTAAAGTTACTGTGACTTTCTTGTTATCTTCCTCTACATCTGTATATTCTTTCGTATAATAGCCCTTGACCGAAGCGTCTGTTAAGGTACATTTCTCCATACCCCAGAAACAGTTCGTTTTTGCAACAACACCCCACGAGAATTTCTGACATTTGGAAATATAGTCCAGAATATCCTGATAGGATACTGCCGCAGATCCGTTTTTGACCTGTTCTACCGGATTCCCGTCAACTTCCATCACAACTTCATCCGCTGAAATACGGATATAATAGTGGTGCGTTTCCGCCCTGTCCAGTTTCGTGACAGGGATTTCGATACCCGCCGTCTTTAATGCATCAGGATTGTTGAGATCCATCCACTTGTTGATCTCTGCAGCTTCCATCTCATTATAGCAGATATACGGCGCTGTCTGGATGCTGACGCGTCCGTTTGCCGCTCCTTCTGCGGGCTGGTAGAACGCAAGCAGACCGTCCCAGCCGTTCATAAAGGCACTTTCTGCATATTTTACTTTAAAATCAAGTACCGCTTCATCCAACTTTTTCCCGTACAGAGGATTATCCATAACAGTCGGTGCATCTGCCAGCACAACTTCTTCCTTACTGTCAGCTTTGTATTCATTGCTGCTGATGCTTATATTCTTTACCGTGGAGAGTTCGCTTCTCCAGAAAGAGGCATGTTTGTCTCCAACACCCCATGCAAATTGATCGCATTTCCCGACGTAAGCAAGCAGTTCCGCAAAATCCCCATTACCGGATAACGTATTTGCATCTGCATTTACAACAAGATTACCATCCAGATAGATTCTGCATTCCGTTTTGGTAATTACAATTTTGACATTATATTCCTGCCCGAACTTCATATCCTTTGCAAGATTATTTTTTTCAGGATGATTAATGTCAAGGAAGACATTCTCTTGCCCTGCCGGCAGCATTTCATTCAGACAGATATAGGGATTGGTCTGGAAAGAAACCCTTCCCGTTGTCGCCGAATTGAAGAAAGCAAAAATTCCGTCAAAACCGGTCTTGTATCCACCCTCCGTAAACGTAATATCATAGTCTACGATCAGGGAGTCCAGATCTTTTCCATAGAACGGATTTTCGATCAATTCAATCTGTGCCGCGCTGGTTAACTCCAGAAGATCTTTTTTCAGCACTACATTTTTTGATGTCGACGGTGCTGCCGGAATCTTTACAAGCACTTTGAATGTTGCTGTCTTTGTGACTGCTCCTTTTGTTACCTCGGCCGTCAATGTTACTTCTGTCTCTTCTTCCGGTATGGTAACTTTACCGTCTGCCGCAATAATGTCCGGATGAGAGGTTGTCCACTGTATGGTCGCGCCAAATCCGCCTTCAACCGGCAGTGTGATATCTTTCGTCGTAGATTTTGGAATCTGATTACCCAGCGCCGCAATCACACTGTCTACAACACTCGCGTCATCGGCCTGATTCACATAAAACTTCATGTTCGAGATGGCAGCATTTGCCTTTACATCATCCCAGAATGAACCAAATCCCATGCACAGGGTTGGCGCCTGTTTCTGCAGCCATTCCAGAACATTGGAATAGTCTGTTAAAGTTCCGCCGCCGTTATCCGTTTCCCGGATTGTCTGGTCATATGCAAGTTTGTCATCTACCAGAACCTCAAATCCCGTACCGCTTAAGTTTATGGTAACATGCGCCGTCTCTTTGCCGCTTTCTGCAATTGCGTCACCGATATAATCTTTTACAAGATTATAATTATTCAGGTTTGCATCATACCAGCCGCCCGTTGCATTATAGCCCAGATAGGAGCCTTGTGTAAAATGCAGCTTGCCGGACTGCCCGTTAAAAGCAAACAGGACTCCAAGCGCCTGCACATCACCGGTATGTTTCACATCAAATTCCATGCTGACGCCGCCGGAAAACTCTATGCCTGCCGTATTCGCTATATAATACGGATTGGGCATAGACGGTCTTGATAAATCCGGAAGTGTCAGTGGGCTGTTCGTATATGCCTCTCCTACCAGATATCTGCCATCCGTCAGACTGTCTTTTTTCACAATTGTAATAGTATAATCCTTTTGATAATAGTAATCTCCGCTTACCATTGTCATGGTAAAGGTCACGTCTGTATCGTTCTCCGGCAGTTCGGATATCGTACCGTCATTTGCGACCAGACTTTCATTGGAAGACTGCCAGTACAGGTCAACTCCCTCACCGCCTTTGGAGGGAAGCTTAAAGCTGCCATATGCTTTTTCAGGTACTACATAAGCAGGATTGGACACGTTATCTGCAATGATCGCCTTGCCTCCCAGCTTCTTTGCACCCCAGAGGGTAACGCCCGTCTGTTCATCCACACCTGTAAAGCACATTGTCTTGATTCCGGCGGAATCCTTTGTCACTTCCGCAAAAACACCGGAGTAAGCCTGTCCGTCAATGGTAAGCGTTGCGTACGCCTGCCCGCTCTCTACCGTCCATGTACCGGTTTCCTGTCCATCCTTCGTGATCTTACCCTCTGAAGTAAGCGTACAGGTTACAATTTCTGCAAGGGGACCTGAGTAATTTCCAGCCAGATTACCGCCGCCGCTGTTCTTATCATAGCCTCTGGAATAATCGCCTACGATGATCTCATATTCTCCTGCAACGTCTGTTGGTTCTGCATTATAATCTAATTTATCATCATTTGCAAAGGCAAACGGAGATGCGAGAATCCATCCGTTTTTGTTCTTGAATAATTCATGTACACGGAGTTCATGGATTGCTGTATCATCATTGAATTTCGTATGGTAAACCACATACGCTCTGTCACCGTCCACAATCGCGGAATTATGCCCCTGTGCAACTTCACCTTTCGACATATGATCCCATTGGTAATACGTCATCAGACGCATTCCTCTTGTGTCGATCCGATCAACTTCCTGTGCATAATCGGCTATAAAGTTTGGCTTGAATTCTTCAAAAATCGCACTGGTTCCGGTGGTATCCACATACGGACCATCCGGATGCTCAGAACGGAATATTCTCATGGAATAACCGCCGTTGGGGGCGTAGAATCCATAGGACATAAACAGATAATAATAATTGCCTATTTTCTCTATGTAAGGGCCTTCACCCGAAACATAATAGCCGCCTGCGATCTTCTTACCGAAATAGGGATCGCTTGTCACGCTCTGCTGTTTCTCATCAAAATCACTGGCATAGGACACGGTATAATCCCTGAGTCCGGTCGTTTCATCCAGTTCCAGTGCATAGATACCGCCTGACCAGGAACCGTAAATCATCCAGAGTTTTCCGTTGTCATCATAAAATACGGCAGGATCGATGGCATGAGGCCAGTAATCTGCCCATTCATTCTTGGCTGTTATGTCGGTGATTTTTCCGTTTCCGTCTACAGTTACGTTCGGAACTTTCCGATACCGTGCCGGCAGTTCAGCGCCTTCTCCGATGATATACTTTAAGTCTGTTTCCTGATAGTTGATCGGTGCATTTTCCTGTGCAGAGAATCCTGAATACACAACCGGTCCCTGATAGGCATAAGGTCCATCGATCTGATCCGCGGTCAGCAGAATAACCACAGAATTCTGATATTCTCCGTTTAAGCTCAGATACATACAATACTTCTGCATAGCAGTATTGTAAATGATATCCGGCGCCCACATGTTACTGCCGTTGCCTTCGAAGATTTTCCAGTTGTCCGATGCCGTGCACCATGCATTTGCATCAAAACTGCCAAAGGTAACTTCGCCGTCAGCTGCTTTTACTTCCGTTTTGTCGGCAGCCGTTTTCACATTTTTGATCTGTTTTAATTTGATTCCGAATAAATCTTCATCTTCCTCCGTAGTTTCTTCGGGATCTGTTTCGGTGTCGGTCAGATCTTCCGAAGGTTCGGTGGTATCTGACGGATCCGTATCCGGTTCTGCTTCCGGTTCCGTTGTATCTGACGGATCTGTATCCGGTTTCGTTTCCTCTTCGGTTGTTGTATCCGAAGGTTCTGTTTCTGACCCGGTTGTACCTGAAGACTCCGTATCAGGCCCTGTTGTTTCCTGTTCTGAGTCTGTATCGTCCGTCGAAGCATCTTCTGATCCGGCAGTTGTTTCTTCGGGAATATTGTTTTCTGTTTCCGTTGTAACTTCTACGTACAAACGATATCCCGCTCCTGCATTTGATACCGTCTTCTGACTCTGTTCCGTCTCCGGTATCATATCACTTTCAGGTTTTGCTGCTGATTCTTCTCCGGAGCCTGCTCCATTTTCGGCGCTCGATTCATTCCCGGATTCAGAGTTGTTCCCGGATTCGCTTTCAGCATCTGTTTCATTTCCGGTTCCAGAGTCTGATTCGTTTCCAGTATCTGATTCATTTTCAGTGTCAGATTCGTTTTCGGTATCCGATTCGTTTTCGGTATCCGATTCGTTTTCAGTGTCAGATTCGTTTTCGGTATCCGATTCATTTTCACTATCTGATTCGTCTTCCGATTCGTCTGTATCAATCTCTTCTGACATGTCGTTTTCTAAGTCTTTTACAGATGCCTTGGCAGCCGTCTGAACATTTTCACCGACCTGAATAGTTCCTTTGTATAAACTGTTGACAAAAGCATTGTCCGGAGTAAGGATATTACCATTTCCATCCCCAAAAAGTCCATTAATATCAACAGATTCCCAATTCTGCAGGTCACTTGTCTTTGCCACGGCTCTGTGTGATCCAAACACATACCAGTTTTTGCCTTCTTTGATCACAGACGGATCATGCACAGACTGAGGCGTATAAGACATCTTACGATACAGATTTGCGATTTCTGTATCGGTAACCTGTGTCTTTCCGCTTATGATACTGTCAATATCGGTCTCTTCTGCATGAACCTGTTTCATTCCCTGAGGAAGCCCGACATTGCCAAGAATCATACTCGCTGCAAGCACAGCACACAAAATCTTTTTACCAGTTCTCTTCTTCATTTATACCTCCTGTTTTATTATATTGTAAATTAGTTTAGGAATGAAATAATGTATAAATTTTATTGAAATAATTCAACTAAAAAATTTGCATTTGTGCAAACTTTATACTTTTACACTCCAAAACCAGCACCTTATAATGTATAATGTACAGCAATTAAGATTTTCTGTCAATTCTTATTTTTTATATTTGTGTATAATATTTTAAATAACTGTATAATTAATTGTGCGATATATCAAATGCAAAAATATATCATATAAAATTAAAATATTTTACCTTCCTATATAATTATTAATCAATACAGATAAAAACTGTATAAAGCAGATCCGAACCGGTATACTCGTATTTACATTTCTATACCTCATTTTTAGTTCTTATAAGATTAGGGTGTCAAAAGGTACTCTGTCAACTTTACATAGGCAAATTGCACAAATATGTTCGTGAAGCTGTCTTGCTCAGGAGATTGAGATTTTCTTAATATTCCGTTCAGCATGTAGCAATTTGCGGGCATGGATGCCCGCAAAAGCCCGTCCCGAGCCTGGATGGCGAGTAAAGGGCGGTTGCGTCCGCTTGCCATTACCTTGCCGGAATATTTAGAAAATCCATTCGACAGAGCCGACACAAACGAATATTTTGTGTAATCTGCCTTCTCAGCCTTTCGTAAGCACCTTTTGACAC
>CAJUJP010000009.1 GCA_910586615.1 uncultured Lachnospiraceae bacterium
TTCGTTCGTCCATTTTTTCAAAACTTACAGAATCTTCACGAATTATAATTGTTATGCTATTGTTACTGTATTTTGTTGCAATTTCTTTCAGTTTACTTACAATATCATCTTTTGTCATACTTAACATTTCTTCAATATCTGTTCTGTTCCAAAAATCTTGTATCTCACTCATCATATTGCCGATACAATAGTCACGTTCTCCAACAGTAAGCATCTTTTTGTCTGCTATATGATAGGAAAATGAGTAGAACAAATCACACCATGCACCGTATCCATTTTCTTCCGCTGTTTTTGACGGAAGATATTGATTATGGATAGGGTCTTCCTCTTTCCGCCCCGTGTTAATACTTTGCACATATTTTCCATTTTCCACTCCGGAAAGCCATGTGGTTAATGCTACAAAAGAAAGCTCGTCACTGTCCAGGTTCACGGAAAAATCCTGTTGGGCAGTATCAACATTGATCCGTTCCATTCGTTCATAACTTTCATTTGCCCATTCCAGTAAATCCATGTTAAAATCTGCAACTGACCGACTTTGGTAATCGGCTGTTTTCAAATCCAATAAGGAACGGTAATCTTCCTCTGTGCCATTAGGATACTCCCGGCGCTCCTGTTCCTGCTGTATATTTTCTTGCAGTTTATCTGTATTCCATCGCTCATTAAGTTTTTCGATTTCAGCCTGAATTGCTTCCTGCATGAATAAATTATTCTGTAACTGTTCTTTCGTTTTGTCTTGTAAGATATTTTGTAACCCGTCCACAACGTCCAAATGTGCAGCATTGTATTCACCGACAGTAAGTGTATCAGCATTTTTTTCTCTGCTGCTGCCTGCTGCGGAAGTCGCAAAAGTAGTAGTTACACCAACAATGAGTATCGCAGCAATACAAATTGCAAGCAGTGAAGTTTTTTTAATTTTCATAACCGCTGTAATCCTTTCTTCAATAGCATTTTTACTAAAGTTGTTACAAAATGGCAATAGCCCGCTTTTCGCTGCTTCCATGTTGATCAGCATCATCGAATAGGCTGATTTAGATTTTTCTCCAAATTGCCGTATAACGCTTTCATCACAAGCCAGTTCTATATCACGGTTAAAAAGGACATACATCACCCACACAAAGGGGTTGAACCAGTGAATACAAAGGGCAAGTGTCGCAATCAGCTTTGTGACAGTATCATAGCGATAAATATGCACATACTCATGTGATAGAACATATTGCAGTTGTGTTTCGTTTTTCCAGTCCATTTTTTTCGGCATTAAAATGACAGGACGGAAAATGCCATAAGTTAATGGGGCGGAAATCCTATCTGATTGCCTTACCGAAATCGGGCGTTTCAATGGGTGTTCCACCAGCCACTTTTCTATATCATGGTTGCGGACCGGCAAAGCTGTCCGGAATTCAATCAGACAACGCAGATAAGAAACTGCGAAAAATAATGCAGAAAGTATCATTCCTGCGCACCATACAATACACCACACGAAAACAGATGATGCAATGTCCACCGCCGGCTGTTCCATTCCCCGTGTTGTAACAAATTGCCCTTGTATGGCGGGAAAGTTGAAACCTGCTTCTGTTTCCGGCAATGTTGTAGAAGATATACTGTGGGTTACCAGTGTATAAATACTGAACATTGATGGAATCGAAAACGGGATAAGCAGTCTTAACATCACCAATTCCCATAAAACAAGAAAAGTCTTTTTCGGCAGTTTATTGATTGCTGCCGCACGGATCATCACTACCGCAGTAATGAAAACAGCCCCCGAAAAGCTCATTTGCAGTAAATTCATTTGCATCACCTCATTCCAAATCTTCCACAATCTGTTTGAGCTTCTGAATCTGTTCCGCAGAGAGTTTTTTCCTGCCTAACAGGGCTGCAAACAGTTTGTCAACCGAACCGTCATAAATCTTGTCAATCAATTCATTTGTTTCTGCTTCCTGTACTTCTTCTTTGGGAATCAGGGCATGGCACATGAAATTCGGTTCGGAACGTTCAATCGCTCCTTTTTTGATGCATCTTTTTATCAGTGTGTAGGTAGTATTCATGTTCCAGCCGATTTCTTTTTTCAGAACATCAGATATATGTTTTGCCGTGGTGTCGCCCTCACTCCAAAGCACACACATTACTTTTAATTCTGAATCGAAAAGTTTAATATCCATTTTGATCCTCCTTTCCATAAGACCGCAGTAGTATGTGTATGGTTATACATTAAGTCTTTCTCATCGGGCTGTCAACACTACCACAGTAGTATTAAGAAAAAATTCATAATTCTTATGTCGGATAGATATAAGAATTAGGAGGATTCCGTAGTAGTCGGCATTGGCGGAAATGTGTATAACTTTCTGTCCCCCTAATATCAGCGTCAACCGCCCCGGCTATAAATAGCTGCCACTTCATAACCTCCCGTATCTCCATTTCTTTACTAATACCTTTATTCATGGTCTGCGTCCTCCTGTAAATAAGCAGCTTCTTGATTTTCGGCTTCATAACGATACCTCCCTGTCCTTGTGTTTGGTCTGCTGACAGCTGGCGTTCAGTCCCTTTGCCTTTAAGGTCACATGAGAGCAAAAAAAGCGGCGTTCCTTTCTCCCGGTTAGGGATAGAGAAACGCCGCGTCTGCGTCGTATTCAGTTTTCATTTATTCTTTCTCAATACTGTGTGCTGTTGTTTGGCCTTGCAAGGTTCCGGGCGGCATATCAAGGCTCTTTTGAGATAATCAACCATTTTTAATATAAAACACATACCCAAGATCCGGCGAAGGACCTGGTGTCTCATCTAAAAAATTAATATTGCCATCTTTTTCAGCAATATATCCATCCAAAGACATGGCAATATATAAAATCAGTCTGTTTTTCATGATATGCCTCTTTTCCCTCCTGATCTGTCCGAACATCAGGAAAGCTATGATATACCATACTTATTATGCTACTCCCCCAGATAAGCCTTCTTCACAGCCTCATCGTTCATCAGCTCATCCGCATTTCCAGACAACGAGATGGTTCCTGTTTCAAGGACATAGGCACGATCTGCAATGGACAGTGCCTTTTTTGCATTCTGCTCCACAAGAAGTACGGTCGTACCGGATTCGCTGACCTGTTTGATGATATTAAAAATCTCATTCACAAAAATCGGCGAAAGCCCCATGGACGGCTCATCCATCAAAATAATACTGGGCTGGCTCATCAGTGCACGACCCATGGCGAGCATCTGCTGCTCACCGCCGCTCAAAGTTCCGGCCAGCTGCGTTTTACGCTCCTCTAATCTGGGAAAACGCTCATACACCATCTGCAGGTTATTCTTGATTTCTTCTTTATCTTTCCGCGTGTAAGCTCCCATCAGCAGATTATCATAAACCGACAATTGCGCAAACACACGCCTTCCCTCCGGCACATGCGCCATTCCCATAGGAACGATCTTATATCCCGGTGTCTTCGTAATATCTTTTCCCTCAAAAATAATACTGCCGCTGGTAGGTTTGATCAGCCCCGTAACCGTATGCAGCGTAGTAGTTTTACCCGCCCCGTTAGCGCCGATCAAAGCAATAACCTCGCCCTGCTCTACCTCAAAACTGATCCCCTTGATTGCCTCTATCACTCCGTAATGTACGTGAAGATCCTTCACTTCCAACATTGCCATAACATAACCTCCATTGCCCGCTCAATAACTGACTTACTTTCCCTCTCAGTTAAGAAAAGCTCTCACCTCAGACCTTTTCCTTCCCAGCGTCTCTCTCAACCCTCGGAAGAACTCCTCATATCCGCCTGCCCTCTCTCACCTAAAAAAGCCCTGATCTCAAGCCCTTTCCTTCCTCACGTCTCTCTCAACCCCCGGAAAAACTCCTCATATTCGCCTGGCCTCTCTCACCTAAAAAAGCTCTCATCTCAAGCCTTTTCTTTCCTCACGTCTCTCTCAACCCCCGGAAAAACTCCTCATATCCCCTGGCCTCTCTCCTAAAAAAGCTCTTAAGCCTATCCTTCCTCACGTCTCTCTCAACCCCGGAAGAATGCTCGCCTCCGGCGGCATTCTTCCCAACATGACTTAGTTATACTTAGACACCGTCCTTTGGTGTCTTAGTATAACTTCATGTTGTTTTATGCTCCAAGATACGCCGTAATAACCTCCGGATTATTGAGCACTTCCTGGGTTTCTCCCTGTGCCAGCACCTGGCCGAAGTTCAGTACCGTCAGTTTCTCACAAATTCCCGCCACCAGCTTCATATCATGCTCGATAAGGAGAATTGTCATGTCAAAATGATCCCTCACAAAACGGATCGTATCCATCAGTTCCTTCGTCTCATTAGGGTTCATGCCCGCTGCAGGCTCGTCCAGCAGAAGCAGCTTCGGCTCCGTTGCCATAGCCCTGGCGATCTCCAGCTTTCTTTGCTGTCCATAAGGCAGATTCTCCGCCTTATAGTCCGCATATTCCTCCAAGCCGAATACCTTGAGCAGTTCCATCGCTTTCCCGTTCATTTCTTTTTCTACTTTATGATAACGGGGCAGGCGCAGAATCCCTTCAAAAGTTGAATAAGGATAGTGATTGTGCAGACCTGCTTTTACATTGTCAAGCACCGGCATATCACCAAAAAGCCTGATATTCTGGAAGGTTCTTGCAATACCCGCCTTACAGATATCAATGGTCTTTTTACCCGTCAGATTCACACCGTCTAAGAGGATTGCTCCTTCATCCGGCTGATAGACTCCGGTAAGTAAATTAAAGATTGTCGTCTTGCCCGCGCCGTTTGGCCCGATCAAGCCATAAAGTTCTCCTTTTTCCACAGAAATGTCAAATGCATTGACCGCCCGCAGACCGCCGAAGGAGATTCCCAGATTCTTAGTCTCTAACAATGCCATATCCTACGCCTCCTTCTTCCTGCTGCCCGGTGTCAGCCGCTGTTTCAAACGTTTCCTAAAGAAGATCGCATTGGGACTCCAATTGAAGATCATCATAATGATCAACACGATCGCATAGATCAGCATACGATAATCGCTAAGTCCTCTTAGAACCTCCGGTAAAAGTGTCAGAAGCACCGCCGCGATAATGGAACCGCGGATATTTCCGATCCCGCCAAGTACAACAAACACAAGGATCAAAATAGACATATTATATCCGAAATTCTTAGGCAGTGCATTCAGTGTAGACAGATTATGCGCGTAGAGCACGCCTGCCACTCCCGCCAGAGATGCGGAAAGCGTAAATGCAATCAGTTTATATTTTGTCACATTGATTCCCACAGATTCAGCGGCAATCCGGTTGTCACGAATGGACATGACAGCCCGCCCCGTTCTGGAATGTATAAAATTCAACACGATAAACAGCGTGATCAGAATCAGTATAATTCCTACAGTAAAGCTGGAATCATTCGGTGTTCCCGTAACGCCCTGGGCGCCTTTGATCAGCATCAGTCCGTCTTCTTCCATATTAAGGGAAAGTGCATCCTTCATCGTAAAATGAATCCCTTTTGAATCAACCCCCAGATAAAGAGCGTTGATGATATTTTTGATAATCTCGCCGAAGGCAAGGGTGACGATCGCAAGATAATCTCCCCGCAGGCGCAACACAGGAATGCCCACCAGAAACCCTACCAGTGCCGCAGCCGCAGCACCGATCAGCAGCGCCAGAAAAAATCTCAGCCCGCCCGGGATCGCATCCTTGAATGCCAGAGAAAATACCGCACTTGAAAAAGCGCCCACACACATAAATCCCGCATGTCCAAGACTGAGTTCGCCCAGAATACCAACCGTCAGGTTCAGGGCGATTGCCACAATCACATACGTACAAAAAGGAACCAGAAGTCCCTGGATCAAACTCGATACATGCCCTGTTTTTACCAGTAACTGTACCACGATATATGCCAAGATCACCATTCCATAAGTGATCAGATCATTCATTGTTGTTTTACTTATTCCGCCGGCTTTCGTTTTCATACAATACTCCTTTCTCCCCCTGTTTTCTTAAACCTTCTCCTGAATCTTCTTTCCGAGAAGCCCCGTAGGCTTCACCAGAAGGACGATAATCAGAATACTGAATACGATCGCATCGGAAAGCTGGGAAGAAATATAGGCTTTGCTCAGGTTCTCAATCACACCCAGCAAAATACCTCCGATAAACGCACCGGGAATCGAACCGATCCCTCCGAATACCGCCGCTACAAAGGCCTTGATACCCGGCATGGAACCCGTATAAGGCGTAAGCGCCGGATAGGCTGAGCACAACAGTACACCCGCGATTGCCGCCAGAGATGAACCGATGGCAAAAGTCACGGCAATGGTTCCGTTCACATTGATACCCATAAGCTGTGCCGCACCTTTATCCTCGGATACGGCTGTCATAGCACGTCCGATTTTGGTCTTTTTTACAAAAAGGGAAAGACCCGCCATAATAATTATATTTACAATGACAGTCACAATGGTCACACTCTTAATGACCAGCTGGCCGTCAAATAATTCCAGATTCGGTAATGTCACAACATTCGTAAACGCTTTCGTATCCGAACCGAATACAAGCAGCGCCACGTTCTGCAAAAGGTAACTGACGCCGATTGCCGTAATCAACACGGCTAACGGAGACGCCCCCCTCAGAGGTCTGTATGCCACCCGCTCAATGGTCACGCCAAGCACAGTACACACCGCCATGGAAATAATGATCGCCGCCAGAGGATTGATCCCCATGTTGCTGACGGCCACAAATGTCACATAACCGCCGATCATAATAACGTCGCCGTGGGCGAAGTTCAACATCTTGGCAATGCCGTACACCATTGTATATCCAAGCGCAATCAGTGCATACACGCTTCCTAAACTTATTCCATTGATTAAATGGGCTGCAAAACTCATAATTACACCTCTGTTTCATACCTGCTGCATATTTATTTAATCTCTTTTTCTTTACCGTACTGCCTTCTCACAATTCCTTCAAAAGAATCACCTAAAAAAAGTAATTTGCTTCGCAAACTCGGATAAGCGGAGGAACTTCCTATATCATAAAAAATATCCATTATCAATTTACCAGAAGAACCCTCTCCCGAAAGTATCTATGTATCAACCTGCCGGAAAAACCTTCTCCCGAAATGTATTCCTCATCCACAACCCGGAAGAATCGCCCGCGATTCTTCCCAACATGGTATAGTCACACTTAGGCAGCGTTCTTAGCTGCCTTAGTGTGACTCCATGTTGTCTACATAGCAGTATAAACGCCACCCTTAATCACAACCGCTTTAGGATCTTTGGTCGGCTCACCGGAAGCATCCCATGTGATGCCCAGACCTGTAAGGCCGTCCACCTGGATCTCTGTCATAGCTGCTGACAATGCATTACAGATATCAGCATTGGACATATCAGCCGTGATGCCCGCTTTCTCTGCTGCAGCCTTGATGATGTAGATTGCATCATAACCGTCTGCCGCAAACTGATTAGGCGTCTCGTTGAATTTTTCTTTATAAGTAGTAACAAATTTCACTGTCAGATCATCTGTCGCATCTGCTGCGAAAGGAGTTAAGAGCATAACATCCTCAGCCAAGGATGCATCGAAGTTCTTCACACCCAGAATACCGTCCAGACCGTCACAGCCGAAGAACTTCACATCAAAGCCCATATCGGAAGCCTGCTTTAAGATCAAAGCCGCCTCATTATAGTAGATGGGAAGGAACACAAGATCTGCTCCTGCATCTTTAGCCTGCTGCAGCTGTACGGAAAAGTCTGTCTTATTGTCTGCTGTAAACGCACCTGCCGTCACGATCTCAAAAGGCTGGTTTGCCGCCTCACCCGCAAACTTCTCATAGATACCGGAAGAATATACATCGGAACTGTCATAGATCACTGCAACCTTTGTAGCAAGTCCGTGCTCACCGATATACTGTGCAGATGCCGCACCCTGGTTAGGGTCGGAAAAGCATACACGGAAAGAATTGGGATTCGCAACACACTCTACAGCGGAACCCGAAGGGGTAAGCTGGAAGATATTATCCTCTGCAGTCTTGGCTGCCACTGCGATGGAACATGCGCTGGTCACACAGCCGTCAATCACCTGTACGCCCCAGTCCTTTAAAGTATTGTAAGCGTTAACGGATTTCTCAGAATCCAGTTCGTCGTCCTGGAAATTCAACTCAAGCATCATGCCGTTGACACCGCCTGCCGCATTGATCTCGTCAACTGCGATCTGGGAGCCGTTCATAGCTGCGATGCCGTATACTGCCGCACCGCCGGTCAGAGGCCCGATGCCGCCGATCTTGAGCGTGCCGCCTGCTGCACTGGCGGAATCCGCCGCATCTGCAGAAGCATCCGTGTCTGCGGAAGTATCTGCTGCATCGTCAGAAGTACCCGCGTTCTCTGCTGTGCCTGCTCCGTTGTCTGCTGTGCTTCCGGCATTTCCACCGTCAGATCCGCAGCCGCTGAGCAATGTTGCCATCATTGCGCCTGCAAGTACAAGGCTTAACATTTTTTTCTTCATAATTCTTCTCCTCCTTTATTGACTCAAAAGATTCAAAAAGAGGGACTTCTATATAATAATAAGAAGTCCCACCTTTGAAACTTTGAAAAAATAATAGTCAAATTCTACAATTTTGTCAATAGTTTTTTGTTAATTTTCCATTTTCCAGAAAAATGCACTGTAGGGAGGCAGTTCGCTTCCGCCGCCAAAATCATGCATTTTTCCACTGATCAGATCCTCTGCAGTGCCGCATCCGGCATCAAAATGCGCCGTATAACGCTCGCCGTCCGCATTGATGGCCACAAGCACTCTTTCACCCTCGCACTTGCGTTCGAATATACACTGCTTGTTGGTCAGAACCACGGAACGGAAGTCGCCATAATTAAGTGCTTTTGATTCCCTTTTTGCCCGGGAAAGCTGCCCGATCCAGTCACACAGTTCATTCCACTCCGGCTCTTCAAAGCAGGCGCGCAGAGCCGGGTCACCCTCATTCTTGTGAGCTTTAGCCCCCCATTCACTTCCATAATACACACATGGAATCCCCGGCATACCGAAGCACAGAGCATAAATCAGCGGCAGGTGCTTCTCATTGGTCAGGTTGCTTGCAATTCTTGTCACGTCATGGTTGTCCACAAAAGACAACAGATGTTTGCCTTTATATAAAGTCCAGTTCTCCGGTCCGAACTGGCGAAGCAGCGAATGATTGATCTCAAACATGTTCATGCTGTTAAAGCTGGAAAATAATCCTTTGTAACATTCATAATTTGTAGAAGAATGCAGCATCTGGTCATTTACCATCTGGTTGTAATCCCCATGGAGCATCTCTCCAAGCAGATAGAATTCCGGCTTAAGCCCTTCCGTAAACCCGCGCAGCCTCCTGACAAAATCATGATCCAGACAGTAAGCCACATCCAGACGCAGGCCGTCGATGTCAAATTCCTCGACCCAGCCCTTAATGCTGTCAAAAATATGGTTGATCACGTCCTCATGGCGCAGATTGATTTTCACCAGATCGTAATTGCCTTCCCAGCCTTCATACCATAACCCGTCGTTATAATTGGAATTGCCTCCCAGATTAATGTTAAACCAGCTTAAATAAGGAGAATTCTCCCGGTTCTTAAGCACATTCTGAAAAGCCCAGAATCCCCTTCCCACATGGTTGAACACACCGTCCAGCACGACTTTGATGCCGTTGTCGTGAAGATTACTGCATACTTGTTTAAAATCCTCATTGGTTCCCAGCCTGCAGTCGATGGTATGATAATCTCTCGTGTTATATCCGTGTGTATCAGACTCAAATACCGGTGAAAAATAAATTGCATTGATTCCCAGCTTCTTCATGTGCGGAATCCAGTCATTCACTTTCAGGATCCGGTGCTCAAGCTGCCCGTCATTCTCAAAAGGCGCTCCGCAGAACCCCAACGGATAAATCTGATAAAAAACACTTTCATAAGCCCACATAGTACTCCTCTTTTCCATGATCACGCTCTTCCATGATCATTCTAAATTTAGATTTCCAGTTCCGTTCATCACGCCGCATACCGCTTCATAATGCCCGTATCTGCACTGCCCGATTACTTAAACCATTGCCGGATCACAGGTTCGCGTCAGGCAGGCCGCAAACACAGATCCATGGTCTCTATTCTACCACCATTCACTTTGATTTGCAAAGCGTCTGTACAGACAGTCCTCCTTCTGTCCAATCACCTGTACCATTGCAAAAGCAAATCTTCGCTTTTATTCCTATTGACCAAATGGGTATCTATTTTAATGAACTATAATCCGTTTCTCGACTTTTCCACAGCATTTTATTGCTTTTTATATAAAAATCGCTTGAAAACGCCAAAGAAATCCCCAATTTCCACATAGTTATCCACATTGACGCCTATGTCATTTTGCAGTGACCATACTTCCTTTTTTGTCAAAAAACAATGTCATTTTCGGAATTTCCTATCACTTTTTTGTCACATTCCTGATTTTAGATGATGAAAGCTGTCAATAAATGTTGTATAATTTATTTGGCACAGTCAATATATTTTGTATCTTGACGTTATAAGTCAACAACATACAGAAAAAGCAAAATACTGTAAAAAAAGGAATTTGCCTCGTAAATCTGAAGCAACAGGTTCATTTTGCTAATATTATGCTTACGCCCGAAACGGGCAAAGCAGGAATGGAGGATTACTATGAATCCAATTTTAGGTTCCCATGTGGGAATGAGCGGCAAAGAAATGATGCTCGGCTCGGTAAAAGAAGCACTCTCCTACAATGCCGACACATTCATGCTGTACACCGGTGCACCCCAGAATACCAGGCGGAAAGACATTTCAGAACTGAACATCGCTCCCGCCCGGGAATATATGCATACTCACGGCATAAAGGAATTTGTGGTTCACGCTCCCTATATCATTAATCTGGCCAACACGGTCAACCCTTCCACCTACGAACTTGCCGTCGAATTTCTTGCTCTGGAAATTCAGCGTACCGCTGCAATGGGCTCAAAAGTCCTGATCCTGCATCCCGGTGCACACGTCGGCGCAGGTGTGGAAGCAGGTATTGACCGAATCGCTCAAGGTCTGAATGAAGTTCTGACAGGGCAGGAAGACTGTTGTATCGCACTGGAAACAATGGCCGGAAAGGGCTCTGAAATCGGCCGCAGCTTTGAGGAACTGGCCGCGCTTTTTGACAAGGTCACTCACAATGAAAAGCTGCGGGTTTGTATGGATACCTGCCATCTGAACGATGCCGGATATGATATCGTCAACGACTTTGACGGCGTAATTGACCAATTTGATCAATTGATAGGAAAGGATAAGATTGCACTGTTTCACATCAATGACAGTAAAAATCCCAGAGGCGCAGGTAAAGACCGCCACGCCAATATCGGCCAGGGGACTATCGGTACAGCGGCTCTCCGCTATATTGTCCATCATCCTGATTTTATGCACCTGCCAAAGATCCTGGAAACGCCCTATATCCCATCGTTGACTAATCCGGACAAAACCGTGGCTCCATATAAGGAAGAGATTGCATTGCTGCGGCAGGTATAATCAAAGCCATTCATCCCAGAATCGTTCCACACGCCGACCAATACGGTCAACACTTACAGTTTCGGGGTGATTCCACTCCCGCGGAAATAATCTCTGATAGGCAGGCGTCAGGAAGCGCTCGTCCAGCAGTGCCACGATGCCAAAATCGTCCACAGTACGGATAACTCTTCCAGCCGCCTGCAGCACTTTATTCATACCGGGGTAACGATAGGCATAGTCAAAGCCGTTTTCTCCCCAGCCGTCAAAATATCTCTTAAGGATCTCCCGCTCATTACACACCAGAGGAAGCCCTGTTCCTACAATGACCGCTCCGATCAGACTGTCATTTTTCAGATCAATCCCTTCACTGAAAATACCACCCATCACACAAAATCCAAGAAGACTTCTGTCGTCCTCCACTTCGATATCCATTTGGATTAACTCATTCAGGTCACAATCCTCATTTCCTGTAAATCTGCCGAGAAATTCCTCACGCTCCTGTTCATTCATATGATCTTCCTGAAGAATGCATTCAACCGCTCCGTCTTTATTAAAATAGTGCATGTAAATCTCATAGACCTGCCGCAAAAATGCATGGGAAGGAAAAAACAGCATATAGTTTCCGTATCGTTTCTGCACGATCTCGTTTATATAAGATGCGATCCGATAATATTCCTCATCCCCTCTGCGCGTATATCTGCTGGTCACATCGCTGCCAATGTAAAGTCCCATTTTCTCCTGCCGGAAAACAGATCTTGCATACACTTCATAGTCTCCTGTTTCTGCGCCAAGCAGCTTTTTATAATATTGAATGGGCAGGAGCGTTGCCGAAAACAGAATCGTACTCCTTCCCCTCATCATACACTCCCTCAGATTTTTGGCCGGATTAACGCAAAAAAGCTTCAATATAAAACTGCCATCCGATTCCAGTTCCGAGTAAACCACATAATTTTCATCCACCAGCTCATACATCTGCAGAAAATGAGATACCTCAAAATAAAACTCAAGAACTTCCCTTCGCACCGGGCTGTCCTCATGATCCTCAAGATAATCCTCGATGGCCGCACTCAGTCTCGTCAACGCACGCACAAAGGGATCTATATACTCTTCTATCCTGTAGTCTTCGCATTCTCTCTTAAGCGCCAGCAGTTCCCGGTTGCACTGATCCAGACATCTTGCCGTCCGGTCATCATATGCCTTCACAGACCGTTTCATAGCCAGAAAATCTTCCTTGCACAGCACCGCACTGTACATCTCCCTGCCCCGGTCCACCAGATTATGCGCCTCATCCACCAGAAAAATATATTCGCCCCGGATTCCCTCCGTAAAAAATCTTCGCAGATACACATGGGGGTCAAACAGATAATTGTAATCACAGATTACCGCGTCAGAAAACAGGCTCATATCCAGACACATTTCAAAGGGACAGACCCGGTGTTTCATCGCATATTCCTCAATCTTATCCCTGTTATAGACATCTTCATGAATCAGCAGATCATACATGGCATCGTTGATCCTGTCATAATGCCCCTTTGCATACGGACAGTAATCCGGATTACACTCCGTTTCTTCCATAAAACAAATCTTATCCTTTGCGGTCAACACCACCTGCTTGAACTTGAGACCGTTTTTTCGCAGCAGGTCAAATGTGTTGTCAGCCACCGTGCGGGTGATCGTCTTTGCGGTCAGATAAAATATCTTTTCACACATTCCCTCACCCATCGCCTTTACGGACGGAAAAACTGTGGAAATCGTCTTTCCCACCCCGGTAGGCGCTTCTATAAACAGTTTACGTTTATGATAGATTGTCTGATAGACATACGTCACAAGTTCCTTCTGCCCTTCCCGGTACTCAAAGGGAAATTTCAGCAGTTTAATGGACTCCTGCCTGTCCTGCCGCCACGCATAGCTGTAGTCCGCCCACTTGCGGTACTGCTCCATCACTCCCATGAACCATTCCCGCAGTTCCTCAAACGTAAAATCATAGTAAAAGTATCTGATCTCCTCCGTTTCTATATGGCAATAGGTCATACGCACCCGGATCGCTTTCAGATCATTCTGCTCCGCATAAATATATGCATAGCACTTCGCCTGCGCCAGATGCACCGGCACGGCATCCTTCATTTTTTTGATATCCCGGAAAACGCCTTTGATTTCGTCAATCGTAACCGTCACCCTCTGAATCCTCTGTTCAAAGCGCACCGGCTCCAATGCGTACACATACTGGTTTTCTTCGATTTTCTCCTGTGTATCTCCTCTGATATTTCTCTCTGGATCCTTATCTGTGCCAATTGTACCGATTGCCAGACTGATCTGCGGTTCATTTTCCTCTATCGCCTGCTTCACCGTGTCCGCAGTATTCTCCGTGATAATACCGTCAGCCCGCCCTTCCACGAGAATCTTATACTGTCCCGCATCATAGACATACTTGAGACTCACCTCCGCGTGATACTCCGATCCCATCCGTCTTTGTATCATACGGTGAATCCTGCTGCCCTCCTGCATGGCATTATCCGGAGATGCCGCTCTTCTATTGTCAATATTTCCGGATCGCAGAATAAATTCCACCAGACTCCGAACAGAAATTTTCACTTCCATACAGTTACCTTCAAAATCCCCAATTTAATCCCATGCATATTGCAAGCTTGCTTGCAATACTGCTTAAATAGAAAGTTGAAAAATCTTTGATTTTTCAACCTAATCTCCCATATCAGAGCCTCAAACTGCCGATTGAAAAATCAATGCATCAAAATCAGTGCATCAGCATGATTTCTTCATCAAATCCACATACATAATACAAAAACTCTCTGTTTAAGATATTACGCTATCTTAAACAGAGAGTCAATGTAACGCCTTTGAACCGGATTTATAAATTGTGTATGGAACTTAACATGCTACAGCAAATTTTCTCAGATATTCCTCAAATTCTGCATCATATCCATTATATGAAACTGTCAGAACCTGATTGAAATTGAGTCCCAACACACCTATGATCGATTTCGCATCTACAATAAAACTATTATAGGAGATGTCTACGTCAAAGATGCATTTTGTTGCAGCGGAAACAAAGTCCTTCACTTCATCCGGTCTTAATTTAATTCTGTGTTGCATAACCATTCACCTTCCTTTTCCATTTATGTATGCAAAAGGCACACATAGAAAAATTGTTAACTTTCTCCTCATTTGAGATGATTATACTCCTTTGGAAGCATTTGTAAAGAGGCATTATTGTTCATTATAAAAAACAATTTCCTGTTTTTCTACCAACCTTACAAATATATTTTGAGTCTCAAAATAATTTTTGTATAATCTGTCTATTATCTCCATCACCGGAAAAAAACCGCATCACAATTTCATCACTTTTGGTTAAATTCTGTCATATATTCTTGGAATCGGAGAGGCAGCATCTGACATTGCAGACGAATGTTCCTGCGCTCCCTGATGGCTATCGTCTTGTGGAAAAGCGTAAATAATTCCTGATACTGCTTCTCCTTCTGTGACCATCGCAGTGATTCCTTCATAAATCCTTCCGTTCCTGATACGAGATACCACGCCTTCCTTGCCGGATGCACTCCGAATACCCCTCTAATCTCATCATGAATCATAAAATTCTCTGTCGAAAGACGGTCCGCAAAATGCGGCATGACAAAAGGAATCACATTGTTCTCCGGCCCGATCCTGGAATACAGGATTCCCTGTTCTAATTCCTGAAATCTGATAAATTCCAGTTCATGGTTCACTTCATTGGCAGTCCGTCTGGCCAGTTCAAAGGTTCTGGACACATATGGATTGCGCAGGTTTTCCATCGTCCGCCTTCCGCTTCCATGAGTGATTCCATCTACCACTGTATGATAAACCGCATCTCCCTTTTCCTTATTATTATAGGAGGCCGCTGCACGGCACAGGGAATGATATACTTCTTCCCCCATACGCTCCTTTAACGTGCGTACCACCTTCTCAGTCTTCACCGGATCCGGCACACTGTACAGATAGCTTGCAAATAACCTGTAATTATCCTCTTCCCCCACCTGCACATGCAGATGCTCGTGCCCCTCCCTTAAGGCATAGGCATCATAGATGGCAGTAAAGATTCCTTCCAGTGAATCCTCACAGATAAAATATTTCTCTTCCATAATAACAGCCATACCTTTCTCTCAGCCTGTGACATTCGCTCCGCAAGGCACAAATTCACCCCTGTGCTCCGAATGCCATGCCGTCATCAAACAATGATGTCTGCCTGTATGTTGTTCCATCCGGCAGAAAGGGCAGCCGTTCTCCTCTTCCCATCTGATTCTGATATGTCAAATTCCGGACAATATACTCCTCATCAATCTTCGTCGGATACATCATCCTGCCGCCGCAGGTAATGAAGTAAAGCGCCCGTTTCAGGACAACGCCGATCTTCTTCAAATCCTCAAAGGTCAGATTCCCGAAGCGCCTCGCCGCAATAATGCGCCTTGCGCTCTTAACCCCTATGCCGGGAATCCGCAGCAGCAGCCTGTAATCTGCACGGTTGATTTCTACCGGAAATACTTCCAGATGCCGCACCGCCCAATCTGCTTTGGGGTCAATAGCCATATTGAAATTCGGCCGTTCCACCGTCAGCAGTTCATCTACCCTGAAATCATAAAACCGAAGCAGCCAGTCAGCCTGATACAGCCTGTGCTCCCGCAGAAGCGGCGGCCCGCCTGACACTGCCGGAAGCTGCTTATCTTCATTCACATTCACAAAGGCCGAATAATATACGCGTTTCAGCGAAAATTTGTCATACAGGCTCTCCGCCACCGACATGATCTGATAATCGCTCTCCGGCAATGCCCCTACCACCATCTGCGTAGACTGTCCTGCTTCACAGAAATGAGGGGCATGTTTATATAAGGTAATCTCATTTCTGTTCTCTGTGATACCGTTCTGAATCTGGCGCATGGGTTTCAGTATGTTCCTGCGATGCTTATTCGGTGCCATCTCCCTTAATCCATCCGCCGTTGCCATCTCAAGGTTCACACTCATACGATCCGCCAGATATCCTGCACGCTGTATCAGCATGGGGTCCGCCCCCGGAATGGCTTTCACATGGATATATCCCTGAAAGCGGTGCACCGTGCGGAGCTTATGAACCGTCTCACAGATCAGTTCCATCGTATAATTCGGACTATACAAAATGCCGGAACTTAAAAATAAACCTTCTATGTAATTGCGCCTGTAAAATTCCATAGTCAGTTCGCAGACTTCATCGGGTGTAAAAGATGCCCGCGGAACATCATTGGATCTTCTGTTAATACAGTATCTGCAATCATAAATGCACTCATTTGTAAACAGAATCTTTAACAGGGAAATACATCTTCCATCTGCTCCAAAACTGTGACAGAGTCCGGCCGCAACAGTATTGCCGATTCCGTTACCGTCATTCGCACGGGAAGAACCGCTGGAACTGCATGACACATCATATTTCGCTGCATCTGCAAGAATCTTTAATTTATCCATAACCGACATTTGCGGCGAAATCTTCACTTCCATATCACTGCTGCTCCTGTTCTGTCTTTCCTGCTGTATAACACGCTTCCGTATTTCTTCCTTAATTATTGACAGATTATCCCCGATAGATACACGTGCTTAGAACGTTTGTTCTTTTATATGGATATACTACCATGCCCTGGAATATATTGCAAGCGCTTTTAGAACATTTGTTTGTTTTTCTGTTTTTTTTGTTACTACTTGATTTCTTTTCCCAAACGCGGTTAAATAGAAGTGAACTTATTCTATCATTAAAGTGAGGTTTTCCATGAATAACTTAATCATTCCCAAAGACTACCGATCTGCGCTGAATCTGCATGACACACAGATCGGTATTAAGACGGTAAAAGATTTTTTTCAGGTGCTTCTGGCAGAAGAATTGCATCTGCTGCGCGTATCCGCACCGCTGTTTGTGGACCCGGCTTCCGGGCTCAACGATAACCTGAACGGCGTGGAACGGCCGGTCTCCTTCGGCATCAAAGAACAGAATGATGCGCAGGCGGAAATCGTACACTCCCTTGCAAAATGGAAGCGCATGGCTTTACAGAAATACGGTTTTACCCAGGGAGAAGGGCTCTACACAGACATGAGCGCCATCCGCCGGGACGAGGACACAGACAACATCCATTCCATCTATGTGGATCAGTGGGACTGGGAGAAGATCATCTCCCGTCAGGAGCGCACCCTGGATTATCTGAAAGAGACTGTCCGGGCAGTCTACAAAGTACTGCGCAAAACCGAGAAATATATGGCCATCCGATATGACTATATCAGTGAGATCCTGCCCCACGATATCTTTTTCATCACCACGCAGGAACTGGAAAATATGTTCCCTGACTACACCCCCAAGGAGCGGGAATACTACATAACCAAGGCAAAAGGCGCCGTCTGTCTCATGCAGATCGGCGACCGGCTGGAATCCGGCATCAGACATGACGGCCGGGCGCCGGACTATGACGACTGGAAGCTGAATGCCGATATTCTGGTCTACTATCCGGTCCTTGATATTGCACTGGAACTGTCTTCCATGGGCATTCGTGTGGATAAAGACGCGCTGGTGAGCCAGTTAGACAAAGCCGGCTGTCCTGAGAGGGCAAAGCTTCCTTTCCAGAAAGCGGTTCTTGACGAAGAGCTTCCTTTCACCATTGGCGGTGGAATCGGTCAGTCCCGTATCTGCATGTTTTTCCTGCGAAAAGCACACATCGGAGAAGTACAATCCTCCCTGTGGCCGGAAGATGTGACAAAAGAGGCGCTGGCAAACGGAATTCAGCTGCTCTGAAAACCGCAGAACATCCGTTCCGGCTGAAACCGGAAGAAACAGAATCATTTCTTTTACAAAAAATATCCCAAAGCCATGCATACAGCTCGCTATACCGGCTTTGGGATATTTTTAATATCTGTCTCATTCACCGAAACAATACATTTCATCCGTTTCCCTGTTCCGGTACTCATGCTTCTCGTAGTACCCGATCAAGGCACCTGACGCATCACGCAGAGCTATCATATATACGTCTCTGTTTTCCTTCTCATTATAAAAAGTATAAATGCTATTATGTTCCTCGCTCTCCCCGAACCATGCTGCCACCTTCCTGATCAGTTCCCCTGATTTTTCGTTATGGCAGTCTAAAAGACTTCTCCCGATCAGTCCGGCACCTCCTCTTCCGGCATATTTCTTTGCCGCGGAAGGATTCATGTAGATAATCTCATGCTCCATATTACAGATCACTACAGGACAGCGGTCCTGTTCAATGATGCTCTGAAAATATTTTGACAACTCCATTTTATATTATGCTCCTTTCTCTGCCTTTCCAGGCCGCCTGGCAGATTTCTTCCTTATTATAATACAGATATTTCTATTTAAAAAAGGGGAAATTTATTTGGAATTATTTTTAACCTTATCCCCACCAGACTGGAACACGATTAAAATGACTGAAAAATGGAAGCAAATCCGTCCAAATTCATACAAAATATACTTTTAAAGCATTTTTTACTTAAGAATTCTCCTTAACTCTCCGATATACTATCAACAGACTTTTCAGGCACACATTTTTTATCCTGCCGCTTTACAGCGCAGACTCAACATACGTTCAACATACTTTTTATAGAAAACACTTTTCTTTACACAACATATTTTCCTTTGCGTAACACACTTTTCTTTACATATTTTTCAGACACGGCCGCCAGGATGCGGCACAGCAATAATCTCAGGAGGAGCACGGATGCTTTCGGTCAGAAATAATATGCTTGCACAGAATGCAAGTCGGCAGTTTTCAGTCAATGATAAAAAGAACAGCAAAACAGTCATGCGGTTGTCTTCCGGCTACCGGATCAATCAGGCTGCTGATGACGCGGCAGGCCTCGCAATCTCCGAGAAAATGCGACGGCAGATCCGTGGTCTGACTCAGGCTGCCGCCAACGCTCAGGACGGTATTTCCATGGTGCAGTCCGCGGAGGGTGCTCTGAACGAAGTACATGACATGCTCCAGCGTGCCAATGAGCTGGCGGTAAAGGCTGCCAACGGCACCTGGACAGAAGAAGACCGTGAACTGATCGACACAGAACTCCAGCAGCTCAAGAATGAGATCAATACTACTTCAAAGCATACTGTATTTAATGAAATACCGCTTTTTCCGGAGAGCGGTATGCTGCCCGCCGAAGCCTCTGTGTCAAAAACACTGCACTACGAGCTGCATCTTAACCTTAAGGACGGTTCTTTTACGGTAGACAGTCCCGACATCCCGTTAAATACGGAGCAGGCTTCCGCACTGTCGGCTGATACGGCAGCTTTATCCCCGGCTGGGCAGGCTGATCCGGCAGCACAGGCTGCGGCGCGGGCCGGCGTAAACCCGGTTTCTTCAGGCGGCAATCTGGCAGACCTGATCGTCAAAGATCTGATCCCCAATGCGGCAAAACAGATTTTCGACGCTTTTCCGTCCATCAAGAATAACATCGGCAGTGAGACCATGGATATCACGATTACAGTGAAACGTATAGACGGTCTGAACAAAACACTGGCACGGGCCGGATTTAAATATTATACAAGCGGTAACGACAGAGCCTTTAATCTTGTAATCGAAGTGGATTCTGCCGACTTTACCGCCGCTGACGCAGACGGCACAGGAACCAGAGTGGAAGCCCTGCAGTCAACCATCGCCCACGAATTCATGCATTCCTGTATGCAGTTTACGATGACCAACGGTATGAGCGGAAGAAAAGGTTCTGCATACACCTTTCCCGAATGGTTCAAGGAAGGAACTGCCCAGCTTGCAGGAGGCGGTTTCCCTACCCAGTGGAACAATACGCTGATTGCCTACGCAAAACAGCTTCAAAATGGAAATGACACCAGCCAGGATACAAATATCCAACGGTATTTGAAACAGTATACCGTAGCCGGACGCCCCTACGGGCACGGCTATCTTGCCGCCGCATATGCCGGCTATCTTGCAAACGGCGGCGGTGCGGTGACCGGCGCGAATATCGCCGCGGGAATGGATAAGATTTTTGCCGATCTTATGGCCGGCAAGACTTTTAACCAGGCGTTACAAGATCGTACCGGTATGACAAACGCTCAGCTGCAAAGTGCCATCAACGGCGGAAATGCAGATGTGACAGCTTTCGTAAGACAATTGTCCTACGCTTCTCTGGGCGGTGCGGGGTCTGTCATCACACCCGGCGGCCTGAATGTGGGCGGTGCAGGCATCATCGGCAACGGCGTCCTGAATCCCGATCCCAATCTGCCTCAGAATCCGGTTGTTCCCGGCGCTTCCGGCGCAGGCGGTGACAGCCGCGGTGTGGGTATTCAGGTCGGTTCCGAATCAGGACAGCACATTACCATCAATTTCTACCGCATGGACACGGAGGCGCTGGGAATCGAGGATACCAATGTAAAAACCGTGGAAGCCGCCAGTCGTGCAATTGATGAGATCAAAACAGCTATCGGCTATGTGAGCGCGGTGAGAAGCGATTATGGTTCAGTCCAGAACCGTCTGGAACATACCATATCCAATCTGGACAATATCGTGGAAAATACAACGACATCCGAATCCCTCATCAGAGATGCCGATATTGCAGAAGAAATGGTAGAATATTCGATCAACCAGATTCTCCTTCAGGCAGGCACTTCCATGCTGTCACAGGCAAACCAGCAGTCCAATCTGCTCCTGTCCCTGATCGATGCATAAAGACCTTCTTATTTACAAAAATCAGGCTCACGGAAATTGTTAAAAACCTTCCGTCCTGCGCTGCATACGCATTTTGCGCCTTCTGATCCCGGCATCCCACTCTGCCTTTTCCGACTCCGTCTGAACGGTCAGTCCGGGAACTTCCACAGGCTTTCCTTCCCCGTCAACCGCAACCAGTGTCAGGTAAGCGCGGTTGATGGGTTTTCTGATGCCGTCCATGGTCTCCACATAGGTATCCACCCGCACTTCCATGGATGTTCTGCCCACAAATGTTATCTTCCCGATCAAAACCACCAGGTCACCTAAATATGCTCCCCGGATAAACCGCAGATTGTCAACGGAGGCCGTTATCACATTCTGCTGGGAATGCCTGATCGCGACAAAACCTGCCAGTTCATCAATCCATTCCATCAGTTTCCCGCCAAACATCCTGCCTGCGCCGTTTAAATGCTCCGGCCGTATTTGATAGATCTGTTCAATCATAGATTCTGATACTGTTTTTTCCATGTCGGTTCCATCGTCCCTTCTGATTTTATTTTCATAAACAGGCGAACCGGAAACACCGCGGACCGGCCTGTCTGATTCCCTGTTACAGACAACCATATTATAACAAGAAAAGGCGGGTTTTAACACTTGCATTTAATCGGAAATTCATGTAAAGTAAAAGCATCGTTACTGTTCACTCCGTTCCAGTAACAAAACATCTTCGCGACAGCCGCCACTCTGTCCGGCCAATCATCGGTTTTCGGCATTGATCCGGCCCGCTGCACGGGGAAGTAAAACAGGTGCCTTTTAAGGAGAATAGGAAAGTAAGTTACGCTTCACGGTCACGCCGCTGTATGGGAGGAGCGCCGCTTTAACAGTGCCACTGGGAAACCGGGAAGGCAAAGCAGCGTTAAGATACCTTAGTCAGAAGACCTGCCTGTTTTGATCTGTTCATGGGTTACGAGGGATGACCACATGAATTATCTTCATATGACAGTGCCGTCCCAAACCGGCCTGTTGTCTTTTTAGATTGCACAATTATTCTGCTGTCCGTCTATTGGCAGCTTTTCTGTTGTGGAATAATATCTGCTTTCTTAAAAAACCCTCACAAAAAACATAATTATTTACACATGTGTAAGAAAAGAGAGGAAAAACAAAATGAAAAACACACGAAAAATTATTGTTTCACTGGCAGTTCTTGTGATTGTCATTGCCGCACTGCTGGGCGTCTACCGCTTTACAGCCGCTTCTCCCGCAGAAGGAAGCAAGACCATTACCGTTGAGGTCGTACACAGGGATGGGACAGACAATACTTTTACCTATCAAACAGACCGGGAATTTCTTGGAGAAGTTCTTACGGATGAGGCTCTCGTGGAAGGTGAAACCGGTGCCTACGGGCTTTTTATTACCACAGTCGACGGTGAAACTGCAGATGACGGCAATCAGGAATGGTGGTGCATCACCAAAAGCGGCGGGCAGCTTAATACGTCCGCAGACCAGACTCCCCTCGCAGACGGGGACAAGTACGAACTGACATTGACAGTCGGCTACTAGGAGGATCCCATGAAGCAGCCTGAAATTTCTGAAAAAGTCAAGCTTCTGGTCACCCTGGGATTTCTCAGCGCGATCCTGGTCCTGGGACAGCTGGGAATGGCATTTCTGCCCAATATAGAGCCTGTCACCGTACTGCTGATCGTTTATACACTGGCTTACGGCAAAAAGGTTTTTCCGGTTATCTATACTTTTGTTTTGCTGGAAGGTCTGATTTTCGGATTCGGGATCTGGTGGATCAGCTACCTGTATATCTGGAGCATACTGGCTGTAATCGTATTGGTATTCCGGAAAAATAATTCCGTTATCATATGGGCGGTGATCGCAGGCGCATTCGGACTTCTGTTCGGCGCGCTCTGTGCCATCCCCTATCTCATATCCGGCGGCCCCGGCGCGGCGTTTGCCTACTGGGCTGCCGGCATACCCTACGACATTCTCCACTGTGCAGGAAATTTTTTCCTCACACTGGTGCTGTTTCGCCCGATCTCCTATGTCATTCAAAAAAATACGCCCGGTGCAGTTTAATGTACCGGACGTATTTTAATGATCAGAACAATGCAGCCAGGGTTCTCTGTTCCTGTTCTATTCCAATGTAAATTTCATTGCTACCGGATCATGGTCGGAATTTTCATAACCGCAGTCCATATTCCGGTAGTCATTCACAATCACGTTGTCTGATACGATAAATCCGTCCAGCGTAACGGTAAAAGTTTCCCCTTCCTTGTAGGGCTTATCGGCAGTCCGGCAGGAATCATGGGCAACATGCTCCGGCGAACCGGCCTCATCAATGGCCATCCGAAATCCCTCCGGTATATCTTCCCTGGGAAAAGGGAATGCCCACTCCGGCGCATTTTCCACAGATTCCTTTTTAATATTATGATTATAATCACCGCCGCAGATCACATAATTTCCCTTCTCATAATCCGCCGTCATATCCTCAAACAGCATGGAAAGCTGCCCCTCCCGGATCACATCATTGCTCCCGTAAGCCGACAGGTGTACGTTGTAGAGACACAGGTATTTACCGTTCCGGGCAGGAATCCTTGAAATCGAATAGCATCTGTCCAAATCGACAAATCTGCTGAGAGACTCCGAAATCGGAAAACTCCTCCGCAGCGTTTCCGTAATCTCCCCTCTCGCATAAGTCACCATACCTGCCACGTTTGCCCCGTGTGGCTGCCATGGCGGAAAGAACAGGAAGGGCGAATCATAATTCTGGGCATAGTCGTAATAGTATCCTTTGATAAACTGATTCAGAATCTCTAACTGATCCACATGATAGCTTCTGGTACCATCCCGGTCAACTTCCTGCAGCATGATAAAATCAGGGTCAGCCCCGCTGATCAGATCTCCCATTTCCGAAACCGACGCAAGCATACTCTCCTTGTCTTTTGCCCAGGAAAATTTACCGCCGTCCATAAAGAAACTGTAGTCCCGTGTATAGGCTCCGAAACCGATATTGTAAGTCATGATCATATATTCTTCATTCTCTCTGACCTGAAAATCTTCCAGAAAATCATCCGCGGATCCGCTCTTTTTGACTTCTAAAGTCAATCCGTCCGGCAGGCGCTCGTAAGCAAGCAGTACATAAACACAGTACGCGCCCACAGTCAATGCCAAAACCGCCAGTATGATCAGTGCAGCCTTACCGATCCTTTTTCCCTTTTTCAATATCTCAATCCTCCCGCCTGATCTATTCCCCTGCACCACACATGCATACAAATACCTTCGTCAAACTGTTATCACCATCCCGCTGTGTATCTGCACCAGCATTTCTCCCAGAACGGGACGCATCAGATCAATGGCCTGCTGCCCCGTACAGTGTCCTGTGTAAAATACAGCCCTCGTATCTCTTAGTTCTTCCGCCGTCTTTTGAATGACTTCCGTCTCTTCCCGTGTATAGCCTGTCTTCTTCATCATATGAAACCCGCTGATCACAATGTCCGGAAAACCTCCGTAGATTTCCCGGTATCTGTCCAGAATATTCAGTATTCCATTGTGCGCACACCCGGAAAGCAGCAGATTTTTCTCACCCTGTATTACAAGGCACTGCTCATGAGCGAACTGATCCTGCACATTTTCCCGTCCGGTCCGCACTGTTAACCCGACATTGCTCCGGGGCCAGAATCGCCTTCCCCTGATCCCTGTAAAAAGCGATATCTCCCCGTCAATCTCCGCATCCCCTGACAGTCGCATAACATGGGGCATCTGACCGATTGCCTTATCAATGCCGATGTACCGTTCCCCATGATAATAGTCCAAAAGCGCAGACTCCTGCATATAAACCATGGCTTCCCGGTTATTCCTTCGAAAATCAGAAAGTCCGCCGGAATGATCGTAATGGCCATGGCTCAGCACAACCGTATCTATCTGCGCCAGATCCACACCCAGCCTGCGTGCATTTTCCCACGTCCTGCCGCTTGCACCTGTATCCAGCAGAATTCTGTGTTTTTCAGTCTCTATATACAGGCTCAGTCCATGCTCGTATGCACAATCAGGATGGCCGCAGGTATCTTCCATTAATACGATGATCTTCATATGACTAACCATGCCTTTCCATAATTATTATATCCATTCTTTTCCATGGGCGCAATACCCGCCTGTTCCGGCATAACCTTCCGGTAAGCCGCCGCAAATGTCCTTGCTATACACATAAACCCGCCCGGTTTCTCAAACTGCAATTTCCATGAATAGCACAGGACAGCCTTTCGGCTGTCCTGAAATAATATACTGTCCTATACTTTTCTGCCGGATCACCGGGCCAGTGTAAACTGGCTGACAATATCTTCCAGACTGTCTGCCATTACCGTGTTTTCTTCCGACTGATTCAAAATCTCCGCGGCAATACCTGCCGTGCTTTCGCTCTTTTTCACGATCACATTGATCGCGTCCCTGTTCTGTGAAGCTATATCCCTTACATCCATGATACTGTCGAAAATCTGCTGGATTGACGTCTGCAGTGCACCGATAAAGTCTCTGAGTTTCTCAATATCCTGCCTGATCTCTTCCACAGAAACGCTGTAGCGGTTGGACTTCTCTGCAAAATCCCCGAAGCTTCCCAGAACCTCTCCTTCCATATACTGCATGATCGATGCTACACACTGGTTGACATCTTCAATGCTTTCATTGGAGGATTCACACAATTCCCTGATATGTGCGGCAGTAACCTTGGCAGTCTCAGCCAGATTGCCGATTTCTCCCGCCACAACCGCAAACCCTCTTCCCATCTCGCCGGACCTTGCCGCCTCGATGGATGCATTGATGGACAAAAGATTTGTCTGGTTGGCAATGTCCAGAATACCGGCCGCCATGCCGTTGATCTGGGACAATTTGTTCAGGCTTTCCAACGCATCCTTCACGGAAACTTTTGTCTTTTCCAGCCGCGTCTTCGTATTTTCAAAAGACGCATCCGCGCTCTTTCTCATCTCTATAGCGCCGTTCATCATGGCTTCACTGGATTCGGAACTGTTTTTCAGACTGTCAACAACCTCTCCGATTGAATTATGCATAACCCCGATCTCGTCATTCACCCGCTCAATGGCGCCGTTAACACCTTCCAGACTGGCGGAAAGCTCCTGAGATGTGGAAATATTCTCCGTCACACACTCCACCAGATTCGCGGATGACCCCCGAAGTTCCGCCGCTTTGTCTTCCAGTCTGGAACAGCAGGTTTTAAGGGTACTCATGATTCCGTTCAGTGACCGGATCACACTGTCCGAAGCATTCGCCATCTCTCCCAGGTCGTCATTGCGGCTCATATGCTTCTGAATCTCTGTCTCATCACTGATATCACATGCCGCAATCTTCAGAAGGGTCTTTGTAATAGGCGACAGCGGTTTCATAAATATTGAGATAACAAGATAAGTAGCGCCCAGCAGCAGCATAAGCGCGATGCCGCACAAGACTATCATCTGCCTTCCGGCTTCCCCGGCAGTGGCAAAAATTTCATCTGCGGTATCTGTCAGAATAAACAGCCAGTCTCTGTCCGCCAGATAATGATACGCCGCAATGCTGTCCGTACCGTCATCGCTGTACTCCACATATCTGGTTATTTCCTGTTCCTCTCCGCCTTCTTTCAGTTCTTCTATAATATTGGTCACATAGGTTTCCTGTGCAGCCTTTCCAAGCTTCTCTTCATCATGATGAAAAATGTATTCTCCCGTCTGTGTATTGACCAGATAATATTCCGCATTTTCCAGACCGGCTGTAGGCAGGCTGTCCAGCGCCTCTTTCAAACCGGAAATATAGATACCGGCTCCCACCAGTCCCACCGGAGTTCCCTGTTCATCCATGCAGGCCCGGTAGATGGAAACAATCTGCTTCCCGCTGGCCGGTGAAAAGATGAATCCTGCATTATAAACACCGTCCGCCGACAGCATGGCATCCTGCAATGCCTTAAGCGGCTCTCCTTCTCTTGTGGTGATTCCCACCACTGCGGCATTCGTATGTGCCAGTACGTGCGTGTTCCATTCACTGACATAGATTCCTTCCAGATTCTCTATATCACCACTGAAACTCTCTGTATATTTCTGTGCAGCAGCCACGGCATCCGGATCTGTCGGCTTTAAAAGCAGTTCCCTGATTTCTCCGGCTCTGCTGTATGCTGTCAGGTATCCTTCCGTCTCCCGCACATAACTCTGTATGATCTGTGAACGGTCATCAACGATCGTCTGCATACTGTCAATGGTATTCTTTCGGATATTTCCGGTGATCGTCCTGCTAACAAATACACACAGAACGGCAAGCACGATAAACTGTAAGGTCAAAATGCATGCCGTAATCTTATAAGTGACCTTTTTCTTCTGTTTCATACTCATCCCTCCAAAAATATATGTTCCCCCTTCATACATATGTTATTATATTGATTCTGGTATGCGTGCACCATTCAAATATTGCGCTGCATTTTTCAGATATTGCTATTTTTTATATTTTTATGGCCATTTTTCAACCGCTATTCTCATGTATTCCGAACTCTATAATTTAATCAGGAAGGTATTTTCTATACAAGGGGGGGGAGGTATTTTGTATGGTTCAAAATATTTACTTTATATATACTTTATGATAGACTTTACATCAAGTGTGGTAATCAGCTAAATTCACCTGAATACGGAGATGAAAAGACACATATGGCTAAACATACTTTACCCGAAGGATCATATAAATCCAATTCTGAAAACACCGGTTCGTCCGGTACAGCCGCAGAGATCCATGCGACATTCTGCTTTGAGGAGGACGTTCCGATCCGTATCTGGCTCAGCGAGCGCCCTCTCAGCTTTAATGCCCACTGGCATCATCCGCTTGAGATCATCATGCCTGTAGAAAATTATTATGATATCGAAGCCTGCGGCTGCCGGTATCATCTGCTTCCGGGCGACATTCTGATTATTCCCGCCCGCATGGTACATGCAGTCTGCGCACCCTTGAAGGGAAGCCGCTATATTTTTCAGTTTGACGACTCTGTTCTTTCCCGGATACAGGGATATTCGACTATCCGTGCACTTATGACTACATGTCTGCACATAACCAGATCTTCACATGCATATATTTACAACGATATTTATCAATTAATTTTGCAGATGCAGAATGAATACACCGAGGCGTCCGAATTTCACTGCCTGATGATCTATTCTGATCTGATCCGGCTGCTTCTGCTTATCTGCAGCAGTTCAAACCATTGCCACTCATGCCCTTCTGCCCCGTCTTGTCCGGAACCTTCCGGATATCATCAGCGGTTCAATACACTGCTGGCATACATCGAACAACACTATACGGAAAACCTGACTTTAGAGGCAGCCGCCTCACACAGCGGTTTCTCAAAATACTATTTTACCAGACTGTTTAAGCAATATACGAATTGTACTTTTTATGAATATTTGTGCTTCAGAAGAATCTCGGCAGCCGAAGAACTTCTGCTCCATCCTGAATTATCCATCACAGAAGTGGCCATGCTCTCCGGTTTTGCCAGCATTTCTACTTTTAACAGAACCTTTAAACAGAGAAAGGGCTGTACCCCCAGCGAATATCGCTCCTTTCATACCAAAAAACAGGCTTTTCGGCAAAACGGGTTTATAACTGAGGAAAAATGTCCGATAGATATATAAACAGGTTCATCAGGAATTGCATATTCATAAAAGAGGAGGAAGCTATCATGGATGCTATGAAACAGGTATTGAATTCTATGGAAAATAAAATAAGACTGCGCAGTCAGGCTCAGGCCGAACGCAGAGCCGAAGAGGTAGAGGCCCAGAAAAGGGCTTTTCAGGCAAAACTGCTGGCTGCCTCTGCCAACAAGCTGGAACTTGACAGCATGTCATCCCAGATCAAAGGTTCCCAGGATGCCGTACAGAGGGATCAGTTGGTAGGAATGATGATGGCAGGATTTTAAAATCAGCGATTCCATATTTTTTCTGTAAATATCACACATCCCGCGGCAGCTGCAAGCAGAAAGATACAGCCGGGAACGGTAAAAATCCACCCTTGCAGCTCTCCGCTTTGTGCGGCTGTGTACACCATAAGATTTGCCGTTGCATGAAACAGGCACGGGATCAGAAAGCTGTGCATCCGCTCATACAGATAAGCCATCAATATCCCCATGCATCCGCCATATAATCCCTGTACAAGATTGCCGTGATAAAGGCCGAACAGTATTCCTGACAGGAACACTGCAGTCATAGGGGGGCAGTAACGCCGCAAACGGTTAAAAACCAGCCCGCGGAAGACAATCTCCTCCGTGACTGGTGCGATCAGGCCATACAGAACCATACCTGCGGCAAACACCACGCCATACTGTTGTCTTGCCACATCACGGTAGCCTGCCGAAGCTTCGACCAGACCGGTCAAAGTTAACAGACTGTTAAGCCCCAGGGAAGCTGAAACCGCCAGCACCACCGTAAGGCACAACGCCGGCGCGCCGTTCAAAGAATGTGCTGTTTTGTCTTGTACAGAACGCCTGTGTTCCGCCAGTTCCCCCCGCAGCATCGGAATAAGAGGCAGAACTGCAATGACCATGGATAAGCCGCTGACTAATCCGGTCACAGTCTCGCTGTTATTTATAAGACGGGCCTGATATACGCTTCCCATTCTGTAAGCTGCGAACCGGCACAGGGACAGAAGCAGAATGAATACCGCGGTATAACAAAAGTAGTACATGATGAAGGGCTTAAAAATAGCCCATATTTTATAGAAAATATTATTGTGCTGCATATTAGCCTGTCCTCTCTTCTTTTCAGCGAAACAGTGCCGTAAACTGTTCTTTCTCCTGTTTCTGCCGGAAAGCCGTCATAAAAGCATTTTTTATAAAAGCTCTCTTTCCAGTTCTTCCACCGTATCCACAATCACATCTGCACCTGCCGCCGCCAGTTCACCTGCTGCCGCATATCCGTAAGATACCCCCACAGATGCAATCTGAAACGCCTTCGCACCCTCAATGTCAAATTTCCGGTCACCTACCATGACAACGTCACAACACTGCATTGTATCTTCTGCCCCGTCAGACGCTTTCTCTAATGGCTCTCTTCCCAAAAGCTGCCGTAAAGCCTCCTCCACCACTTCCTCTTTTTTCGCCCTCGTTCCGTCCAGTTCGCTTCCAACGATCACTTCAAAATAATCCAGAATCCCGAAATGTTCCAGAATCTTTGTCACAAACACCGTAGGCTTACTGGACGCCACTGCAAGATGCCTGCCCGCCTTCTGCAGACGCTCAAGCATCTGCCGTATCCCCGGATAAATCTCATTCTCAAACAATCCGACATCAGAAAATCTTTCTCTGTAATATGCCACCGCCTGTCTGCCCTTTTCATCATCCATTCCGTAGAACTCACGGAAGCTGTCAAGGAGCGGCGGTCCGATAAACGGCTCAAGCCTGTCCCTGTCATGTTCCTCAATGCCAAGCCTGTGAAGCGCATACTGCACACAACCTGTAATACCCGGTTTCGGGTCGGTCAGTGTTCCGTCAAGATCAAAAAGTATGTATTGGTACATTTTTGTTATCCTTTCCTCAGTTTTCCTGTTTGGACAATTCATATTCCCACAGTCTGTACAGACGTGGCAGTAACTCTCTTTTCGTTTCTCACAAAGATCCGTTAAAAATATCACTGTCTTCTTCGGTGTCAGCACATATGCCTGATTGTACTGAATCTCCCGCGGCTGTATCTTTTGAAAAATTTCTGTCATGCGGCTGAGGGGTTCTCTGTCACCCAGAAAGTCAAATCCTGATATCCACATTCCTGTGCGGCCATAAATGCGTTCTGCCGTCTGTTCATAAGCATTACACAAAAGCTCCATGCCGATACATTCCAGCATATATCCCTCTGACAACCGCCCTCTCTGCATATACCGTTCCTGCAGCATGTCAAATCCACTCCCCAGCGTCACGATCACAGCCAGCCGTTTATCCTCCGCCCGCCCGCCATGCTTATCGCAGAGCTGCCCGGCTTCTCTGATTGCGCCGCCAGAGCCCGCCGCCGGTGCTTTGATCCCGCCGTCACTGCCTGCCGCCGATGCTTTGATCCCGCCGTCACTGTCTGCCGCTGGTGCTTTGATCTCACCGTCACTGCTCGATTCATCCATGATTCCGCAATACATCTCCGGCATTGCCGCTTTCACGGCAAGTTTTCCCAGCCACTTAAGCCGTTGCAGATCTTCCCGTGTAAAATGATACCGTTCGATCAAATCCTTATACTGTTTTTCCTCTAAATGCAGATTCAAGGTATCATGTATATTGTACATTATCTTTATTGACGCTCCCGGATTCTGTTTTTCCTGTATATACAAAAACCGGCGGAATTCTCCGCCGGATCTCATTCACCTGGCTGCAAGGTTCAAAACCTGACATTGCCGAAGTTTAAGCCATCTTAAGCTGTCATAAACATTTCATAAGCATTTAATGCCTGCTGCATCTGATAGCTTATACTGCCGCTGCCTGTATCTGCCGCCCCGGCACTCTCACCCGATGCCGGTTTTACCGCATTCACACCGCCGGCTTCCGTCATATCGTCTGCTGCCGCAGCTTGTACGGATGCCCCGCCAAACTGAGCCACAACCGCTCCGGATGCCTGTGCTGTCTCTTCCGCCCCGTCGGTGGTGTCTTCTGCCGGTCCCATGATTCTTGCTGCGTTACTCTGTCCACGCTGCATCTGCATCTGAAGCATACTCTGAAAATCAAGTGTCTGACCCTTTTTCAAAGGATTGATATTCTTACTCTCGTCCGCAAGTTCACTGTAATCGATTTTCTTATCCAGCACATCGTCAGAAATTCTGGAAAGCTTATTCATGCTCGCCGAACTTACGATATTGGTATTGTATACATACGGCTGGACACCATATGCGTTTAATGCTCCGATCATCATATCCGATCTCCTCTTTCTGCCTGTGAAAGCTGATTTTTTGTCTGCCGATTTATTCTGTTTCTATTTTATTACTTCTCATTAAAATTTACAACCCGTTTTTTTGCTGCCTGCCGTCCACAGCATTTCGGCATTCCTTTTGCCGCGTCGTACTACTCCATTACCGCATTGTTTTGTCGCGTCCTACTACTCCATTACCGCATTGCTTTGCCGTTACGGGTCAATTTCCTCCGCTTCTACCACAACTGCCTCCGCTTCCTGCTTCATCGCCCTGGCAGTCCTGTAGATTCTGGACACGATCCATAGATCGGAAACTCCGTCATAGACCAAAAAGATACCGATCAGCATGACCACCGTATCCAGCGCCGCAAAAGGACGGCAGATCAGCAATACGCCAAAAGCGGCCGTAAGCACACCCAAAAGCAGCGCAATCCACCATTTATCGTACTTCTCCTTATAGAGTGCCATCGCCTGCTGCAGATCATTGACCCCGTGAAGTACGATTACAATGCCAACGATGATCGGAATGATGGCCAGAACCTTTTCCGGTTTGATCAGAATCCAGATTCCTACCACTGCCAGAATAATGCCCATAATCAGATTCATCTGGGCATACATGCTTCCGTCTCTCACCGTAAAATAGCCCGCCAGGCGCACACCGCCGCCGATCAGCAGCGCCGCACCGATGGCAATACATACGATCTTCATGGAAAGATCCGGCCACAATACCAGCACCAGTCCCAGCAGAATGCAAAGCACCGCCGAAACCACAATATTTGTCTTTAGTCTTTTTAACAAATTACCCATACCATATCCCCCGCCCGCATTATTTACTTTTTTCTATCCATATTCCCTTGTCATCAAATTATTTTTGAAAAATCTGTCCTATCCGTCTGTACTCTCTCCCGCATCCGCTTTGCCCGCCGTCCACAACCTCTTTTCGGATGGATACACAGACTGTATATCCACGAATCCATGCTTTCTGATCCATAACGCGTACATCACTTTATAGCAGACATAACCAATCACGGCCCCAAGGCAGTTCAGAAGAATATCGTCCACATCAAAAGCGCCGAATGCACTGAAAAGCTGAAACATCTCAATGCCCAGCACAAACACGAAAGCCGGTATAAATACATCCGCAAATCTCCGCCTCTCCTCTGATGCCAGCGGAAGCAGGAAACCAAAGGGCACAAAAACAAGTATATTTCCTGCCAGATTCTCCACACTATTTAATTTGTAGGCATAATCAATATACATTTTTATTGTTTTAAAAGGCACAAAATTGGCTGTTCCAAGCCCTTCCAGTATGACGTCCTTCTGCCATGTGGCGGCTATCGCCTGAAGCCTTTCTATCGGATATTTGAAAATAATAACTTTAATGACAAAAATAATATAGACAGCAAAAAAGATCTTCATCCAAACCTTCCACGAGATTCTTTTTTGCATCATACATTCTCCTTCTCTGTTTTCAGATGACTTCCCAGGGATTTTCCTGTCCCTCCATGAAGCATTTACAGCTCTTGAGAGAGTCCATGACTACAGTCTCCACATAGTTCTTTGTATAGAAAGCCATGTGGTGAGACACCGTTACATTCGGAAAACTTCTGAGAAGTGCAAGTTCCCTATTCTTTAATATATCCGATTTGTGGTCATAATAGTATAGTCCAAACTCATTTTCTACAACATCTAATCCCGCTGCGCCGATTTTACCGTTTTCAATGGCCTCGATAAAGGCATCGGAATCGATCAACGCGCCTCTCGCCGTATTGACGATCACCACGCCGTCCTTCATCTGCGCAATCGTATCGGCACAGATCAGATGATGATTTGCCTCCGTAAGAGGCGTATGTAAAGTGATCACGTCCGCTTCTTTCCAGATCTGTGCAAGAGACACATAGTCCGCATACTGCTTTACCTCTTCTTTTTCATATAGATCATAAGCAAGAATCCGGCAGCCGAATCCCGACAAGCTGCGCACTACCGTGGCTCCTATCCGGCCGGTTCCAATGACTCCTACAGTCAAATCCCTCAATTCTCTTCCGTTAAGCCCCGCCAGTGTATAATCCTGCAATGCGGTTCTGCCCAGAATTGCACCCATTCTGCGAATGGACATAAGGATCAGCATCACTGTATAATCCGCTACACCGTGAGGGCCGTAAGGTGCATTGCCTACCTTGATCCCGCAGGCTCTGGCCGCTTCCAGGTCAATATGATCGTACCCGATGGTTCTGGTTGTAATGTATTCCACCCCGTTATCGCGGAAGGCCCGGATCAGATCCGCATCAATTTTCGACGTGATCACATCCACACATCTGCTTCCCTTACAAAGCGATACATTATTCAGATCCGGCGCATCGGGGCAGAGCACAAGCTCCAATCCCAGCTTCGCCGCATATTCAATAAAAAGATCTTTTTCATCAAAAGACCTGCAATTAAAAACCGTAACCTGCATGACTCTTCCTTCTTTCATTTATACTTTATTGTCCCTGCCGCCGTTACCGTTCTCCCCCGGCTTTCTGCCGATGATCTTCTTAATAATCAGCGGTTCCTCGATCCTGATCTTCGATGCCTCTTCCAGTTCACGTTCTCCGGCGCGGACAGACGCAAGCTCTCTCTTATAACGGCTCTCCGCTTCCCGTTCGTATTCTTCCACAATGGCCGTATCCTCCGGCCTGATCCGCCGGAATTTATTAAAACCGGCCACCAGGATCTCGATACTCTGCTTCGTGGTATCGAACACCCCCTCTTCATACAGGTTCACAACAATGATTCCAATAGGAACGGCAAAAATCATGCCCATTACGCCGGCCAGTTTGTATCCTATAAAAAGAAGAAAAAGTGTCGGTATGGCATCCATTCCCAAAGAGTCTCCGACGATCTTCGGCTGGATCATCTGACGGATCAGCTGTCCCACACACCAGATAATGAGCAGTCCCACCGCCATCTTGTAATCCTTGTTGAGAATCTCAATGACCGCCCACGGGATCATGACCGTACCGGTACCGAACACCGGCAGAAAATCCAGAAAGGCAATGCCCAGCGCCACAAGAAACGCATAGCGCACATGCAGAGCAAGCAGACCGATCACCAGCAGGATATAAACCCAGCATTCGATTTTAAACTGTGCCTTAAAATATCCGCCCACCACATTCCGGAAGCTTCTGCGGATCAGATCCCAGCGGTAAAGCACTGCACCCGGCACGTATTTTTTCATGGCATTCGACATATAAGTCTTATCTGCCACAAAAAAGTAGGCTGACAAAATGCACATGACCACGCCAAGGAAAATATCGGGAAGCTGCTTTGCCACATTGCCCACAGCTTCAAAAGTAGGCGATCCGGCCTGCTCTATGATCCCGTCAAAAAACGCACCCATATTGTTTCCCAGATTATCCAGGGTATTCTGCATATCCACCGGCAGCCGGTTATAGATTCCTTCCAGATTCTCTCCGACCTGATTGAACTCATTCATGATACCTTCCCAGAGTACAGGCAGTTCATTGGCAAAATTAATGCCCTCGCGGACCAGCTTCGCGCCAATAAGATAAACAAGCAGAATCACCCCCGCAAGCACGGCCACGATCACGATCACCGAAGCTCCCTTACGTCTGATTTTCAGCTTTTCCTCAAAAAACCTTACCACCGGAGAGGCGATCAGCGCTATGATCCACCCGATGATAAAAGGCATAAAGAACACAATACATTTCGGCAGGAGAAAAACACACAGCAGAAGTACTACCAATGCAGTGATCAGATTCAGAATCACCTTAAGATATGTTTTACAGGATTGTTTCATGTAAGCTCCTCCTTCAGCATGTCATCCAGCAGCTCATATATCTCCTCTCTGCCCTGTTTAGACAGTGCGGAATACGGAATGACAGTAGTGTCGTCAACTACGTCAAGCGTGTCACAAATAAGCCTGATCTGTTTGGAAAGCTGGCTTCTCTTGATTTTATCCGCTTTCGTTGCTATAATAATGGGCTTATAGCCCCGGTCCAGAATCCAGTCATACATAATCCTGTCATTTTCTGACGGTGCATGTCTGATATCAATCAGGAGAAAGACTGCCCGGATCATTTTTGACTGATGCAGATAATCTTCAATTAATTTCCCCCACTGTGCCTTCACCTGCTCGTTTGCAGTTGCATACCCGTAACCCGGCAGATCCACGAAATACATCTGCCCGTTGACATTATAGTAATTAATGGTCTGTGTCTTACCCGGCTGGGAACTGGTACGCGCCAGTGATTTGCGGTTCATAAGCCCGTTGATCAGCGACGACTTCCCCACATTGCTCTTACCCGCGAAAGCCAGCTCCGGCAGTTTATTCTCCGGCAGTTTACTGGTGATCCCGCACACCGTTTCCAGATTTACATTCTTGATTACCATATTTACAACCGTACCTTTCCACAGCCTGCGATCATCCTCTTTTTTGCCAATGATCTCAGGACTTTTTCAACGCATACCCGATAACTTCCTCCATATGCTCCACCAGCCGGATCTGCAGACCGCCCTTGATCTCCTCATCCAGTTCCTCAATATCCTTTGCATTCTCCCGGGGTACAAGCACCGTTTTCACGCCTGCCGTCTTCGCCGCAAGGATCTTCTCTTTCAATCCTCCGATGGGCAAAACCCTTCCCCGCAAAGTGACTTCTCCGGTCATTGCCACATCTGCACACACGGGAGTATCCGTCACCGCCGAAAAAATTGCCGTAGCCATGGTAATGCCGGCGGAAGGCCCGTCCTTCGGAACGGCTCCCTCAGGGATATGAATATGGAAATCTCTTGTTCTGTAGATTTCCTCCGATACGCCATGCTGTTCACTGACAGAGCGCACATAACTCATGGCAATCCGGGCGGATTCTTTCATCACATCTCCCATTTGACCTGTTAAGTCAATCTCTCCTTCACCGGGCATCACATTGACTTCTATCTGCAAAGTATCGCCGCCTGCGCTGGTCCAGGCAAGTCCGCGCACAATACCGATCTCATCCTTCTTTGCAATCTTATCCTGCATATATTTCGGCTTGCCGAGATATGCTTCCAGGTTATCTTCTGTTATAAGATTTTTCCCGTTTTCATCCCCTTCATTCGGAGATGCGTCACACACAGTATCCGCTTCCCTCTTCTGCCTCTCTTCCAGCAGTTTTCTTGCAGTCTTGCGGCACACGGCGCCGATCTGCCTTTCCAGGCCGCGGACACCTGCCTCTCTTGTGTATAAACGTATCATAGCACGCAGCGCTTCATCCGTAAACTTAAGATTTTCTTGCGTTATGCCGTTTTTGCATAACTGCTTGTCCACCAGATATTCCCTCGCTATATGAAATTTCTCGTTTGCCGTGTAGCTGTTGATCTCGATCACTTCCATACGGTCAAGCAGCGGCTTCGGAATGGTGTCCGTTGTATTTGCGGTTGCGAGGAACAATACTTCCGACAGATCAATGGGAATCTCCACATAATGATCCCTGAAAGCGCTGTTCTGCTCTCCGTCCAGTACTTCCAGCAGTGCGGAAGCCGGATCTCCCTTATAATCGCTGCTCACCTTGTCGATCTCATCCAGCAGCATCAGCGGATTCTTCACCCCGGCCTGCCTGACAGCACTGGTGATTCTGCCCGGCATCGCTCCCACATAAGTCTTCCGGTGTCCCCGGATCTCTGCCTCATCACGGATACCTCCCAGACAAATACGCACATATTTCTTGTTTAAAGCCTCTGCCACACTTTTCGCCACAGAGGTCTTACCCGTACCAGGCGGTCCCACAAGACAGATGATCGGCCCCTGCCCTTTCCCTTTCAGAATACGTACTGCCAGATATTCCAGTATACGTTCCTTTACTTTATGAAGACCGTAATGCTGTGATTCCAGAATCTCCTGCGCCGCCCTCATATCCTTGCTGTCTCTGGAAGCCTTATCCCAGGGCAGTTCCAGCAATGTTTCTATATAGGCCCGTTCCACCGCTGCCTCCGAATGGCTTGCCGACAGCGTCTTATAACGGCTGATTTCTTTGCGGATCTTCTCTTTCACTGTTTTCCCGGCCTTCAGCTTCTCCACTGCCGCCTCAAAATTCTCCACATCGGAATCGCTGTTGTTCTCGCCCAGTTCTTCTTTAATATACTGCAGCTGTTCCCGCAAAATATATTCTTTCTGGTTCTTATCTATGCGGCCTCTGATCTTTTGCGCCAATTCGTTTTTAATGTGCGTGATTTCCACTTCCCGGTTGAGTATACCGGTCAACACCTCAAACCGTTCCTGCACTGCCACCGCAGACAGTATCTTCTGTTTATTTGCCACTGTCAAAGGCATATTGATAGCGATACAATCAAGCAGCATTCCCAGAGGCATTTTCTCCTCGATCTGATCTGCCACGGCTTTTCCTACCTTCGGAAAACATGTATAATAAGCCGCAAAAGCTTCTCTGACCATTCTGGTCATCGCTTCCTCTGCCGCATCCGATATTCCTGTCATGTCGTCTTTTTCATAGGACACCTCTGTCACCAGATGCCCCTCTTCCTGTATCAAACGACACAATTTCGCTCTGGATCTTCCTTCTGCCAGAATGCGAAGCGTATGTCCCGGCAGTTTGCTGACCTGTTTGATGACCGCAACGGTCCCCATCTCAAAAAGATCCTCAAATCCAGGTTCCTCCTCCTCTGCATTGCGCTGTGTCACAACCAGGATTCTCTGGTCTGCCAGCATGGCCTGTTCCACCGCCTCAATCGACCGTGCTCTGTTCAGATCAAAATGGATCACCATTCCCGGCAGGATCGTCAGTCCGCGGAGAGCCACCGTCGGCAGTGCCTCTCCACCCGGCATCCCCAGATAAATATATGTATTTGAATCTGTGTTTATATTTACATTCATATCTGTATTGAAATCTGCATTCATACTTCTGTTTACATTCTCATCCATATTCATATTTTTATATCTTGCCCGCATATTTATCGGTATCTATCTTTATGATTTCCTAAACGTGCGCCGCCGAGCGAACAAAAGACATAAACGCCGCCGAAATTCCGGCGGCGTTTATATTTTACATAGGGATGCTGGCGAAGCCTGGCATCCGTTGTTTATTCAGCCTGCAGCAATCTGTTGCGGTAGGTAATACGAGGTTCTCCATCGCCGCTCACGGCATCCTTCGTCAGAATGCATTCTGCAATATTATCATTGGAAGGAATCTCATACATAACATCCATCATAACTTTTTCCATGATGGAACGCAGGCCCCTGGCGCCGGTCTTACGCTCAAAAGCAAGCCGCGCGATTTCTTCCACCGCATCATCTTCCACATCAAGCCTGACCTCATCGAACTCGAACAACTTCTTATACTGTTTGATCAGCGCGTTCTTCGGCTCCCGTAAAATACGGATCAGTGCCTCTTTATCCAGGCCTTCCAAAGTAATGGTGATCGGCACACGACCGATAAACTCAGGAATCAAGCCAAATTTCATCAGATCCTGCGGCGCTGCCTCCTTGAGTACCGCACCGATATCCTTGCTGCTCTTCTCCACGATCTGCGCATTAAAACCGATGGAATTGCGGTCCAGCCGCTCCTCTACGATCTTATCCAATCCATCGAAAGCTCCGCCGCAGATGAAAAGGATATTGGACGTATCAATCTGAAGCAGTTCCTGGTGCGGATGCTTTCTCCCGCCCTGGGGTGGAACACTGGCCGTCGTTCCCTCAATAATCTTTAACAGCGCCTGCTGTACGCCTTCTCCGGAAACATCTCTTGTAATGGATACATTTTCACTCTTTTTCGTTATCTTATCAATCTCATCAATATAGATAATGCCGTACTGGGCACGGTCAATATCATAGTCAGCCGCCTGAATCAGCTTCAGCAGGATGTTCTCCACATCCTCACCTACATAACCTGCCTCGGTCAGAGTAGTTGCATCGGCGATCGCAAACGGTACATTGATGATCTTCGCCAGTGTCTGTGCAAGATAAGTCTTACCCGAACCCGTAGGCCCGATCATAATGATATTGCTCTTCTGCAGCTCCACGCCGTCCTCGTCATCCTGCGGCGCCATCACACGCTTGTAATGATTGTAAACGGAAACCGCCAGTACCTTCTTGGCTTCCTCCTGCCCGATCACATAATCGTCAAGAAATTTTTTGATCTCCACCGGTTTTAAGAGATTAATCTCCATTTCCTCTACTTCCGGATCTTCCTCATACTCTTCCTCGATAATGTCCGCACAGATATCCACGCACTCATCACAGATATAGACTCCCGCCGGACCGGCGATCAGCTTCTTGACCTGATCCTGCGTTTTGTTGCAAAAAGAACACCTCACCTTGTCATCAGAATTCCTTGCCATTTTAATCCTCATTTCCGCGCACTATTTGCACATCCTTCATTCATTATTCAGCGGCTGCCTGACTTCACGCCCTGCAGCCGCACTTTGTCTTAAACGGCATTGGCATGATTTGTAATGATCTTGTCGATCAGACCGTAAGAAAGCGCTTCCTCAGCAGTCTTCCAGTTGTCACGTTCTGTATCCGCCATGATCACTTCAAAATCCTGTCCGGTATTCTCCGCCATGATCCTTGCCATCTTCTCTTTTGTGGCAAGAATATGCTTCGCCGTTATCTCAATCTCTGTTGCCTGTCCCTGAGCGCCGCCTGCAGGCTGATGGATCATAATCTCCGCATTGGGAAGCGCCATTCTTTTACCCTTGGTGCCGCCTGCCAGAAGGAAGGCGCCCATGCTTGCCGCCATACCGATACATACGGTGTTAACATCGCACTTGATAAAATTCATGGTATCGTAAATCGCCATTCCCGCAGTGATCACGCCGCCCGGACTGTTGATATACAGATGGATGTCCTTCTCCGGATCCTCTGATTCCAGAAACAGCATCTGTGCCACAATCACACTGGCAGACGCATCGTTGACTTCCTCTCCGAGAAAAATGATCCTCTCTTTTAATAATCTTGAATAAATGTCGTAAGAGCGTTCTCCCTTGGAAGTCTGCTCAATGACATAAGGTATTAATGGCATTCCGATTCCTCCGTTTCTGCAATTAACGTTATTTCCCATACCCCGTTGCTCTGCCGCAAGGCATGTTCACATCATTATGCGCTTACTGCGCGCCTATTTCTTGCTCTCTTTGGCATGTTCAGCTACGAACTCAGCCGCTTTTCTGACTGCCAGATCCAGCATGATATTGTTCTTCTCTTTTTCTCCCAGAAGTTCCTTCGCCTTCGCAACGTCCATCTGATATACCTCGGCCATTGTCTCCAACTCTTTCTCGTAATCTTCCTCTGTGGCTTCAATCTTCTCGGCTTTGACGATCGCTTCCAGCACAAGTCTTGCACGGATACGCTCCTCAGCCTGAGGCTTAACCTGCTCTACCATCTTCTGATAGTTGGTGCCTGTGAACTGGAAATACTGCTCCATGGAAAGTCCCTGCATGGTGATTCTCTGTGCAAACTCATCCACCATCTGTCTCTGCTGTGTCTCTAACATGGCATCCGGGATCTCCATCTCAGAAACCTCCACAGCCGCCTTGACAGCCGCCTCTTCTCTGGCGTTCTTCGCATCCTTTTCCTTCTTCTCGGCCAGATTCTTCTTCACATCTTCCCGATACTCAGCCATAGTGTCAAACTCTGACACCTCACCTGCAAACTCGTCATCCAGTTCAGGAAGCTCTTTCTCCTTGATCTCTTTGATCGTACATTTGAATACCGCTTCTTTGCCTTTCAGGTTCTCTGCCTGATAATCTTCCGGGAAGGTAACCTTCACTTCCACTTCTTTCCCGATCTCCGCTCCCACAAGCTGCTCTTCAAAGCCGGGGATAAACGCACCGGAACCGATGGTCAGCGGATAGTTCTCACCCTTGCCGCCTTCAAACGCCTCGCCGTCCACAAAGCCTTCGAAGTCAAGCGTCGTCATATCGCCGTCTTTTACCGGTCTGTCTTCTACGGAAATGTTTCTTGCGTTCTTCTCACGCTCTCTCTCTATCTCTGCGTCGATCTCTTCCTCGGTAACCTCGGAATCTATCTTACTGATCTTCACACCCTTATACTTGCCGAGCTTCACCTCAGGCTTCAGCGCAACAGTAGCCGTAAATACAAAGGGCTTGCCTGCCTCAATCTGTGTCACTTCAATCTTCGGAGAAGAAACAATATCCTCCTCGCACTCTTCCAGAGCCTTGTCATAAGCGTCCGGGATCAGTTCATTCGCCGCATCCTCGTAAAATACCTCTTTACCGTACATTTTCTCTACCATCTGACGCGGTACTTTGCCCTTCCGGAATCCCGGAATGCTGATCTGTTTCTTCTGCTTCTGATAAGCCTTCTCGATCGCTTTCTCCAAATCTTCGGCGCTGGCCTCGATGGTAAGCTTTGCCATGTTCTTTTCTAATTTCTCGACCTGTAAACTCATTGTATGGGTTCCTCCTTCAACTGCCTCCGGGACATGTATTCTCCGCAACTTTACCCTGACCGGAAGTCTGATTTTACTGCCAGTCACAGTCATTTAAGCATTATAGCACAAACTTTTGGAAAATGCTAGTATAACATTTCCGGGTTTGCATCATTCCTGCTATTCCTGCCGGCACAGACTTCCGGGAAATACCAGACTGACTCTTATTCCCCGCAGCAATTCCACATCTTCCATCCGATGGCTTGTAGCCAGCAGTGTTTTTCCTGCCAGATGTTCCAGAAGATATTCCCCGCACCGGATCCGGTTTTCCTCATCAAGTCCGGTAAACGGTTCATCCAGAACCAGCAGATCCGCCCCGGAAAGCACCGCCCTCAGAAGAGCCACCCGTCTGCGCATTCCGCCGCTGAGTTCTCTGACCGGCCGGTTCAGACAGTCCGACGGCAGAATTTTTGCGGCCTCTGCACAAACATGCTCAACAACCTGCTTTCCGGCACACCGCTTCCCCTTCATAAGCTTACCCATTCCCAGCATAATATTACAGACTGCATCATACTCCTCGCAGAGCCTGTCCTCCTGAAATACCATACCCACCTGCAACGGAACGCCTTCCACCGTTCCCTGATCAGCACTTTCCAGTCCGGTCAACAGACGCAGCAGTGTGGTTTTGCCTGCTCCGGAAGGTGCTGTCAGCAGGTAACGATCTCCCCTGCGAAGCGTCAGGCTGTAATCCTGAAGCACCTGCATACCTCCGTAGGATTTACTCACATGGGAAACTCTCACGTGACGGTTGTCCCGGACGTCCTTTTCTTCGGAACAGTCTGCCTGCTTTCCGCTTTGCAGCTTATTTCTTCCATGCCTCTTCTGCTGATTCCCGGCACTTTGCGGCAAGTGAAAGCCGCCCATTCCTCCGGTTATCGGATATGGCTTCCACTTGTCGACTATTTCAGTCAACCACAATACTGCCTTTTCAAATAAAAAGCTGATCAGTATCACCGTCAATGTCCACGCAAGCACCCCCGCAGTGTCCAGATATATCTTCGACATATAAAGCCGTTCCCCCAGTGAATAAGCAGGAAGTCCGATCACCTCCGCCGCCACTCCGGATTTCCAGCTCATCCCTAAGGATACCCTGAGACAGCTGTTCAGATACGGCATCACGGCAGGCTTATATATATAGAAGAAACGATTCATCCTGCCCATGTCGAAAACCCGCGCCATTTCAAGTAATTTTTCATCCGCGCTTTTGAGGCCCGACAGAGTACTCACATACACATTCGGAAATACGATAAGAAAACAGATAAAAAAGGAAAGCCGCCCGGAACCGAACCAGATCAGAAGGATCACCACAAAAGATGCCACCGGAACCGACTTGAGCACAGACATAAGCGGCGCTGCAATCTCCTCCGCCAACGGAATCCGGTAGCTGGCCGCTCCAAACGCTGCTCCGGCAAAAAGAGCCAGAAAAAATCCCAGCCCTATTCTCGAAAAAGAGCAGAAAATGATTTTGAGAAAGTCTTCACGGAGAAGATTCTGTCCGAAAGCCTGCAGCACCTGCCCGGGACCGGCCAGCAGGATGGGATTGTGTATCCACACCGCCGCCGCCTGCCAGACAAGCAGCCAGAACAATATGATAACTGTTTTTCTTAACCATTTACCCATCCTGTGCCCGCTCCCGTCAGCACTCTTTTCCACCATCGGTCCTGTCGCCTCTGTCAATCCCTTACCGGATAAAATAGAAATCATCCCCCGGCAGGCCGCCGCCTACAGAAGCCGCATCCTGCTCAAACAGCACTGCCAGATAACCCGACAGGGCCGTCTTCATCTCGTCTCCGTCAATATAGGTGATATTACACCGGGGCATGGCCCTGGCCGCCACCTCCGCCTTGTCAATGATACCTGCTGCCGCTGCCAGTTCCGCTGCCTCTTCCACATGTTCATTGGCAAAAGCCGCACTGGCACAATGTTCCTCCATGAATTTTTCTACCGCTTCCCGGTTTCCTTCCAGAAAGCTGCTCCGCACCAGCGTTACGCCGGTCACCAACCTGCTGCCGCCGTCACCCTGCACCGCTTCCCACTCCCTGGTCAAATCCATAACCACAGACAGCTTTTCATTCTGTGCACAGGCCGCCGTCACAAAAGGCTGGGGAAGCACACCTACAGCTTCCGGTGTCTGGGCCAGCACCGCCGCCACCTCCGCTGCCTCGGATTTGTATTCCAGCTTCACATCCGCAGTGGTCAGCCCGTTTTCCCGAAGCAGATACTGCAAGACATAATCCGGGGTGGTTCCTTTGCCTGTCAGATAAACTGTCCGCCCCTTCAAGTCACCCATGTCCACTATATCCTCATCACCGGACACCATGTAGAGAACACCCAGCGTATTAATGTCAATCACCGACACGCCGCCCTCCGTCTTCATGTATAATACACTGGCCACATTAGCCGGAACAAGGACAATATCCAGATCCCCCGCGACCACGGCAGGAAGCAGTTCGTCCGCCGACGCTGTCATCGTGAATTCATAATCATTGAAAGACTCCTGTTTTTCCGCCTGATCCATAAGCCGCAACAGTCCCATGGATGTGGGACCCTTCAAAGACCCTACCCGAATCTTCACGCCCCGGCTGTCCGCATCGGCCATTGCCCCGGATTCAGTCCCGTCTGCTTCCCCGTCATTCGCTTCAACTCCCTGGCCCGGCACATCGCCCTCTCCTGTATCCTCCTGCCCCGAAACTGCGCTGTCCTGCCCGTCAAACGCTGTATTTCCGTGCACACCGCAGCCTGTAAATGCTGTCATGACAAGAGCAGTACTCATTATCATTGCAAGAATTTTTCTTTTCATGGATTGCCATCCTTTCTTTCATGCAGAACCATTTTGCCGCCATGGCAGTATAACGCCAGGCCGTAACGCTTTTCATCTGCTTTCAGATAATTCGGAGTACAGTATACCGTACTTTTTCCAAAAAAACAACCCGCCTGAGTATCTCAGACGGGTCATTCTTTTTAGCTGTCCGCGAGCTTATTTCATCTGCTCTTCCTGGTTCTTGATCATTCTACGAACCATCTCACCACCGATAGAACCGGCCTCTTTGGATGTGAGGTCACCATTGTAACCTTCTTTCAGGTTTACACCTAACTCAGATGCAACCTCTGTCTTGAAACGATCCATTGCTGCCTTAGCTTCAGGAACTTCTACTCTATTCGTCTTGTTGCTTGCCATTTCTTTCACCTCCGAAATACATTTGAATGATCTCATTTTCATGATTTCATCCTGTTATCTATATTATTGAGATAAGCGCTGTCGTTTTGCGCTTATCCCAGATCATGTTGTTCCGTCAGAACTGTGTTCTGATGATCCAACGATTCGAAACCGAATCCTGTTCTCTGTGAAAGCGCTCACTGTATCGCTTATCTTGATGTTAGTATGTTCGGATAAAATGAAAATATTATGGTAACTTTTGCCAGAAAAACAACCTGTTTTTATGCCGTTTCTGCATCATTCCCAAACCGGAAAGCAAACCCTGTTCCTGTATGCTGCGGAACATTACTCCTGGTAAATGATCGTCTCCGCCATCTGCCGTGCGGCCTCTTTTCCCTGAAGTTTTTCAAGAATTGCAAGACTGAACGGAATCGCCGCGCCCATGCCGCGTCCTGTAATAATATTCCCGTCGATCACTGCAGGCTGCTGTAACACTTCCGCGCCATCCAAATGACTTTCAAAGGAAGGATAAGAACATGCCTTTCTGCCCCGCAGGATTCCTCTGTGTCCGAGAATGCTGGGCGCCGCACAGATTGCAGCCACCAGCTTGCCCTGTCCGGCAAAAGCATCCACCTGTGCCATCAACAGTTCGCACGCCTCAAGATGCTTCGTGCCTGCTGCACCACCCGGAAGCACAATCAAATCAGTCTGGTCAAAATCCACTTCTCTGTCCAGCATATCTGTTTCTACCATAATATTATGGGCTCCTTCCACATGCCGCTGATCCATAACAGACGCCATTGCGGTCTCCACTCCTGCCCGGCGCAAAATGTCTACCACCGCCAGCGCTTCGATCTCCTCAAATCCTGTTCCAAAAAAAACTGCCGCTTTACTCATATGATCCCCTTTCTTTCCAGCACATGCATACATCCATATAAAATGTAGAAAAATATGTTACTGCTTTCTCCGTTCCAGTAACAGGTAAAAATCCATGCAAAATTTTTGCTTCGCAAATGGATTTCTGTTTCACTGATGCAAACCATGTTGATTTGTTTTTACTATATTAAATAGTATCATACCCAAAATTGCAAGGCAAGTAACAGATTAACATATTACAGATAACCTGCATTGCAGATAAACTCAGCAAAATTCAGTCCTTCACATAACAGCCCCATAACAGGCCGCATATAGAAGACGGACGATCAAACTTTACACCGTCATAAAATACCTCTATAATGGAACAAAAAAGAGCCAGGTTGAAAATTCAATAATTTTTAAATTTTCTATATTAAGGTTAGCGTGTCAAAAGGTGCTTACGAAAGGCTGAGAGGGCAGAGTACCTTTTGACACCTAACCATATTAAGCAATATCGCAAGCAGGCTTACGATATGGATGGAGGTTAACATGGAAATCGAACGTAAATTCACAGTAAAAAAAATACCCGACGAACTTGGTCAATACACCTGCCGCATCATCGAACAGGCCTATCTGAATACCGACCCTGTTGTCAGAATCCGCAGGCAGGACGATGAGTACTACCTGACCTATAAAGGAAAAGGATTCATGTCCAGAGAAGAATATAACCTCCCGCTAAATGAGACTTCTTATTACCATCTGCGGGAAAAAGCCGACGGAAATGTGATTTCCAAGAGACGCTATGTCATTCCAATCACCGATCCGACATTTGCGTCAGATTATATTTCAGATATTGACCAGATCAGTCTGTCGGTAGAATTAGATATTTTTGAACCGCCCTTGGCACCATTGATCATCGCGGAAGTAGAGTTCCCTTCCGAGGATGCAGCACTGGCGTTCCAGCCGCTTGACTGGTTCGATCAAGACGTAACCGACGATCCCGCCTACCATAATTCCAACTTAAGCAGGCAGATTTTCTAACCCGGCAGAAGCCTTCTCATCTGCACTGCTCCTTTCTTTATTCTTATACACAAATGCTGACAGTCCCGAAAATGGAACTGTCAGCACCTATATCAAATCTATTATGTCTGTCTCACTTCTGTACTCTGCCATACAGCTGCGTCATTTCATAGATCCGCTCTGCCAGTTCGTCCGTAAACTGCCCCGGCAGCATCCTCCACTTCCAGTTAATTCCCAGCGTAGACGGAATATTGATCCTCGCCTCGGCACCAAGTCCCAGATAATCCTGCATCGGAATCACACAGGTATCTGATACACTGGCCATAGCCGCCCGGATAAACTCCCACTGAATGTCCCTGTTGCTTCGAATGTGCAGATACTTCTTCGCAAATGCCCTGTCTCTCCTGCTGAGCTGTTCGAACCACCCCAGCGTCGTATCATTGTCATGCGTTCCCGTATATACAATACTGTTTGCCACATAATTGTGAGGCAGATAGTCGCTCTCTTCTCTGGGATCAAAAGCAAACTGTAAAATCTTCATTCCCGGATATCCGGTTTTCTTTACCAATTTAATGACTGAATCAGTCAAAAATCCTAAATCCTCCGCGATTACGGCCTTGTCGCCAAGCTGTGCCTTCATCGTCTTAAAGATATCGTATCCCGGTCCTTTCTCCCAATGCCCGAACTCTGCAGTAGGATCACCGTAAGGAATGGAATAGTATTCATCAAATCCGCGGAAATGATCAATACGCACTACATCATAAAGCTCATAACAGTACGCGATCCGTTTCATCCACCAGGCATATCCCGTTTCTTTGTGATAATCCCAGCGATACAGCGGATTCCCCCACAACTGTCCCGTTGCGGAAAAAGCGTCCGGCGGACATCCTGCAACCGCCACCGGCGTCAGCGTGTCATCCAGCTGAAACAACTCCGGATTCGCCCACGTATCTGCACTGTCAAACGCCACATAGATCGGTATGTCACCTATGATCTCTATTTTCTTTTGATTTGCATACTCTTTCAGTGCAAACCACTGCTTTGCAAACAAATACTGCTGGAACTGATAAAAAGCCACTTCTTCGGCATATTTCTCGCGATACTCCGCCATCGCCCCGCTTCTGCGAAGCTTGATATCCTCATCCCATTCGCTCCAGCTTACTCCATCAAAAGAGTTCTTCACCGCCATATAAAGTGCATAATCATCCAGCCAGTAGCTGTTGTTCTTTACATAAGCCTGAAAATCTGCATCTTTCTCAATCCCGCTGTTGTGGAATGCCTTCTTCAGTACCTTAAATCTGGAAAGATAGATCTTCTCATAATCAATATACTCGTCATTGTCGCCGAAGTCACACTCGTCGCAGTCCGCCTCCGTCAGATATCCCTCTTCGATCAGTTTCTCCAAATCAATATAATACGGATTACCTGCAAAAGTTGAAAAAGACTGATACGGCGAATCTCCATATCCGGTAGGTCCCAGCGGCAGAATCTGCCAGTAAGACTGCCCCGCCTTCTCTAATGAATCAATAAATGCATATGCCTGTTTAGAAAAAGTACCGATCCCGTACCTGGACGGAATACTGGAAACAGGCAGTAATACCCCGCTCTTTCTCATGGTTTCAATGATCCTTTCCCCTATTCGTTCTTTACGGCATTTTTATAAAATTCTATGTATAGAATATTATCTCTATTTTACACTTTTTCCCATCATCTATCAAGGATTTTCTATTTTGCTATGGCCAATCCGTCAACATTCCATGTAACCAAAAGCCTGTCGATCTTGCTGTTCAATGCGGCGGTATTCTCATTCAGACTCCTGTAAACCATATCCATCTCTACTCTTACCGCCTTAAATTCCATGGCAGTATCTGATTTCAGATGCATCACACAGCCTTCCAGGCTGTCCATGCGGGCCTCCAGGCTGTCCACGCGGGCTTCCAGACTGTCCATACGAGCTTCCAGCTTGTCCATACGGACTTCCAGCTTATCCATACGAGCTTCCAGCTTGTCCATACGGGTGCTCAGGCTGTTTTCAAGCTGATCCATACGTTCGTTCAAACGGGCGCCCATAGAATCCATGTGAAAGATTAATGCTGAAAACATTTCTTCATTGGTCATGTTTACCATCTCCTTGTTCATTAAGTGTACCTCGCTTTCCCAGGCCGGTCAATACGGAACGTTTGTTTTTACATGTTATTTATTGACGTTTTTACGTCTACAGCATGTTATTTTTCCTGCTCAGGTACAACCGGCTCTGATTAAATTGTATTACGTGAAAATACCGGCGACATGCCAATGATTCCATTATGTATGGATAGATTTTCACATAGATTAATTGATATGAATTGAGTATACACTTATGAGAGAGAACTGTCAATTTCTTTTGACAAACTGACTGCCCTCCCGTTTTCTTTATGCCTGCATAATCTGTAAATTAGTTTCCCGGTGCATCCGGCCCCTTAAGTTGTTTTGAATCCTCGTGAGAGTTCCATTTATCGTATTACGGCTTTCACATGCAGCAGCGTCTTTTTCTTTTTTCCTCTTTTTGTTTCTCTTTTTCCCGCAGACGCAGTTCTCTTTCCAGCGCTTTTGCATACTGTTCTCTCGTCATGGAACCAATTTTACGCTCATCCGGAACTTTGTTCTCTTCCTCCGGCGGCTCTTCGCTGTCTGGCATAACTGGAAATAAAATTACTATCAGAGCAAATATCATACAAGCGCATAGAAGAACTGCCCCTAATATATTATTTTGATGACAGCACACTGTGCGCTTTGTTTTCTTTGGTTTGCTCATTTTGGAGTGCCTCCGGAACGTGTATTTTATATTTTGCGGAACTGTTTTATTGTAACATATTATTGGAGGTTTTTCCTTATTTTTTCAAAATAAAATATAATTTTCCTTATTCGTTCACCGTAACCGGAATAAACTGTTCCAAATTCTGATAGTCAATCGCTGTTCCGGGCTGATACTCTATTAACATCCTGGCTGTATTCGGACCTCCGGACATGGTTGGATACAAATACGGACTTCCTCCTGCAAGCCGATACAAATACTCACCAATTTTCGACCCTTTGTTTCCTATATAACACTGTACAGTTACAGGTCCTTCTTTAACGCCTACAGCTTCCGTAAGTTTCTGAACGAGTTCTACAAACTCATTATGATGCTCCTTTCCGTATTTAGAGGAAAAGCGACATAAGACAAAGAGACTTGTCCGCATCATAAAACTCTTCTATCAAAATAGTGTCACAAAATGCTAATGACGCCTTTGCTGCCACATCAAATTCTTCCCTACCGGAGCATTATGTTTGCATCCATCCGGAATAACCGCTACTTCAAGCAGACCCTCTTTTTTAAGGACGCTCAGTTCCATCTAATACTGGCTTCAGCTTGCCAGTCTGCTTTCATTAATCTCCTCAGCCCGTTCTAACTGCGCCAATAAATAACCTACTTACAATGGAGATCCCCCATTACTTAACGTTTACGTATATGCTGCCATACACGCGATCCAGCACTGCATATATTCTATCAATCACACGCTTCAGCAATATTGCGGCTATACACGTCGCCAATACCGTGACCGCCCAGACAATCGCTGCTGTCGCATTATAAGAATGCTGATCTATTAATCGGGTGAATAGATAAGAGCTAACGCTCACCAGGATAGCAAAATGAGCAACAAAAATACTCATAGAATATTTCCCAAGTACAAGAAGCGGTTTACTTTCCATAATTTTCCGAATCGGATCGCAATAAAGACTGGCGTAGATTAATAAAGAAGCACCCAGCATATGATAGTATACCACATACTGCTTTGGAAGAACGCGATACAGAATCCATGACGATTGCATTTCCATTGGATATCCGCACAGAAAAACTGCCAGCAGCAACAGCAAAACACCAATCGGTATATTGATTTGCTTCGCCGGTTTATGTTTATAATAATACGCCAGAAGATAGCCTATCATACATGCCACATAGTTCTTCATGCCAAAAATAACAAAGCATATTCCGACGCATACCGGTGCAACGTGCCCTCTCTTAAGATCACCCCAAAGCATATAGCACAAAACACAAACAACACTGCTTATAAATATATATGGCATCGTCCACAGCACAGGGTTGTATGCTGTTGCGACCGTAAACCAATTCCTCAAAAGCTCTTTTAAAATATTATGAGCAAAGGTACTGCCCCATCCTTCTATCCAAGGTGAGCATGTATATCTGACAATATCATGATAATAAACCAAGCCGAATTGGAACAATGCCCATATTACCATCGTTGACAATATCAGCAAAACCACCAGTTTAAAAAGGCGCAGACTTGCATATTTGACACATTGCTCCCGCCCTTTATCACAAACCATAAAGGAACCAAATCCTGTCAGGACAAAAAATATCATAACAGCGCTATGCCCTGCAAATAAGAAACCAAGCGGTGTCTGCCCCAGATAATATTCTATAACTTCACAGTGCTGTTCTGCCCCCCCCCCCAATAATAAGCAGGATAAAACATGACACCAAGATGATTAAAGAGCACCAATAAGGATGCAATTCCTCTCAAGCCTTCCAGACTGTTTATGCGTTTCATAATTAACCCCCTAACACTCATAAGTAGCGTCAAGTTTACTACTATATTTCCAAACCCTGAAAAAGGGATGTTGCAAAGGCCTGAGCCTGTAGCATAATGACGGTTCTGTTTTATAGCGGAATTGGCTTTTTAAGGGTCTTTCTGCTATACTTGTACCAAAAGAAAGGACAGTTTGCATGTGCCAGAAATTTACAGCAGATGAACCGAATACCATGGATCACAGAAAAGCACATCAAAGTGAAACGGCAAAAGGCCTTGCATACAGCATCAATCAGGAGGAATATCTCAAAGTATTCCTGACAGATGGCGAGGTACCGATCGATGATTCTGCATCGGAACGGACACTCAGGGATTTTACCATATGGTTTATATTTTGCAAGTCTGCCCTACCGGGGAGGTTTGTTTTGTTATACTCTTTTTATCTTCCGCCGCCGTTAAGTGCTTTCACACTTCAGCACACCAACCGGTGTGGGAAGTTTGAGTCAGTAAGTATCATGCTTAATGCCGCATAAAAGATGCTTCTCGTTTTTATGCATATATTTATATCAAGTTAGTACATTTCGATAAAATCTTTTGTTTCCATTTTCAATTTAAATGCCCTCTTAGCATTTTCAGGTGAAACTTGCTCATACCAAATCCAGATTTTTGTTATACTTTCATCTTCTACCCCAAACAAATCACACAATTCCTTTATCACTTTTAACCCATAAGAAAAATCCGCCGTAAAATAGCGTGATTCAAAATCAGGTATCCAATCATTTCCTATACATTTCATAGGAGAATATAAGCCTTTAAAAGCCTCTATCCCCCTAATTTTCATAGTCATAGCATGCGGTGTATGACTTTCATAATAATCACATAGTGATTCTACACTATTTAAATCCAAAGGAATCCTATTGCACAACATCTGTAATTCCTTGTCGCAAGCAATCAGAAACTTCGACGATTCATCGTTCCATTCTTCATAAAACAACATATTTCTATCATATATTTTACCTAAATAATAATCATTGAACATAGCATACAATCTAGCCGTGTGAAGAATCGGATTTGACGGTGTTAAAGTCACTGCCAGATAATTCGGCAAGGCTACACAGGGAATATCAAACATTTCTTCAAGCATTTTCGCTATCTCCACACTATGCTCTCGCGGAATAGATCCAACTTCCAAGCGCTTTTTTCTTCCAAGCATATATACAGCCTTTCCACATTCTTTTAGTCTTGCAATACTATGAACTCTTTGTAGCCCGAAAAGTATACTGCCTTTCTCAGTCAAAGTCTTGAATGCAAATTCAGCACCGCCGCTTCCGGGAATAACCCCTATATACTGTCCTTTTCTGACATATGGAAATAACTTTCGTGAAATATCTGGAAATGTCTGTGCCGGTACAGTGATCAGGATCATGTCCGCTTCATTTACTGCTTGTTTGAGATCGCTGGTACTGCATTGAATCTTACCTTCCAATAAAAAACTGTCATTTGCATCAAATACCTCAATACAATTACTCCAACAATCCGCTCTGGATGTATATACTTTAACCATATGCCCTTTTTCTGCCAGTTCTGCCGCCATTAAGGTGCCAATATTGCCCCCGCCTATTATCGTTATATTCATATTTTATGCCGCATAGCGCCGCACTTTAACAGCTTATTAACCAACCTTTTAATCAGATCCAAAACTTCTCCGTAGGGCCATGTAAGTCTATCTCCATAAGTTTTGTATCATCAATCAGTCTATAAATGTGTGCGGCAAAATTAATGTCATGCATGGAGACACCAATATTATATGCTAAAATCCTTTCCTTATCATTTTCACGCCCTATGGCTTTTCCATTTACAACATCAGATACTTCTGCAAAATATCTAAACTTCTCAAAATTTTTAAAATGATGCACATGTCCATAATCATCAGCATATATTTTATCAAAAAAGAGATCGCAATTTGTAAATCCAAGTGTATGGATGGGCACTACCAGTACTCCTTCTTCAAAGTACTTATCTTCACAGATATCCTCCGAAAGATATGTCGCTGCTGAAATCACAACATCTGCTCCCCTGACAAGCGAGTCTGCGCCATCCACAAATGTAAAATGCAAATTAGGATACTCTATAAATCGCTTCGCAAATAACTCTTCCTGTCCTTTATACTTTAAAAGCTTAATATGCAATTCTTTTTCCGGTAACATAGCGGCCAGAACCAGAAGCGCTGCCCTGGCCGTATTACCTAACCCTAACATACCAATTACAGAAAACTTTTCCTTCGCAAGCAAAAGAATAGAATGTGCGGCAACAGCCCCTGTACGCATGGTTGTAATCCAATCTGCATCCATCAAAGCTAAAAATTTTCCATTTTGCGCATTAAATAGAAGCAGTCTGCTATCCAGACTGGGAATTCTATCCGGATATCTGGTAACAATTTTTACCCCCCCCCCACTCCATCTTTTCACCTCTGATAATACATGGCATTACATTGCAAAAAATGCCCTCCGCCGGTTTCATACTGATTTTCGCCGGAAGCAGAACTTCATCTTTATTTGCAATCATTTCGCTCACCCACCGATAACAAGTCTGTGGCGTAATATTCAATTTCAAGATATCGTCAAAAGAAACAATTTTCATAATACATTCTCCACTTTTCTTTACCATCATAAATGAAATGTCTTGTTTACTTTGTTAATTGTCTTTTGTAAAAATATTCTTTAATGCTTCTATCAACATTTCATTTTCTTCCTTTTTTCTAACTGCAAGTCTGACATACTGCTTTCCATCTCTAATTTTAGACGTTAAATCTTTGATGAACAAATTATGCTTCACAAGCAGTTCCTGCGTTATCTGTGCAGCCGAAAAACCATTATTGATCTCACACATCACATAATTTGCCTGCGTTGGATAAACATATAAGCCCTCAATCTGTTCTAATGCATTTATAAAATGTTTCCTCACAGGCATGAATTCATCCATCGCCTTCTTATAATCATCACTATATTTTTCTGCAATCTGCATATAAAATTCAGCAAATGAATTGATATTCCAGATAGCTACCGTATGTTTCAATTCATCGATCAAATCTATCTGTGCCGATACTAATACTCCCAGCCTTATTCCTGGAACGCCATACGATTTAGATATACTTTTCACAACAATAAGATTCCTGTACTGTTCTAAAACCTCATTATGAATCAAAGTATTATCTACTCCCTCTGCAAAATCAACAAAACTTTCATCAACAACTAGTCTTATCTTCTTTTGGTCACTCCACTGGCACAATCTAAGCAATTCTTCTTTCTTAATAAAATTGCCGCTTGGATTATCCGGATTAACCAATACGAGCATATCAATATTTTTGTCCTGATAAAAATCAATAATGTCATCTACGTGATATTGAAAATTCATTTGAGTCGTATCAAAAACAATACTTTTATCTGCATCATATCTATTAGGATATTCCTCGAATGTGGGTTTGATAAAGCCGATTCTCCCTTGATATCCATCAAGTAATCCTTTGATGAGCTCTGCTGCGCCGTTGCCTACTACTATATATTCCTGTTTTATCCCGAAATTCTTAGCCGCCAACAATGCATTTACATACATGCCTGAAGGATATTGCGTAATCAATGTATCAAAATTACTCTTTATCTCATCAATCAGTCTTTGGGGAGGGAAATACGGATTTACCAAATAGCAAAAGTCCAAAATCTTCGGATATCGCCAATATCCTCCGTACCGCCGCTGTATCTTATACAGCTTCTCCTCTTCATTTTCGCTGAAAATCGACTCTGCAATGTCAAGATCCTGTATATCATCAATCTCATACCAGAGCTGCCCCTCCAACCTTTTCGCTTTAATCTCCGGATCGTCCAACATTGTGATAACTCTTAAAACCTGCTCATAATATTCGTTATTTCCCAGCGCACTGGAATATGCGTCCAAGAACGGTACATAATAATGTTCCGAGAAATGTTTACTGAATTTATAAATATTCACTGTTTTATAATAAGCAGGTATATCTTCAAATACAATTTTCTTTCCGCCGATAAACGCCTGAATATTATCTTCTTCATCCAATTTAACTACTGTCCCATCCATCCAGCTTTCGTATTTATCTACCAAAGCCAGTGTTTCTCTCTTATCTTTCACCAGGAAGTCCAGTACGCTGTCTTCAAATATCAAATCCGATTCCAACAATAACGTGTCATCTTCTTTTAAATACTCTTTTGCCAGTGCCAAAGAATAAATATTGTTTGTTTTAAAATAAATTGGATTATCAATATATACAATAGGTGTATGTATCCCCAGTGAATTAATATAATTAATTAATTTATTTCCTTCATATCCAACTACAATCACGATTTGTTTGAGTTCTAATACTTCTAATTGATGTAACATTCTTTCAATCAATGTTACACCATTCACTTTAACCATACATTTTGTATTATCTGCTGTCAGGTCTTTCAACCTTTTTCCCATTCCTGCTGCCAAAATAACTGCCTGCATTTTTATCATCTCCTATTATATTAAATCCAGCTTCTGCATATTTTAAATCACTTTTCCTTTAATGTTTTCTACATTAATACAGCCAACCACCGAATATCGGCTATCTTTACTCTTTTCTATGTTATCACCAATAACAAAATACTGATCTGCAGTCAATTGTACAGCATCGTCTGCAATTCCAGCATACTTAAACAAATATTCCTGTGAAAAAACGATGCTGATGTCTCCATTTACATACAGTGTCCCGTCTCTGATCAGTACTTCATCCTCCGGACAAGCTGCTATACGCTTTATCAGCACGGAATTTAAATCATCACACCAAAAAACAATCACATCATTATAGGTATAATCCCTTGAGTGCCTGTCCACCAATACAAGCTGCATGTTATGATAAGTCGGCAGCATCGAGTCTCCCTGAACCAACACCAGCTGATACCAATACACTGATATATACAATGTAACCAGCAATGTACATATAAATATCAATGGGTAATTCAACCATTTTTCCTTTATCGGCTTAAACCATAAATGATTCATTTCTTATTATCAACTATTATTTCATCAGACTCTACTTCTTTATTCCTGTTTTCATCAATCCCTAATTTTTCATTTACCTTTTTCTTTGCCCTCCTGAAATAAATGCCTACTACCGCACCAACTGCAATCACTACACCGGCAACTGCCTGAATCACATATGTCATTACAGAAGGATCAATATACGCATTCGCATCTCTTCCAAATAATAACATTCCGCTAACACCTGCAAAACCTGTAAATACTACCATTTTTAAACTCTTTTTCATCTTTATACACCTGCTCCTTTCTTTGCTATCTTCTCTTGTAGACTTCCGATAATATATTTCGCTCCCACCTCGGCCGATGAACCGGGATTAAAAATATATTCATGCGTTAATGCTTCTATTTGCGCACTGTACTCCGCCCTATGTCCGATTAGATAATCCACTGTTTTGGACACTTCATTCAACTGATCCAGTTTTAAACTTTTGCCTAACTTATCACGCAAAAGGATGTTTAAGGGGATTGTATCTATCTTCTGATATTCAGGATTCATTACCTTCATAGGCGTATCAATAAATAAAATAGGTTTATACGTTGTAAATGCATACTCCCAACTGATTCCTGACCAATCAGTAATTAAGAGATCTGCTTCCATAACAGGATTATTTGATGTAAAATCCGTCTGGATTATTACATTTCCAGAATCATATTTTTGTTTTAAAACTTCCATATATTCTTTCTTTAAGCGCACCTCTTGCGGGTGCGGCCTCACAATGATTTCATAATCCTTATCCCTTAATGCATCAAGAATATCTTCCAGACAGCTGTCAATAATATTCTGATCCTGCCATGACGGTGCGATCAAAATCTTCTTCCGCTCGTTCACCATGTGCGACGACGCTTGATAGTTCTCCCTGATCTCATCTATCAACGGATACCCCGCCTCTACCAGTCTCTTTTGCGGAAGCCCATACACCTTCTCCGTCTCTCTGATCTCCTCCACTTGATGCGGACCTGCACAAAATACCGTATCAAAATGATCCATGCACCCCTTCCGCATTCCCATATTGTTGCTGCCAACACCATGTTGTACAAAGACATATTCTACATCATCACGAATATAGCTCCGTTTAATGTGATAATTTTCGAGATCCGGCATCGTCATGACCACCATATCCGCATCCATTTTCATCATCAGTGTAATCAGTCGATTCTCACCTATATAATATGCTCTGATCTTCGGATTCATTTGTTCCATCTCAAAAATTGAATCATTTGGATCGCTTGTAATATAGTGTATCGTAATGTTAGTATGCTCTAACAAATATTCTATCATGCCTTTAAAATACTTATAAAATCCATTGCTTTCAGAATAGAAAACCAAGTGCTTATTTACAACTGAAAAAAATCTCTTATAATCCTTTCTCTCACGCCGTTTATTCTCTGAAAAAAAACTCTCTCTTTTTTTCTTACCTATGCTTTGTAATTCTGCCAGTGTTTTGCGGCTCTTGTCCAGTTCTTCATAGTCCACATATTTTCTTGGTTTAATGATCCAATTCAGTATATACAACTGAAGAACCGCCATAAGATTACTGCAGATCCAGTAAAGTGCAGTTGCAATCGGAACATACCATCCAAGATATAAGGATAAGCCAACCGAAAAAATCATCGTACCATACTTGTTATACTTAGACTGCTCTGACTGCAGTACATTGCTTGCATTCTGCGCTATACATAAAATCCATGCTGAAAAGCCCGCAACAATCGGCGACCAGATCAGACTTACCCCCGTCTGGCTCGGTACCAGCCCCAGATCAACCGGTCCAAAGGACATGTCAATCGCAGGATTATCAATTCCGGCCCGTACAGCCCCTACCACTCCCATCAAAAGAAACAGCTGTATGATCAATGGAATGGTGGACGCCAGCGGATGGTATTTCTTCTCCTTGAACAGTTTTGCCTGTTCCTCCGCTATGGTATCCTTCTGACCGTAATATTTAATTTTCAGAAGATTAATGTCCGGCTGGATTTTGATCATCGTTATGGAGTTCATGTAAGTCCACAAAGAGACCGGCAATAACACGATTTTGCTTAGAAATGTAAACAGTATAATTGCCAATCCATAATTTCGGCATAGTTCATAGCACCAGTCCATTACTCTGCCCAGAAAAAAATATAAGTAACTCATAAATTATACTGCCTCCATTCTATTACACAATTTACCTTGCCGTTATACGTCATATTACCATGGTCTGGGTTCAAATTCGCGATCCGGACCAATATTCATTTTTTCTATCAGCTCATTTTTATCCGTCGAATAATTATATTCAAGATATCTGTTGAACAATAATCCGGATACTGCAGGATAATCTTTATTGTTTACTATCATATATACTGTTCTGTCTCTTGTTTCCCCTGCACTCCAATCAAAAACAGATGTCCCGAATTTACTATAATCTTCGCCAAGCAATGCCACTATAGTTGCCTGAAAATCATCCGCTGAAACAGGTGCCGTATTTATTTCCATCTGATCATGTGTTTCACCGCTTCTTTTTACAAATAATACCGGCTGCGGATCATTCCCATACCACGAACCATGATCGGCTGTAATAATAATTGCAGCTTCATCATATACCCCCAGTTCTTTTAACTGCAACAAATATTCATTACATATAGTCACTAGACCCTGTACTGTTTCATCTATTGTTGCATCTTCTACGATCTCGGCCTCTTCATTAATCGTGTACGGCAAATGTGTTCCAAATAAATGTTGGATAATCAAAGCATTCTTATATTCCGGGTTCACTGATAATTTTTTTTCCGTTAAGTCCTTATAAAACCGACCATTATCATGAATAGCCACTTCCACTTCCTTCAATGTTACAATATCTCTAAATTCATGAGTCAGAACTTCAAAATAAGGTTTCGCAACATACGGAAAATATTTATAAACAGACATTTTACCCATTAATTTTAACAGTTGCCCTTGGTTTAATATGCTCTCTGTGGGTTGAACATTTTTAAACTTTCCATACAGATTATTCATATCTCCATAGATTGACACACTTCCAGCCCCAGAATACAGATTGCAGACGTAATTGTTCTTTTTCAAAATATCATAGAAATCTGTTGCTTTATCAGACTGCCATGCGCTGTTAACCCATTCATGTCCGTTCATGCTGAAATCAACTTCATTTCCAGTCAGCATATGCGTCATGGATGGGAATGTAGTGTAATAATGACAATCCGCATTATTGTAATAGGTAAAATCGGCCAATCCATCTAACAGATCCGGATGTGTCTTTAATGTGTTTTCCAGCTGGGTATTTCCAAATGTATCTAAAACAAACACAATAATATTGTGTTCTGATGCAATGTCAAACTGTCCTTCTCCGGACATTCTCAGATTATCTGAATCATCTGGTTTCACTTGCGCACTAAACACAAGAGAAAATACAGCAACCATCTGTATCGCGCTGAGAAACGCAGCTACAGCAATCAGTATAACCGGCCATTTCTTTTTAAGAAATACGCTTAATACTACAATCAGACCGATCATAATGATCCAGATTACTAAATTTAAATAAGTAAAGTTCTTTACAGAGTTCCAGTCCATTGGCCCTCCGTTTACCTCACTCAATTTTATATTCATAAACATGTTTTGAATATATGATGCCACTCCAAAACACAAAATTCCTGTGCAGATTTTTTCATTAATTTTTTCACTAAACAAAGCGGATATCAGACTGAACAGCACCCATATTGCTATCGAAATCCCCAGAAACATCCACATGAAGTCTGCAAAACCAAAAGCAAAATCCTTCTTATTTCCACAATATATTTCTAACGGCCCTAAAATACCATAGGAAATTACGGGAAGCAAACAGACAATTCCTGTCCTCTTTAATCTCTCTTTATACCCCATCTCTATACCACTCCTCTTTCTTTTCTATATTTTTCAACTTGAAAACACTCACTGCCTGTCCATCTCTCATTATACAATTTCTTTGAATTGCGATCCTGCAGACGAACGCTCTTTACTCATATTCTGCTCTTTATCTCCTTCCGCCCTCTGACAATGTCTCAAAATATACTCCTTCCTGAACACATTAATCAAAAGCGAATATATATATCCTATTATAACAGAGGCAATAAACAAAGTAACAAAAGAAATCCAAGGATAATAACTGTTGCAATACTGTATAGCCGGCGAGTATGAAACAATAGATTGAATCAATACCAAATGTATTATATAAATACCATACTCATATTTAGCAAGCCACAAAAAAACATTATATATTAAATTCTTTTGTGGCAGTTTTAACATCGAAAAACAATATACCATAAGTGCAATGCATAATCCTACTGCTGAATGCCATGTGACCCCGCTGACATTATCAGTATGTATACCATTTCGCAGACCAGAAACACAAACGATATACAGCAATATGAAAACAGTCATGATCCCCAGTATGTAAAATCCACCCCATATTTTACGCTTGTCCTGCCTCCTGCAGACCAGCTGTGCGATAAACATTCCCAACACAAAGTTGTCAATTACCGTAGGGAGCAGCTGCCGGCTAAGCCAGAATGCTACACCCCCCCCCACATAAATCGGCAGTATATAATGTAACAATACATATTTGCACGCTACCGTAAACAATATTGCAATACCGCAGAAAATAACGTGAAATTTCTCACACAGCTTATAAAGCGGAATGGCAATAACATAAAACTGCACCATAACAGCCATAGTCCACAAAACACCGTTAATTGTTCCTGCCGTTCCAGGGCGGATATTGTGTATAAATATTAGATGCAGCAAAATATCCTCTAGTCCCTGCCTTGATAAATAAACAGCCGCATTTGAAAGAAACAGCAAGAACAAAATCGAGATATAATACTCCGGCATAATCCTGACTGCACGCCGCTTCAAAAAGTTGATAAACTTTATCCCTCCTGTCTGCTCCATCCCTTTCAGTGAAAAATAAATTCCAAATCCACTTATGACAAAAAACGCAGTTACACCTATTTCCCCTCCCAACATTATAAAAGTTCTCAACATGTTATTTTTTATTTCTGTCTGCCCTGACAGCACCCAAATATGATATACTACTACAATGCATAATGCAAACGCTCTGCAAATATCAACATTTTTATTTCTGACATTTTTATCCATCACTTTTCCTCATGATTTCCTATATATTTCGTTACATGTGCATCATACATATCAACACAATCAAATGATCCACTTTCTCAAAAACGGAATCTTACCTATAACATAAGTAAAGCCAAGTGCACAAATAAATACCAATACTGTGATAACCGGTACAGAAAAAATACTGCTGAATGAAAAAGTACTAATTCCGTTTCTCCATAATTCAAATACAACAAACATGTGGCATGCATATATCCCTAATGTGTAATTGGCTATTATATCTGCCGCCTTATAACACTGATCCAAATTATATCTGAAAAAAACAAAAACAGCTATGCTCCAAAAAAACACAAAAACACTGCAATAATTCCAGAAAATCTCTGTTACCGCCCCCAGATGCCTGCTATAAAACACAGTAAGTACTGCGCTAAAAAGAAAACCGGCAACACCAAGTGCATAACATATCTTTCTCATTTTATCCGGCAGTTCATAGGCATCCAGATAATAGCCCAAAACCAGATATCCGATGTAGCCGCCCACAATATTAATCGATAATCTTGAGCTGAAATTACATATAATCTTAAAAGCCTCAACATCTAAATTACATATCACACTATATATCACATTAAAAATAAAATACAAGATCAGAAAATATTCTATCTCTTTTTTACTTAAATTATTAATCCACGGCTTTAGTAGAGGTACAATCATATACAAACCGATTATTGTATAAATATACCATAAATGCGCTTGTGTTTCTCCCCTGAAAACATTTTGAAATCCTTCACTAATTAACGTCCACAGTGTACCCTCTCCCACATATATTTTCTGTGCTACCGTCAAATTATAAATTTGATAACACATTCCCCAAAACAACAGAAATACACATAATTTTAATATATTATGTGCATATATTTTTCTGAAGCTGACCCTTGTTTCCGTTCTTAAAAACAACACTCCGGATATCATCAAAAATATAGGCACACAAAATCTGGAAAACGCAAGATAAGCCGTCAGTACAATCCATCTTTTGCTTTCAATATTGCCATACCAGTTATTCGCTGCAACATGGCATAATATAACACCAATGCACGCAAATACCCTTAAGTTAACAATATAATTTATCTTCTGCTTCATATGTGTACTGCTGTTGACCATTTCAATGCGTTCTCCCATTTTTCGCGCCTTCTATTATTCATTTTTTCTTTTATTCAACCCGCTCTCTTCCCGAAATGTCCTTTAATTCTTCTGAGTAGAATATATAATCTGGGATGGTTATTCTGCAAATACCGTTTGAACTTATAATATTCATCCGCCTGCTCACATACGTTCGTCTCCACATTTCCATCTGAACATATCGAACCATCCTGCCTCTGCCATGAATCAACCTTATATCCCTCAAAAATCAAAACATAGTCTGCATCGGGATATTCAACTTCTATATCTCCAAATCCTGCATAAAGTTTTTTATACCTGCTGCCCATCTCCATGATGTCCGGAATCCGGACCTTATCTATCATTTTTCTATAACTTTCCAATGGTGATCTGTCTTTGACAAGTCCCTTCACAATATCCAGAAAACTATCTTTCAAATGTTCCAATGGAATCGTCCAGCCGCATTGCATCTCCCTTACACGTCTGCCCAATGCTCCCACGTCTGTAACAATTACCGGAATACCATTCATAACAGCTTCTGTCAATGTATAAGAATATGTCTCCGGCCAAATTGACAAAATGCAAATCACATCAATCTCGTGTAGCCTTAATAAAGCCGGAAGGTCATCAGGCATATAATACCCTGTCTTAACCAAGTTATCTCTTTTTTGACACATCAGCTCCTCTACGCCTATTCCGCCAAAAACATACCAGTTTACATCTTCACAGCAATTTTCTACAATTTCGTTAACAATTTCTCCGCCCTTTGCCTTATTCAATCCACCAATAAAAGCTACATTTAATTTTGTCTCTGATACCGGTAAATCGGGGGTTTCAAAAATATCAACCGTATATATTAATTTCCCATTATCATCCAACGCAACTCTTATTCGTAAATTTCCGCCATCTAACAGGTTTTGCGGTATCACACAGGAAAATCCTACTTTCGACTTTTTGCTGTCTGCAATAACATCCGGCCTGTTTACTTTCGTTGCGGGAATCAACTCTTTTGCTCCACTCCCGTTTTCAATCTGCAAATATATTGTTTCACCAGTATTGCCATTTTTTTCCTTAAGATATGTCCATCCTTCTATCTTATACGAAAAGCCTTCCTTGCTGACTCTTTCATACATTACAATAGCATCTTTAGAGCACATAACTTCACGCTCCAAATCCCTTGCCTGCGCATACCCGTGCTCTATTACTTCCAACCTGTCCTTTATAAACGGATAATACGATAAGAAAATGTTTGACACAGCCGCGTCGGGAATGATCAGCGACTTACAAATACACAAAGCCTCCGCGCACTTTTTTCTCCATATCTTTATATAATCAATCTGGTCAGTAATTCCCTTGTTGCTCTTCAGACATTCTCTGCAGTCCATATCTTTTTCCAAACAGCAGACATCACACACATCGTCATCTCTCGTCAATGTTACAGAAGGGCATACAAAATAGAAATCATGGAGTGTAAGAATAATTGGAATTTTATATGCCTCGGCCACATAAAAAATATCAAAAGAAGTATTTATTACATGATGTACATGAACTAAATCAATATGGAAGGCCGCCAATATGTTTTCCCACAAATTTTCCAGCTTTTTATTTCTAAACTCATATATAGTTCTTTTTGCTCCGATAAAAAATCTGAATTCCTTCTCCTGTCCGCCGTAATAAACTGTTAAATTTAAATACTGTCCATTTCTCGCAGCAACAAATACATTATATTCATCTCTCAATACTGAAACTAAATCCCTGACATGAAATTGTGTCCCGCCGACATTATCTGTTGCACCCTTTCTAAAATCCGACTGAAGGACATAAAGAATATTTTTTTTGCCGTTCTCCAAGTCAAAATATATGCCTACATTATCTCCGACAAAACCATTCGGGTTATCCCTGACATGTACATCATTAAGGTGCATCTGCTTCGGATATCTCTCACGTAAAATCCTGTCGTGCAGCATAATATATTTTTCCTTTTCTTTCGAGACAAACGATTTCGTACCGCTATGAAAAATATATGTATTGTCACACATTACATGGTGATAACCTGCCTGCTCTGCTCTATTGCAAAAATCATTTTCTTCTCCATACCCCAATTCAAAAGTTTCTGCATCAAAATATCCTATCGCATCAATCACTTCTCTTTTAATAAACATGCAAAACCCATGTGCGACCGTAATCCTTGGATACTTCTTCATGCTACACTGCTCTACGATCCTGCCCGCATGATCAATATCTAAATACTCTGGAAGTGTATTCTCTTCACAAAATTCAGGAACCGAACACAATGTCGCGTTGTTAGAAAGCGGCGTAACTGTACCAATAGATCCATCGCTATATGCACATTCCAATATTTTTTCTATCCACCTTTCCGTTACAACAGTGTCGGAATTTAACAAAATAACATCATTAGCGGTTGACTGCATGATACCCAGATTAACATTGTTGGAAAATCCTTTATTACTATCATTATGAAAGACAATTGCTTTTTTCTCTGTTTGCTGTTCTAAAAAAGGTTTGATTCGTTCATCCGGACTATTATCATTCACTAAAATCAATCTGTTCTTTTCCAAATCCGTATGCTTATAAACGCTTTCCAGGCATTTTGTCAAATCTTCATACGCATTATAGATTGGTATAATGATATCTACTCTTTTCCCCTCATAACTTTCCCTCATGATATTATCCTTCCTTCCGCTGTAAAAGTTTACCTAATTTCCGCAATATGGCAGTTATTCTCCAGCTTATCGTTTTTTCCATCTTAGCACACCTTGTCTCCCAGTATTTACACTGTTCTTCCTGCTGCCTGCATTGTTCTTCCCATTGTCTGCACTGCTCTTCCTGCTGGCGGCGCTGTTCTTCCTGCTGGCGGCACTGCTCCTCGCACTGGCGGCGCTGTTCTTCCTGTTGGCGGCACTGTCCTTCCCAGTATTCCTTCTCATGTCTGATATTTTTTTCCCGCTCTGCAGAAGCCCCTAACTGAGAATGCAGTTCCTCACATTGCCTCATCTTAGTATCCAGAAGTTCATTACACTTGTTCAAATGCTCGTTTATCTCATCCTGACATTGTATATGACCGGCAAGCAATTCTCGAACCATTGCTATATGGTCGTCATTTCTGCCCAAATTTTCTATTAATTTTTTTACAGCATCATCTATTTTCTGGTTAAAAGGATATCTGATTACTGCCTCTGGAAAATCAGCCTTTAAAATTTCTGCCTGTACGTGTATCCATTTTATTGCACCTTTATCTTCTAAATCAATGTAGATTTGAGGATCCTCATCACAGAATATTATTCTGTCATTATCACATGTTCCATTTAAGATTTCATATGCAACTTCTCCGGTATCACTTTCTATTGCCAGACTCTTAACAATACAGGCTTCTCCTTCAATCGGGTCAAAGCGCAGTGCTTTATACTGCCTGTCCAGTTCTATTTTTTGATTCACACGTATGATATTCGCATTCAGACTTTCCGAAGACAATATCCATTTCCGTGATTCATCAAAATTACCGTCAAAGGTATAGTAAACCTGATGCAGTACCGTTGTTCCTGCTCTTTGTTCATCAATCAGCCTATACTTAATATCGTCAATGCAGCGTAGAAGCAGTTTTTTTACTTTTTCAGAATATTTGTCCTTATACTTTTCTTTTAATGTATTACCAATATCATGCAACAAATCTCCATCATCGGACAGCACCAAAAACACTCGATATGAATGTTCGGCGCTGTCCTTATGATACATCTGTTCTTCATACATTCTGCCTATTTCTTCAAAATAATACCCGCCATTCTGCAGACCATACACCGCAAATAGTGCCTTCATCATTTCTTCCCACAGGAAAATGTCCCCGTGATAAAATTCCTGATAAGAAATTTCATTATGTGCAAGCATATCTCTCACATAGTCCATCTGCGGCAATCCATTTTGAATATGTTCAATCAGCCATTTGTGATCAGTGCCAAAAATCATCTTATAATATGCATTGACACGCTTTTCTGCACTTTCGTTATACACATTCTTATATGGAAAGCAAATAATTGCCGCGTACTTTGCAACGCGATTCATTTCTTTTATAAAACATTCCCTTTGCTGATCCGGAACATGCTCAAACACATCTAATGCCACAACAATGTCAAATTGTCCATCAGAAATTTCCGGCATATCGCAACCGTTTAATTGAATAAACTGCTTATCAGCTTTCATTGCTTCCGTCAATGTAAGATCAGAAAATTGTATTTCATCATCTGGAAGAACCTTTCCAAGATTACGCTCTTCATTCGTTCCTATTTCCAAAATCGTCAGACTTTTCTTCTGAATCCTTCGTCTTACAATATCCGTTATCACTTCTACCGTCTTATATCTTTGATACTGATCAAAAATCATTCTTTCATTCCTCTCACTACTTAAATGTGCGCGGATTTATTCTGTCACATTAATCATCCATTTATGCTTCATCCGTACAGCACCTATGTCTTCGTAAAAGCTATACACTTCAAAACCGTAAACCGTATCGTAATAATCCACCATATCGTCTATACCAACTGCAATACATACATCCAAATAATACTTCCCCTGTAACAGCTGGTTGTCGGTAAATTCTAAATCAAAAAATCCGTTATTCTTCAATGTAAATGTTGGTATTCCATCTGCTCTGGAATTGCTTCCATAACATCTTACTCCATCATTTCGAAATATACTCAATCCAAATAATGCATTATTTACTTCCTTATAAACTTCATAAGATACCCGAAAAATAATCGGCTCATCTGTCGAAAAGACATTAACCTTTTTGCCGTCTTGATTCAGCGTTTCAACTGAAACGATCCGCGCTTCTCCCGTTCCCCTGTGATGTGCATTCAGTTCTTGTATCGTTTCTGTTTTCTCTGCCTCTTCCGTTTTCTCCTCAACCTTTTCCAGCTTCTCATTGCCGCTGTTTAAGGGGTTAAGCTTTTCTTTCCGTAATTCTCCCATATACATCAAGTATTCCCTATGAACATTTCTCGGTATACCATCTGTTCGAATCAATCCCTCATGAATCCATATACTTCGATCGCATATTTCTTCAATCTGACCCATGGAATGAGATACAATCACAATTGTTGTTCCACTTTTCTTTATATCAATAAGTTTATTGAAGCACTTTGCCTGAAAATTTACATCACCTACTGCCAAAATTTCATCAATCAAAAGAATATCTGCATCAACGTTAATTGCAACTGAAAACGCAAGCCGCATATACATGCCTGACGAATAGGTTCTGACTGGATTATCTATATAATCGCCAAGTTCCGAAAACGCTATAATATCATGGATTCTGCTGTCGATTTCTTTTTTTGACAAGCCAAAAATAGATGCATTTATATAAATATTCTCACGTCCGCTCATGTCAGGATGAAATCCGGCTCCCAACTCCAAAAGACTCGAAACTCTGCCTTTCAGTTCTACTTTTCCCGCATCCGGATACATAATACCTGTTAAAATTTTTAAAGTTGTGCTTTTTCCGCATCCATTATGCCCAATTAATCCAACTGCCTCACCTTTTTTGACTTCAAACGAAATACCATTCAGAACCCAGTGCTCATCATATTTGTTTCGTTTCCAAAAAAGAACTTTCTCCTTCAGCATCCTTCCTTTATCATAGTATACTTTAAATTTCTTTGTAACATCGTATACTTCTATTGCATTGCATTCCTTCATCTTACAACTCCTCCACAAAATGCCTTTGTAATATTGCAAATGCAATTTCTCCCACAATCAAAACGCTAATTCCCAAAGCAAACGCATTTAACAGAGTATCTATCTGAGGCACTTTACCATAATACAATATGTCTCTATATGCCACAATAATCGGCGTCATCGGATTTAAATTAAATATCGGAAGAAATTCTTCCGGAACAGATGTCACATCATATAAAATAGGAGTCATATACATCCATGCCATGGAAACAATTCCCAGAATATGCTCCAAATCCCTGAAGTAAACAGTTAGTGCCGAAGTCAGAAATGTTACTCCCAGCGCCAATATATATTCTATTAACATTACCAACGGTAAAAACGCAAGCGCTCTTACATGTAACCCAATTCCGCTAAATGCAATTACAATAAATATGATAATAAAACTTAATGCCATATTTACAAATTGACTGGTCGTAAATGCTATAGGCAAAACCTGACGAGGAAAATAAATTTTCTTTACCATATCCTGCTGTGCAAAAATAACAGTTGTTCCACCCGACAAACACATGCTGAAAAAAATCCACGGAACAAGCGCTACAAATAAAAACAAATAAAATTTCTCGATATCTGATCTCATAATAATGGAAAACACTACCGTATAAACACATAACTGTAATAATGGATTAAGAAACATCCACAAAAAACCTAATACAGAACCTTTATATCTGCTTTTCAAGTCCCTCTTAACCAGACTTACGATCATTTCTCTGTAATTCCATAATTCTCTCATTAATTTCATAAATATACTCTTCCGTTTTTTTCGATTTCATTATGATATAAGTCTGTCATTTTCGTAATATGCTCACTAAAACTCCACTTATACTCCCATTCATATATATTCCTATTCATTCGCTCCAGCACACATCTGTCATGATATATTCTTTCTATCTCTTCACGTAAACAATCTCTATTTTCATCAGGATCAATAATAATCCCCATCCCCGGATTATCTTCCAGCAGTTCTTTCGCTCCAACATAAGAAGAAATGACCACCGGCACTCCGTAACTTAATGCCTCCAGAACTACCATGCCAAAGGATTCCCGCCATAGACTTGGCATCACAAGCACATCCATATTCCGGAAAACTGTTTCCATTTCCCTTCCCTGATACGGTTCATGCCGACGCAGATAGGGACAGTTTAAATCCTGATCATTAAAGTAAATATGACATTCAAACTCCGTCATTCCGGACCGGTACATCGAATCCAGTGCTTCCTTCATATACTGATATCCCTTAAACGGCTGCCCGCCCCCTAAATATCCGATCTTCAGCTTACCATCATACTCATATATTCTTCTATTATCTTTAATTGTTCTATTTGTAATAGGAATAACTTCTCCCCGCACCTTTCCCAGATACGATTCAAATATCCTGCGTGACTGCTTACTGTTGAAATGAAAACATGTTATACTTTTATACATCCGCAGATAATATTCACGTAGCGGCTCATACACATCTACCTGACATCCGGATGCCTCTGTTGCATTCCGACTCTGTTCCTGCATACTTCCTTCCACATTTTTTCTCTTTTTAAGCATACTCTTTACATATATTTTATAAGGAAGTAATCTTGGAGAATATTCCAGCCATTGAAAAAACCTGTTTGCCTTTAAGGTCCTGTACACCCCTGAGTGCCGCCAAATTATTTTCTTCAGAGGAACCGCCGCGCCCATACATAATGCACATTCCTGCCAATCGGTCCGGGCACAGTTTTTCCCCTTCCTGAATAAATTAACCTTAGGACAAAGTCCATAATAGTCATGGGTCGTAAACACTACTGGTATTTCCAGCTTCTTTGCCGCCTCAAGGAATGAGCATCCTATCCCCATAAAGCTGTGTATATGAATAAGATCCGGCGATATTTTTTTCAAAAATATGAAAAAGACTTCAAAACATTCCCGCTCAAGCAGAAACTCTATATGCTCTATTCTCCTGCCTTCGGTAACCGGTAATGGATTCACTATATAATGACATGGCAGCTGTTCCCACATCCCGGATCTGATTTCTGTCTTTCCTTTGTATTGCCGCCTGAAACTGCCCGGCACCAAAAGCTGCACATCATTTCCTGATTCATATTCACCTTGTGCCAAATCCAGAGCATATTTCACCAGCCCGCCGTTTCTGACGGGGGGCAACCCGTGTAGGTAATGCAGTATTTTCAAAATTTTTCCCTTCAGCCACTAATATATTAATATAATTTTGGAACAGGCCAAACACTCCTAACTTAGGATTATAAACCAAACAGATAACTGCATTTCATTTTAGAGTTAATTACACTAAGATTATTTACCCATTTTACCCTTTTTATTCCTGACAGTATTAGTTTGTATTGTTGTTTTATACGGCAAAGACTTTTTTGGCATGTGCTCTTTTTTTCACGGCACCAATCCAGAATTCTTCAAACACAGAAACACCCTCCATAGAACTTTTTTAAGTTCTATGGAGGGCAACACATCAGATTATTCATTTAACACAAAATCAGTTTCTTAATAAATCTGCTTTTCCTTTTCAGCAAAACATATCCTACACCCATCCGTCATATAAAACTTCAATTCTTCCTCAATGCATCCAAAAACACGGCCAAGATCTTCGAAATTCAATACTTCCCTCACTGTTTTCCGTACCTTCTTGATTTCAGCCTTTTTATGATCCGTCTTATATTCTTCCAGAGATTTTTCCATAACTTCCAGCAGATACTCATATAAACCGATCGCAATATCGCCATAAAGTGCAATGTCTTTCTGCTCTATGTTTGTATTTACGATATTCTCTGAAGACGCTTTCTTTAACCTGATCCCATCCCTAAACTCATATTCCTGTAATTGAAATCTAATACGCTCTATTGTTTCCTGTGTCGCAGCATATCTTTCATGTGATGTCCCGGTCTCAACATCCTGATTATATCCATTCATAAGATCTATAACGCTCTTATATCTGCTTACGTTTACAGCTTCCGCTTCTGTCCATATAGAACACTCCTTCATAACTCTGTATATAGTGCTGATTCGAATCATGCTCTCCGGATCCAGCAGTATTTCTTCCGGCTGCAATTTCTGTTTGACTAAAAATGTACTTAAATAATCCTCCGCGCTCATAGCCAGGACAAGGATCATCTGTAAATCTGCATAGCACTCACTGTACACACTTCGAATCAAATCAACATACAGGCTGTATTTTTCAATGGCATTTCCAAAATTCATTTTATTCAGTTCGTCCGCGAATAGCGCATATTGGACATTGCAATATTGTTCTATCAGATGTTCCCTGAATACTTTCTGGTCAGCTTCTTCAATTCCCATTTTACACAATATGTCATCATGAAACCGGTATTCTCCATCTATTCTTTTCTGATAATATTCTTTAAAGAATTCCATGCACCTCTCAGAATCTCCCAGCAGACAAAGAAGCTGTTCTCCTGCCTGTCTGAAATATTCAAGATACTTATACTGATCTGCTTCATGGTCAACTCCTCCCGTAGAAGCATTCAAAATCTCCTTCTCAATAAACGCAAATAGCAGCTGATATGTCTCATCACTCATACCGCACTCATTCACAATGTATCTCAGCAGAGTAGTCATAGTCTTAACCTTGCGTTCTTTCCGCCTCCTTAAATCCTCCCCGACAAAATGAGCCAGTTCATGAACCATTTGGTACATAACAGATTCTATATCATAAAGTGACTTCTCATTGATTTTGACGGTCAGTATACGATCCGCCGGCGGAGCATCATCCAGAGAAATTCTTTCCACATATATATTGGATGAGAAACTCGGATAAATCAGTACTGTATATTGGTTTGTGCACCCTTCATCCTGCAAAATCTGTTTTACGCGATATATATACGCATTATAAAAGGCCATAAGCTTAGGCGGAATAGAGTGAAACACCGCATTAAAAGCCGTTGCCTGTACAAACTGCCTCTCACTGTGCATCATACTGTTAACAAGTGTATTTAATGCCGTAAAGTACTTATCATAGCACTCTGCGACATCCACCTCAAAATTTTTCCCTGCACAACTCTTTTTTTCTGCTTTGTCCGATGACTGAATTTCATTTTTCATATATTTTACAAAATGAAGGAATGACTCATAAATGCAATATACAAATTCTTCTGCAAAACTGTTTTTCACAATACTGCAAATACAATCCCTTACTTCATATATGGGAAGTAAGTATCTGTTTCCATCAGGAATGTCAAGTTTTGAAATCACCTCTTCCAATTTCTTGATCTCACGGGCCAGGCGCTGCGCTACATTATTATATATGCTATCAAGATGTTCAGATTGTCCGGAAATCATCTTAACATCGCTTTTATCCAGTATTTTTATATAAGTCTCAAAAGTCCAGAAAATTTTATGGTTGTCTTCCTTATGCAGTTCCCGCATAATCTGCATAAGCCAAATCGTATCTGCATGATCATTCACAATTGATATGTCATGTCGTCCGAACATATTATAACGCACAATACCGGAATCCAGCTTCTCTATATCCGAATACCACCCGTCAAACCTCTCATAATCCCGGATACTTAAATTTATTGTTGCCTGAAATCCCTGCTTTTCACACAGTTTCATCTTATCTTCACACGTCTGCATCTTTACATAAGACGGTCTGAAACTGACCATGGAAAAAGTGTCAAAGAAAACGCTTGCGTTTCCATCCTCTGTTTTGAAAAGACATTTGATTTTCATTATAAAATCATCAATCCGAACATTATGACTAAACAATACAATATCGCAGTAGTCAAAAGAAACGTAACTCAAATAATTTTCTCCAAATACAGATCTGATTCTTTCCAATGCGTTTTTCAGATTACCAGTATGACTGATATGTATCATTGACAGAAAAAGATACGGCCATGTCCTGTCATTCCAGAATTCATCCACCGTCCTCTGCGTGAAACAGGTTCCATCCTCCTGCCCTTCATCACACACCTTCAAAAACAGAATCTGCTCCTGTGAACTATAATCTATAAGTCCATGTTTCTCTCCATGTTTCTCTCCACGTTTCTCTACAAGTTTCTCTCCACGTTTCTCTACAAGTTTCCATTCTTCGAGTTTTTCATAACCTGCCGTAAAAGGATGCACACGTTCCGAATCAATCTGCAACCCACGCATCTGCAAGGCATCAAAATAACCAAGTACAATCGTTTCTGCTGACTTCTCCGCCTTTTCTATGGACATGCTTTTAGGTACATACCATTTTGTTAAATTTATAATTCGAATATCAATCTTCTGTCCCATAATCCCTCCATCATAAGTGCTTACCTTCGAAGAGAGAGCCTGAATGATTTCAGGCTCTCTCTTCTATTTATCCATTCTATGCTCTTTCTGTGCCTTTGTCAGCATTGAGTAATCGTTTCTACTCTTTCTATGGTAACAGGAGGGGGGCGTTGTACTCGGCTTTTGAAAAGCGCTCATATGGCTAAAAGTATTTATTGTCTCTTTCTGCTTGTTTGGAATTAATATCATAAAACTGCACCCTCCACTTTTCTTGTTTCCTTGAATTTTGTATATTTGTATACGTTTTTCAAAATACCATATACCATTATATCACATTCTCTTATTAATGTCAAAACATTTGGTATTTATTACAATTCACTCGCTATATAAGATTAATATTTCGTCTGTTTTTACCGAGCTATGACAAATCACTATTCTTTTCTTCCACGCACCCCTCTGTATCCTCTACACAAGAAAATAACGCATTTATCATTCCGTCCTCAGACATGATCATAATAACTGCCCTCTTTCCAAATTTTGATAACTTCTTGCGGTATTTAATGGCTGAATTATATCTGGCACCTCTGCCAAGATTTCCTTTTACCGTGTCATCGACATCGCCATCAAGGATCATACCGATTCCATGAATCTTTCCTTTTGTATCCAGTATAACGCTTCCATCAAAATTATTCAGACAGTTAATATAGTCCGCCTGTACATCCCGCTCCGATTCAGGAAAGCCAAACCGCCGCATTCCCAATCGCTTTGCCTCCTGAGCGGCATCTGCCCCCTCCATGATCACAAGCATGGTTCCATGCTCCTGCTTTGTTGAAAGAATTATATACTCAAACAGTTCTGGTTGACAACTGTTAAAATAATTGTTTAACATTCGTTCAAGCCATTTTTCGTCTATGGATTTCTCTATTATATATTGCCCGTTTTTGTAAGTGAATATGTAAGTTTCATTTACCTTCATTTCCCATTGCATATGCTTTTTAAAGTCTATCTTTATGTATGGAAATTCATGTTTATGAATTATAAAATAATCCTTCTTGCAAACTCCAAGCACCTTAAATGAAGTCCTGCTTTCATTTTCTCCTAAAACCAGACAGAGATCTTTCTGTGCAATTTGAAGCAGTTTTCTGATCAGGCGAAAATGCTCAGGTAAGAATCTAATCTCTTCTGTTCTTTCTCCATCAATTTCTATACCGTCAAAACAATATATAAAATCATTCGGGCACAACCCGCTTACAGCTTTCTGAAAAACAAATATCATTTCAGCCTGACATTCCGCCTTCTCATAATATTCCCCCGATAAACTGATGATAAACTGTAAATTCAACGGCTCGAACAGCTTTTCCAGATATAAACAACTTTTAACCGCTGCTCTTTGTAGAATATCCTGCGGCATATAGCCATTTCGAAAAACATATTGCTCCATATTCTCATCTGTAATACAATTTTTACCATTCTTGACCGACACTTCCAATAAGCTGTCAAAGGCATTTGCCAATTCTTCAAATACGCACCTTGCCAACAAACATCCATACTGGGTATCCAGACATTCTGAAAAAAATGTCCAAAAGATCCTTATTTCTTCCGGTTCTACCTTAACATATGCAGACTGAGCCAAAATGTACTCACAGTTTTCAACTCCGTTCTTCAGTGTGTTCTTTATGAATTCATTGACAATCTCAATGTCATTTTGCTTATTTTCCACTTCTATGTTTGCGACCTTAAATCGGTCATCAACATAGCTAAGGCTCTTCGAACCATCTAATACTTCTAAAATGAAAAGATTCAATGATGTCTCTTCACGTAAACACTTATTCGTAAAAAGTTCCTTCATCGTATTATCAAAAATTATCTGAAAGCATTTGAGTAAAGGTGTCAGTTTTTCCATTTGCATTCTAATCGCCTCAATGTTATCTATAAACTTATCACATGGTTCATATTACAAAAATCTACAAAATAAATTTATATCCACATTCTACTGTACCCCAAACGATTAGTCAACTACATTTAACTTTTATCACTTTTTAAGCTTTCATGCATCCAAAAAAGAGGCTGAAAAAAATACGTCCACCCAAACCACCCCAAATGCAGCAAATACCCTCGCAAAAGATTCAAATACGCCCGCCAATACCTTCTCTCTCTGAAAAACCTCATCCTCTCCTTCTGTGCGTACAGGTTCTGTCTCCGCCCTTCCGTACTGCCCATCTTCGAAGTAATATTCCCTTCTCTCATACGATACAGATACAGCACCCGCGTAGTCATCACAATGCGCTCCGCATTTCCAACGATCCGATGGCTGGTCAACACATCTTCATGCTTTCTTCCCTCTGGAAAACGTATTTTTCCATTTTGGGCCTTTCTATCGTTCCACTCACCTTCTCTGCTTTCTCCGGTGCTGACGACCTTCTCTCCCATACACCGTTCAAAAACATTCCTGTGATACAGTTTATTCCATGTAACTGTCTCCCACTTCTTATATCTGCCGTGCCACTGGCGCAGCACCTGTTCCGAAGACAGGCAGATTTCCTTTGTTTCTGCCCTTTCCACTTTATTCATTTCCGCTGCCGGAACAATTGCTTTGTTCAGTTGTTCTTTTTCCTGTCCGATAATAACCGGTTTCTGCACAGATTGTTTCATGTTCTGTACAGAATATATATTCCCATCACTTCGGTTTTGTCTGTTGCACCTCTTCAAGCTTTCAGTTCTCTCTCCCACCTTCACAAACATACACGCCGCAATATCCGCATGATACTCCAAAACCAGCCGGTACAATTCCTCTATATACGCAGGCTCCACATAATCGTCTGAATCCACAAAAGCAATATATTCACCCGCTGCATGGTCGAGACCTGTATTTCTGGCCGCTGACAGTCCCCTGTTTCTCTGATGTATCACCCGTATCCTTTCATCCTCTCTGGCAAATCCGTCGCACATTTCTCCCGAACCGTCCGTACTGCCGTCATCCACCAATATGACCTCAAGATTTCTATATGTCTGGCAAATCAGCGACTCAACACACTCCCTGATGTACGCCCTCACCTGATATACTGGCACAATCACCGATATCAATGGTAATTTCCCCGATTGATCTGATTCAAACTTACCGCTTTCATTTTTGAACATATTACTTACCCTATTTGCTTCCGCATTTCCAGAATCCGACTTTCTTCAAAAAAATCCCAAATACCAAACAACAGACCGCCAACTGATTTGTTCTGTCACTGCATTCTATTTTAACATATATCCATTATTTCACAACGCATATCTAACAATTTAAACCACCACAATTCAAACTATCAAATCAATGATCCGTCACAACAGCTGTGAACATGAATTGCATCAACCACTTTTCCATGCTATGATAAATTCATAATTTTGTGTACCGGTCACAAACAGAAGTATACGATTTGACTCAATGCACACAGAAACCGACTGTCAGGAGGCTCATCCACTCATGAAAACTGATGCAAAATTAAGTATCATCATCCCCGTCTACAACGGTGAAAATTTCATAGCAGGCACAATTGACAGTATTCTTCGCTCCACATACCGAAACCTTGAGATCCTGTTAATCGATGATGGATCCACAGACAATTCTCTTGCACTCTGCCGGAAATACGCTTCTTCCGACTCCCGCATCAAAGTATTCCACAAGAAAAACGGCGGTGTAGCTGAGGCGCGCAACTACGGTCTTGAACATGCTACGGGTGAATACATCGGTTTCTGCGATCAGGATGACGAAGTGTCTGGTGAAATGTATCATAAAATGATGAATCGTCTGTCAAAGGACGGTTCACAGGCTGCCATCTGCGGCTGTTACAGAAAAAAGAAAAGCGGCGAGAAGGTAATCTTCGAAAAATATACAGACGCGATACTGGACCGGCCGCTGATTCGTGAAAAACTGCTTCTTCCTATGCTCTTTAAAGGCTTTGATGCCTACGGCAATCCGGAAATTGACATATATTCTACCATATGGAACTGCATCATAGCAAAAGACCTGATCGTCGAAAAAAATCTGCGCTTCTTCAGTTTTGTCAATTATGAAGACGACTTGATCATGCTGCTGCAGCTCCTTATGTATGCCGATAGAATATCCACCTTATCAGATATCTTGTATTACTGGAACACCAATATCAGTTCCGAAATGCACCGCAGCGCCAAAAGATATATCAAGGATCTGAAAGAAAGACAGGAGAACTTCTTGAATTATGTTGTAAATCAGCTCGAAGACAACGGTATTCCATCTAAAACTATATCGGAATATGTCTACGTTCAGCAGTGTCGGAATGCGCTGCTTCAATTGGATAATCTGGCAGCATCGAAGAACCGCAAACCCCTTCAGCAGATAAAAGAGCTTGAAAAATGTGCCTGCATTTCACACATACAATCCGCTTCCACCATAGTCGCTCCACAAAAGGGATTTGTGCGCAACACTGCCATCATACCGTTATTGCGAAAGAAAAAAATCGTCCTGGCATATTCACTCAACCAAATGGTAGATTTTGTTCGCTTTTTTGTAGAAAAATATCATATAACAGAGAAACTGGAACGAAGGATGAAAAAGGCTCACTAAGAATTCCATAAATAGTTATACCCGTCTTACATCCCCTGTCCTACAAATTACGATTATGCAATTTCAACTATCCTGTCAGTCCATCATCCCGTCCACCACTTCTCCCATCCTCTCCCAGGAGAACCGGTACGCCTCTTTTCTGATATTTTCCTCAAATATCTCTTGCTTCCCTTCGCGGTAGTAATTCAGCACCGCCTCCGCAATCGCCTCCGGTCTCTCCGGCTCAACCACATACCCGGTCTTTCCGTCATTCACCACATCCGGCAGTCCCCCTACATCAGTAACCACCACCGGCTTCGTAAAGCCATATGCAACCTGTACGATCCCACTCTGTGTGGCAGACACATAGGGTAACACTACAAGATCCGAAGCGGCAAAATACTGCTCTACTTCACGATCCGGAGTATAGCGATCTATTATAGTCACTCGCTCCTGCATACCCAGTTCCTCTATCATCTGCCGGTACTCATCCCTGTCAGCCCCGAACTCTCCCACTACCAGAAGACGTACTTTATCTTCTTTCTCTATAATAACAGGCATCGCCTGCAACAAATATTTCAGTCCTTTATATTCCCGCACATAACCGAAAAACAGCAGTACTTTTTCCACCTGTGATATTTCCAGTCGTTTTCTTGCCTCCTCTTTGCTCATTCCTTCAAATCTGAATGCATTATAGGTAGGATGAGGCGTTACAATATAATCGGGATTAGATTTAATCTTCTGCAGTTCCTTCCCTTCCTTCGCTGCGTGGACGATATAATGACTGCCCTGCCGCAACGCCAGTCTGGTCAAAAACCTGTCCATCGGAAACCTTTCGTGAGGGAACACATTATGACATACAAATACAAGGTTTTGCCTGCCCATAAACTTTCCAAGCAGGTAATAGCAAGGCGCAAAATAAGGATGCCACCATTGAATCACCACCAGATCCGGCCTCTGCTTCCTGACATACCGCGCAGTTTTGATAATATTAAATGGATTTGCCGTATGAAGCATATAATTTGTATTCTCTATCTTAAAACTGTCATTGCTGTAATCTCTCTGTTCCTTGTGAAAGAGAACCTTAGGATACTGCATCTTATAGGAAAGCATCTCCACATCATGTTTCTTGCACAGTTCACGATACATAAGTCCCGTATAATGAGAAATACCGCCTTTATAGGGGTATACAGGTCCAACCAGAATTATTTTTTTGCGGCTCATGGTTCTTAATTTCCTTCCTTATTCTCTTTCATATATTTGTTTCTCTTACATATCCGGAGATTTCTATATTACAAAATTTTCTTCGCAGCCTCATAAATCCATATAAATTTTCCATAAGACAAAAACAGGATAATATTCTTATCGGAATATTATCCTGTTTTAAATGATTATTCAATCACATCATTTAATTGATAAGTTTACAACTTACTTTGCCGGTTTAACTTCAACCTTAAGAGTCGTCTTCTTGTTGTTCGGTGTCTTAGCAGTAATAGTAACGTTACCCTCTTTCACACCATATACCACATTACCGATAATAATAACTTTGCCCTTACCGCTCTGTGTATAAACAACATTCTCAACAGTCTCACCATCCGCCGTTTTCCAATCCGGAGCAGCTTTTGTTCCAACATTGATTTCCGGATACATAGTAAAGGACTCTCCAAGCTCTACATACTTGGTGTTCTTAATTGTTCTCGCTCCATTTACTTCACTGAATGTAGAACCTTTCACACCATTGTGAATCTCAACAGCTGTAGGTTTCTGCAATACTCTGACAGTTGCTGTAGCAGATGCACCGGTTACTGTTGTTGCTGTAACTTTATAAACCTCACCGGCTTGAGCATTTGCAAGTTCCAGTTTACCATTTACGTTATTCTTACCGCTTGGTGTAACCTTATTGCCATCAACGCTGCCATCAACGCTCTTTGTTCTTTCATAAGTCCATATCACATTATCGGCTGCGCCCTTAGGATTCTGTGTTGATTTAAGCGCAACATTCTGTGCTGTCTTATTTCCGGTCTTAGGATAAATCACAATATCCGTCTTGTTCAGCTTAATAGATGTTGCAGGCTGTTTTACATCAACCGTGAAAGTAGTCTTGACAACTGCACCCTTTCCATTAGGTTTCACGTTAATACCGCTGACAGTGATCTTTGCCTTGCCTTTAGCATTAGCTTTGATCGTAGCAGTCCCACCATTGCCGGGAGCAATAGAAGCCACTTTTGCATTGGAAGTAGTCCACTTCAGGGAAGCTGATCCGCCCTTCGTTTCATCGTCTACCGCTGCTGTAAATACTTTACCCTTCGGCACAGAAAGCTTGGATGTATTAGCTGCACCAGTTACCTTATACTTGTTGTCATCAACATTTACTTTTGCAACAATGGTATTGGTCTCAACATCTGTAACATCGATGCTCTTGATACTGCTCTGCTCAACATTAATTACTGTAGTTGCCGTGAAAAATCCCTTGCTATCTTTTTCATGCTTAGAATCTTCCGGAACCTTGGAAGTCTTGCTGGTAACTCTGACTACAACCTCAGGATAGTCCGTATTAATTGTGCTCTTAATGGTCAGAATACCCTTGCCGTTGATAGAAGCGTTCGGGTTGGCAGCCATTCCATTGCCTTTCTGAACCTTATCAATGGACCATTTCAGACCTTCGTTATTCTCTTCAGGATCTCTTTCTGCTACCATCTGATAAGTCTGGCCGGACCACAGAGTGCCTTTAACCGGTTTAATAGAAAGCTCACTCAGAGTAGCTTTCACTGTAACAGCCAGTGTCGCTTTCTTACCGTTTGTCGCTTTAGCCGTAATGGTAGCTTTACCAGGTGCTAAAATCTCTAAAGTTGCATTCTCGCCATCTGCCTTTACGCTAACGATACCGGGCTTGTTAGATGACCACTCAACCTTATCAGTAATCCCGGCGGAAGTCACGAAGCTGCTGCCATCCTTAACGTACATAACAGCCTTAACGTCTACCTGTGTTGTAGGCTTAGATGTACCCATGTCAACTGTATCTTTTTTGTAGGATTCTTTCTGATCCATTGTTGCATCATCTGCTTTAAAGATCAAAAGCTTGTCAGCTTTTACACCCTTCTTAATCTCAAAGCTTACAGTCGCTTTCTTACCTTGTTCAGTCACTGCAGTAACAGTAGCTGTATTCTCTGCATCTGGCTTGTTCTTGTCATACTTCTTGATTGTTACAACACCGGCATCAGAAATGGTCGCCGCATTCTTAACACCCGTCTGGATAGACCATGTAACATTGTCAGTACATACATCATCAATGTTGACTTTCTTTGCTGCATCTGAATAAAAATGCAGATAATCGTTCATGTCAAGCGTATGCTTCTCATACTGCTCCTCAACATCATCAAAGTCTATTGCTGCAGCATACTCTTTGATAGATACCGTCGCAGATGCCTCATAAGAAGTTGTAGACTCGGTAAATGTCTGATGATTGCCATCCTTGTCGGTATATGTGTAGGTCTGCTTACCGTCAATGTAAGCCTTAACTACCATATTGCCCGACTTGGTACCTTTTCTCGGATTCAGGGTAGCTATGTTCTTGGAACCACCCCTGGCATCTACATTCAGAATCGTATTTGTACGGCCGTCAACCTCCTTGCCGTCGGAATTGTAAACCTTCCACTGCAGCTTGTCAGTGAGTGCTTTCACAGCCAAAGCTTTATCAGCATCATTTTCAAATCCATCCACGATAATCGTAGCTGTCAACGTCTCCGGTTCACCTTTTACCGCATCAATATGGCTTTTGTCCAGCGCAATACCAATAATTCTGGCCTCATACGTCTTGAGCGTTTCAGTATTGGTATTGGTATTGGTTACCGTACCAGTACCGCTCTCATTAGCATTCCAGCCGTCTGATACACTAAACACACCGCGAAGACCCGCTGCTGATGCAGTTAATGGGGTGGCAACTACCATAGACGCTGCAATTGCCCACACCATTGCTTTTTTAAGCAACTTTTTCACGTTTTTCATCGCAATTCTCTCCTCCATTTTGTTTTATTAACGCTAGCCCTAAGTATATACCAAATTATTTTATCTTGCAATCCCTCCCTTGTATAAAAAATCAAATTTGTGTATTTTGGTGATTTTTTTATATAAAAAACATCATAATACCGAAATAATTATACATTTCTGTCCTTACTCATATTCTTCCGGGCACATTTGATCTCCGGAACCGCCTGTTTCTGTCACCGGTCTGCCATCCGGATCGAGCAGCCCCATTTCCAGCTTCTTGACTCTGTATTGTACATCTTCCAGAAGCTTGCGGTTGGCCGATATGATATCCGCCTGCAGTCCGGTCACAAATGTCTGACTGCCTATGATGATCATCATGGTCGCAAGGATCAGGGACTGGATATGGCCGTTTCCGTTCCCCTGAAAGAAAAAGAACAGAAACCTGACTCCTATGGCAACTCCCGCCATAATCGCGAGACTGCCCAGCAGCGTGAATACCTGCAAAGGTTTATACATCAGCACTGCTCTTAAGATCGTCAGCATGGACTTTTTAACGTACCCGAATACAGAATTCATTAAACGGGACTTGCGCAGTTCCGGATTCGTATGAACCGGCACAGACGTGATCGCCATCTTGTTTCTGCCCGCCTGTACGATCGTTTCCAGTGTATATGTATATTCGTTATGCACGTTGACACGCATGGCTGCTTTTCTGCTGTATGCCCGAAATCCGCTGGGAGCATCGGGGATATCGGTTCTGGAAGCCACTCTCACCACGTAACTTCCAAAACGCTGCAGCTTTTTCTTGATCCATGAAAATTCTTCTATCTCATCAATAGGCCTTTCACCGATCACAATATCCGCTTCCCGGTCCAGAATCGGCCTCACCAGCTTCTCAATATCAGTTCCGCAATACTGGTTGTCTGCATCTGTATTGACAATAATATCCGCCCCATGGCGAAGCGCCAGATCAATCCCGGCCAGAAATCCCTTTGCCAGTCCAAGATTCCGTTTGAAATGTACAATATAGTTCACACCCCATTCCAGAGCGACCTTCTCTGTGTCATCACTGCTTCCGTCATTGATGACAAGATATTCGATCTCATCTACACCATTGATCTGTTTCGGCAAAGCGTTAAGTGCAATTTCCAGTGTCTCAGCTTCATTATAACACGGTATCTGAATAATCAGTTTCATTCGGATGCCTCCCATCCTGCTTCCAGTTGTGAATATGGATACTCTCCTATAAGTCCCTTTTCTCTGCTGTCTCACGGCCGCATAAAAGATTCCCAGCGCTTCATGATCTGCTGATTTTTATTAATAAGCAGAAGATATCCCGCCGACCGTCTGACCACCTCGCAGTTATCGGCTATTTCCACCATATCCCGATATTCCTGCCGGACAATAAAAAATGCATCCTCCGCAAAAGAAACTTCCGCAAGACTTGTCATCGTGACCGGCTGATCCTGCAGGATATGCTGCAGTGCCCCGGCCGCACGCTCGTCGGCCGAATCGACAACATAATATACCTTTTCCTCTTCCCTCACACGCAGAGTACTGATCCACTCTGCAAAGCCGATAAACGGTTCCGCCTGTTTTTCATTTCTCACCACAACATAGACATCCACAATAGTTTTACCGAGATAAGACCATGCCAGAACCGGAATCATCAATGCAAGAATCGTTCTGGCAGTCCTGATTCTGTCAAACCGGCTGCTCAGCGGCTTGAGAATAAGCAGAAAGACTCCGCCCAGAGTCAGAATATATTTTGACAGTTCCGCCACTTTTCCCACCGGAACCGACCAGTTCCAGAAGACACGCCCGAACATGACGCAATGTGCCAGTTCAAAAGCTGTCCGCTCCAGTTCATTGAACGTATACTGGCACAGATACCCTGCTGCAATATATAATACCACGCACAAAACCGTTGTGCGTACCCATTTTCTGTCATTTATCAGGCAGTAAAACCCGTACAGCAAAAGAAATCCCACCGTAAACTCTACATATCTTCCATTTACAAGATCATCATTCTTATACAGACCTTCTTTATAAATTGCACTGATCATGAAAGTACCGAGCCACGCAAGAAGCACCCCCAAAAACCAGATACGCTCTTTCCATAGATCCGGCCCGATTTCATTGCCTTCATACGCCTCATGCGCCTCTGATCCCGCATTGCTTTCAGTCGGCTGGAAATCTTCTGCACCGATGCTCCCGAAGGTTCCGGCTTCCTCACCATGTTTGTTTCTTCCATAGGATGCTTTCAACCGGCTGACGCTGTCTTTTAAAAGAACCCACGCATTCTTAAACAGTCCCCGGACTGCCCAGCAGACTATAAGTCCGGATGCTGCCATCATATAAAAAAATTTCCCCGTGACACTTATTCCAAGACGAATCAGACCGTTTAAGGAAAAAATGTTCTTCAGCACACCCCATTGACCCGAAAAGTCATTTACAGAAATTCTTTTCTCAGCCGCATACGTTGCAGCATTCGCAACGCCCGATACCTGCCCCCCACCGCGTACCAGAAGATATCCTGCCGCAAGTGCGACAGCGGCCGCCAGAAGCCCGATGGCAGTCCAGCGGCGGCCCCGTTCCAGCAGCCATAAAAGAAACAGCAGAAAAATCCCCCCGGCCAGAATCACCAGAGACTTTCCGGTAAACGCAAACCCAAGAACATCATGCAGTCCCAGAGGTTCACCCCCCATGTAATTTACATGCTGCAGATTACCCTTGATCATCGCATGTACCAGACTGTACAAATACATACTTCCTAAAAAGGCCGCCGTATCCTTAAGTTTATTGCGTCCAAAAATCCGCATGTACACCACAATAAGAACTGCCGTAATTACAATCCCCAGCGCACGCTGATGTACCGTATATAAGTAAAAAGACACCAGTGCAAATCCAATATGATTTCCGACACCCGGCTCATCCGTCACACGCATCATCACATATAAAAACACCCAGAAGAAAAAAAGAAGCGTGCATTCTGTCCATGTGATATGGGCGTATACAATATCAGAAGCATAAGTAAAAATCGCAAAACATGCAAAACTCCTGATCCAGCAATTCATCTCAGGCAGATAACGTGCTGCGATTTTTAATGCTAAAATAAAACTCATGATCAAAAATCCAACATTCATGACCACCGCCGCATGATAGAGCGAATCCCATCTCCATCCAAAGAAATTCCCCAATATGCGAACCGGAATCAGCAGCAGACTGTACCCGTATGAATAGTAACCAATCTTCCCTGTCACAGAAGTCCAGTCCATTCCCATAAAGAAAGCGCTGTTTGACCAATACCCTACTTCATCGTTAAAGAGAATCGGCTGTCCGGTTTCCGACAGCCTGTAAGTTCCTAACACGAATATCCATAATGCCAGAAAACATTGCAGGATAATCTCCCGATGACCCTTCATATATTCAGCCGTCCTGCGCACAAATTTATTCAAATTCTCTGTTGCTCTTTTTTTATTCTCACTCATAGTATCGTTCATTATAACAGAACAGACGCCGAAAATCCATATCTCCGGATGCCCTGTTATTGCTGCTGCGTATTTACAGTTACTTTCCAGTACAGGCCATACATCTTGCCTAAATCACCTTAATCATCTCCCGCACCGAATCAAAGATCAGATCCGGCACCACCTCCGAAGCATCCACATCTTCCAAGGACGCCTCTCCGCTTAAAACAAGTATGCTCTTCAGGCCGTTATTCCGCCCGGCGGCAATGTCCGTGTAAAGCCGGTCACCCACCATGGCGATATGTTCTCTCTTTTCATTGACTCTATCGGTCAGGTAGTCGATAATATCTCCGTTCGGCTTGCCGATCACCCTGTCTGGAAAACGAAATGCCGAGGCATGGATAAAAGCGTGTATCGCGCCGGCATCGGGAATAAACCCTGTCTCTGTCGGGCAGTTGTAATCGGGGTGGGTTGCCAGATAAGGAAGGCCGGCTCTGACGTGATCGCACACCTTACACATTTTCCCATAATCCAGAGATGTGTCGAAAGCGGTCACCACCACATCCGGCTGCTCATCCTCCAGGATAATGCCTGCCTGGACAAATTCTTCCTGCAAAAGCGAATTTCCCAGCAGAAAGACTTTTTTTCCGGGAAAATGCCTTTTCAGGTAATGGATCATGGCCTGCCCCGATGTAACAATCCTGTCCCGATCCACATCCAGCCCCATCCGATGCAGCTTTTCCACATAAACATCAGCGTTCTTCGAAGAATTATTGGTGACAAACACGTATCGTCTGCCTGTCTCCTCGATGCGGTGCAGAAATTCCCGTGCGCCTTCGATCCACTGCTCACCCAGATAGACGGTGCCGTCCATGTCCAGCGCAAAACAGCGTATCTCCGCGAGTATTCCGTTTTTGTCCTGATTGATCTGTGGGATTTGTGTATTCATAAAAATGCTCCATTTCTGCTCAAGTTCTTCAATTTCCTGTATTCCGGACTTCTCACGTCACATTTCCCCGCCATGACAGATCAGTTTTTCCGGCTCAAAAATATCTTCTTCTATTATAAAAGCAATTTTTGTAATTGCAACCGGCTTTTTCATGTTTGCCATTTTATAGTAACAGTTCAGCCATGCAACAATTCACAGATCGCGCGTGAGTGCTTGCACACAAAGCGCAATCTGCGAATTGTTACATGAGCGGAGCGCCCTCTCATGAAATAAAAGATGAGCCGCAAAGCGGCGCCGGATGCGAAGCAGACGCTTTTATGAATGTGAGGGCTGAACTGTTACATTTATATCTATTTGTATCTATTGTTTTCTCATTTGTCTTAAGCACGCAGCCAGAATTCACATTTCAGCCGGTTTGGCACTCATTCATCCTGTCCTTTGTGAATTGTGCAGTTTATGCACACAATGCACAACTCGCAAAATCACATACAGAGCAATTTTACTCGCGGAACAGTTCAGTCTTTGGCTTCACTGTCATCAATTGCCGCCGTACTCTTATTCTCTGGCTTTACCTCTCTCTCAAAATGAGGTAAAATAAGGGTTGCCACCAATACAATCAGCAGACTATCTTACCGGAAAGAAGGAATCCCATGAAAGAAAAATTATACACGATCCCCCTTAACGATGCCATGAACGCCAACGACGAATGCCCCTTCTGTTTTATCGAGCGGAATGTGGAACAGGATCTGCTGGATTTTGTTCTGGGCTCAGGCTCTTCTTATATGGAGAGCGATGTCAGGGAACAGACCGATCTGGCCGGCTTCTGCCGGGAGCATTTCAAGAAAATGTTCGACTACGGCAATACGCTGGGCAACGCCTGGATCCTGAAAACCCACTATATGCAGATAAACCGGGAAATGAAGCAGCAGTTTAAAAATTTTAAGCCCGGCAAGACTTCCCTGAAGGACAAATTCAGGAAGCAGACCGAGCGTCAGAATCCCATCGGTATCTGGACTGCCCAAAAGGAACAGTCCTGTTACATCTGCAGCCGTTACGCCGATACCTATGAGCGCTACCTGGACACCTTTTTCGTAATGTACAAAAAAGATCCCGAATTCCGCGACAAGGTAAAAAACAGCAAGGGATTCTGCCTGCATCATTTCGGTGATCTGTGCGAAGGCTCGGACAGCCGGCTAAACGACAAGGAAAAGGCTGAATTTTACGATCTTGTTTTCCCGTTGATGGAGCAGAATATGGAACGGCTTTCGGAGGACGTAGCCTGGATGGTGGAAAAATTTGACTACCGCAACAAAGACGCCGACTGGAAGAACTCCAAGGACGCCATCCAGCGGGGAATGCAGAAATTGAAGGGCGGTTACCCGGCTGATCCGCCATATAAAATGAACAAATAACAAAACGAGCACAGCTCGTTTACGAGATTCGCTTCGCGAACTCGTATATGCGGAGAAATTTCCTGTACCATAACAGAACGAGCATAGCTCGTTTTGGGATCTACCCTGTAAACCCGATAGCATGAAATAACCTTCTGTATACAATGAAAGCCTTGCATCTCTGCAAGGCTTTCATAAATTATGTTCCTGTATCTATCTTCTACATTGCGTCCATCGATCCGTCGCTGTCATCATCATCAAAAAACTCTTCCACTTTCACTGCTGCCTTATCAGCGGTCTCCTTGATCTTGTCAGCGGCTTCTCTGGTTTCGCCCACGATCTTGTCGGTAACCTCGGCTTTCGCAGCGTTCAGGCCTTCCTTAAACTCTTCTGCTTTCTCCAGATCGAGATCCACGTAATTGCGGTCAGCATCCTTCGCCGCCTCGTCATCATCCAGATCGTCGTCAAAATTATCGAAATCGTCGTCATCATCGAAATTATCGTCCACAAAATTATCCTTGTTCTGTAAACAATAATAAACGCCTGCAGCAACGGCTCCGAGAGCAGCTGTCACCATTAAAAACTTACCAAACTTTTTTGCCATGAGGGTTCTCCTTTCACCGTCTCTTATATTCTTATATTAATACTATTTTATCAAAATGAAAAGAGAATATGTACAAAAAAATTTTTTTACTGTAGTGGACTCTTGATATACAACATCTTGTGCCCGGAAAAATTCCTGAAACTAGTTTTCCTGCAGACATTGAATCCCCCTTTTTTTTGTGCTATATTTAAATTCGACTCATAAGGTCAATCAAAAAAGATAATTTGCAAGGCAAATTATCTTTACGAGATTCGCTTCGCGAACTCGAACATCCGGAGCACATCCGGAGCGATTCCTTACACCACAAAAACAGGAATTTACCAACCAGATTATCTTTGCGAAATCTACTTCGCGAACTTGAATGTGCGGAACAATTCCTTTCATACATAAAGAACAGATTGCTATAGAAGCGACTTTACGGGCTGGCTGGATTTCAGTATCAGGGTGCAAAAAATGATAAGATTGGGGAATACATGAACGAGAAATTTTTTGATTTAAAAAAAGAGAAACAGGACCGCATGATCAATGCTGCGCTCAAGATTTTTGCATCTAACGGTTACAAACATGCAAGTACAGATGATATCGTCTCCGAAGCCGGAATCAGCAAAGGGCTTCTTTTTCATTATTTTGGAAGTAAACTGGGACTTTATACATTTTTATATGACTACAGCGTTAGATTTATGAAACTGGAACTGACAACAGGCGTGTCGTCTTCGGCAGACGATTATTTTGCGATCAGAAAACAGATTGAATTTGCCAAGATGCAGGTGCTCAAGAACTATCCATACATGCAGCAGTTCCTTGACCGCTGTGCCTCTGAAAACGTAAGCGAAGCACTGATGGCAACCGAGAGCCAGCGCAGCGTAATCCAGGATGTTTATGCCGCCCTCAAAAATCAGGCGGACAGCTCCCGATTCGTGGAAAGCGTGTCTCCTGAGAAGCTGGATGCCATGCTGGACTATACCATCAGTGGGTTGATGACAACCCGTTTCCGTGATGATTCTTTTCAGCCCGAAATGCTTTACGAAGAAATCGTGTCTTATCTGGAAATGCTGAAACGGATTTCTTACAGGAAGTCATAATCTTTGTTCAGAATCAGAAGCAGCTTTCAGACAATCATATGAATCGTCTGAAAGCCGAAAAGTTAAACAAACCTGACTGTACCCCAGTATCATGATACTTCGGACTACAGCCAGGCTTTTTTTAACAATATCAGTCCATCTCGAATTTCATCCATAGTCAGCGCGCCATATCCCAATATAAGAGTTGCCGGATTCTGCTCACTCGTGTCGCAGCCTTCTGTCTCAGGAGCCTTCGCCACGTTCTCTACATCTGCAAATTTTTCCGGTTCAAAATCCCCGAAAGCTTCCTTACCACTCTCCGCCCCGCCACTTTCTCCCATTCTGAAGTCTTCCATGCCGTAAACCCTGACTCCTTCTGCGGCTGCCGCCAGCGTCAGCATTTCCTCACTGCGCCCCAGCCGGTCTGTCAGAAGCACATGCAGTCCCGCATTGCCGCCGGATATGCGAAAGCCTTTCTCAAAACTTTTCAACCCGTTCAAGATCAGATCATGCTTTTCACGATACTGCTTTCGCATCTTATTCAGATACCGTTCAAAATATCCGTCCTGTATAAATTCATTTAATACGGTCTGATCGATTCTGGAAACAGTGGACGCATAAAAGCCGCAGACACTGCGGTACCGCTCCAGAAGCGGATAGGGCAGAACCATATAACTGATACGGATCGCCGGTGCAATGGCTTTGGAAAAAGTGCCGATATACACTACCCGGCCGCCGTTGTCGGATGCCTGCAGAGAAGGCAGCGGCTTACCTTTGTAACGAAATTCACTGTCATAATCATCTTCGATCAGATACCGGCCCGGCTCTTCTGCCGCCCATTTGAGTAATTCCATCCGTCTTCCGATGGGCATGGATACTCCTGTAGGATACTGGTGAGAAGGCATCACATAGGCTACTCTCGCATCTGTCTTGCGCAGGCAGTCCACCCGGATTCCGTTTTCATCCATGGGCACAAGGCTCACCGGATAGGCACAGGAGCGAAAAACCTTATAAGCCCGGACATAAGTAGGGTTTTCCATAGCTACAGGAACATGGCGTCCCAGAATTTTTTCCAACAAAAGAAGCAGGTAATCATTTCCTGCTCCGATAATAATCTGTTCCGGTTCACAATTAACTCCACGGGATCCGTGCAGATAACGACAGATCGTCGTCCTCAAACTCAGATCGCCCTGAGGCTCACCCAGAGAAAACATTTTACTATTAGCATCTACAAGAATATTCTTGGTAATCTTTTTCCATGTAGCATATGGAAAATAGCGCATGTCGATGGCATTGGGCGAAAAATCACAGCAAATCCGTGCTTCTGCTGACTGCGAAGCCTGCCCTGTCCCCGGCATCGCATCCCGTGAAGTTTTCCCCGGCTGCATCTGTCCGCCGCCGGCTCCGGATTTTCCGTCATCTGTGCGCCGCATCACCTGGTCCATCGCATACAGATCTTCCATAGCACTGACAAAATACCCTTTCCGGGATCTTGCTTCCAGATATCCTTCGGAAACAAGCTGTCCGTAAGCCATATCCACCGTTGTACGCGATACCTGCAGATAATCCGCCAGGAATCTGGCGGAAGGCAGCTTCTCATCCTTCATCAGCCTGCCTGCCCGGATCTCCTCGCGGATATACTCGTAAATCTGCTCATATAGTGTTTGTCTGCTCTCTGAATCTAACTCAATATGAATCGGTAATTCTTTCATTTATTCTGTAGTCGTCTGTCGGCCGGCACTGACTTTCCTGTTCCACAGCCTCTTATCCTGCCTGCAAAACATTGTCTCTCCTCCTCAGCCAGACGTTTTCCTGTTATTTCCTTGCAGCATTCTTTTCCTTGATCTTCTTCATCAGCATCTCTTTGATATCCCGCGCCTTGTCTTTCATACGGGGATTCGCCGTGGGTGACTGAAGAATGCCTGTGATCAGACGGCTGGATACGTCATACTGTTCAAACCGCATCGCCGTAACAGCAATCAGGTAATCAACCGTGGGTTCATCCATACCGCACATCGGGAAACTCTCTGTCTGTCGCGCTGCCAGAAAACCTTCCAGCGCATTACGGAGAAATTCGTTCTCTTCGGTCTCACACTGCTTCTTCTGCTCTTCATAATCCGGCTGGCTTGCATCCAGATGCTCTGCCTTACCGCGCAGAAGCCATGCCGTCTTCAGACAGATATACGCCTTCTCACTGGATCTGGTCTGTTTCACAATGGCATTCGCCAGCGTCAGTTTATAGCGTTCCAGCGCTTCATCATAAGTATAGATTTCTTTTACTTCCTTCTGCGGCTTAAAAGTAGCGGAGATAGTCTTCTTAATGTTTTTCGCCTGAGGAGAAGTCACAAATTTGAAAAATCTGCTCAGCGCCGCATATCCACAATATGGACACAGTATAATATCGTATTTCAGCAGGTCGATCTGCTCGTAGCGCGGTCTTAAATCCAGATCACTGCCTGCCAGCTTCGCCTTACCGATCTTAACGGTTCTTGCTTTAAATTCTTTGTCACAGATCGGACAGGTAAAAGACTTGTCAAACAGGAAATCCTGTTCCTGCACCGTATGGGCCGCCTTGCCATCCGGTCCGCCTTCCTCTTTCTTAGGTGCCTCATACAGATCCATGTTCTCCAGATTACTTAATCCAAACTGCTCTAACCCCGACAATAATCCTGCCATCGTACATCCTCCCAATCATAACTGTCTCTATTGATATCGAGCCCGCGAATCCGCAGGCAAAATTGTTCGCCCTGTTAATCTCCGAAAAAAGTTCTCCTCATATTTCGAACCTGCGAAGCGAACCTGTAAAATTAATCGTGAAGAGATTCACTCTTTTTTATTCTCTCACATTTTTATTTTTTCGGCAATACATAAGAACTCTTAAGTGACACAATTCTGTTGAACACCAGCGCATCCGGTCTGGAATCTTTACAGTCCACACAGAAAAAGCCCTGTCTGACAAACTGAAAACTGTCATAAGCCCCGGCGCCTCTGACTGACGGCTCAACATAACATTCCTTCAGAACCTTCAAAGAATCCGGATTCAAATTCAGACTGCCGTCATCGTTATAAACGCCTTTTTCCTCATCAATGATGTTCTCGTATAGTCTGACTTCCGCTTTCACCGCATCCGCGGCGGATACCCAGTGTATGGTTCCCTTCACTTTACGTCCGTCTGGGCTGTTGCCGCCCTTCGACGCAGGATCATAAGTACAGTGTACCACCGTAACTTTGCCGTTTTCATCCTTTTCACAGCTTACGCACTTCACGAAATATGCACTCATCAGACGAACTTCGTTACCGGGGAAAAGTCTGAAATATTTCTTCGGCGGCTCCTCCATGAAATCTTCCCTGTCTATATACAACTCCCCGGAAAAAGGAACTGTTCTCCTGCCCAGAGATTCGTTTTCAGGATTGTTGACAATCTCAAGCTGCTCCGTCTGCCCTTCGGGATAATTGTCAATCACCAGCTTCACCGGATCAAGCACCGCCATGACACGGGAACGCTTCATCTTCAGGTCTTCCCTGATACAGTATTCAAGCATGGAATACTCAGCAGAGGAATTAGCCTTGGACACACCACACAGATCCACAAACAGTCTCAGCGATTCCGGTGTAAAGCCTCTTCGCCTGAGGGCCGCGATAGATACGAGACGGGGATCATCCCAGCCGTCCACGATACCGTCCTCAACCAGTTTCTTGATATATCTTTTTCCAGTGACCACATTGGTCAAATACATCTTCGCAAATTCGATCTGCTTTGGCGGATGGGGGTACTCAAGTTCCTCCACCACCCAATTATATAAAGGTCTGTGATCTTCAAACTCCAATGTACAGATAGAATGGGTTATGCCTTCAATGGCATCCTCGATCGGATGGGCATAATCATACATCGGATAGATGCACCATTTATCCCCTGTATTCTGGTGGGATAAGTGGGCCACACGGTACAAAATCGGATCCCGCATGTTGATGTTGGGTGAGGACATGTCAATTCTGGCCCGGAGTGTCTTCTCTCCGTCAGCATATCTGCCCTCTTTCATCTCTTCAAACAGGCGCAGGTTCTCTTCCACACTTCTGTCTCTGTTGGGATCGTCTTTACCCGGCTCGGTCAATGTTCCCCGATACTCCCGCATCTGTTCTGCCGTCAGATCCGAAACATAAGCCTTGCCTTTTCTGATCAGCTTAAGCGCGCCTTCATACATCTGTTCAAAATAATCGGACGCAAAAAAGAGTCTGTCCTCGAAATCCGCGCCGAGCCACTGGACATCGGCCTTGATAGATTCTACAAACTCACTTTTCTCCTTGGTCGGATTCGTGTCATCAAAACGGAGATTAAATTTGCCGCCGTACTGCTTCGCCAGTCCCGAATTCAGCAGAATGCTCTTGGCATGACCGATGTGAAGATAGCCGTTGGGTTCCGGAGGAAATCTGGTATTGACGCTGTCACAAACGCCTTCCGCCAGATCCTTATCGATGATCTGCTCGATAAAGTTCCTTGATATAGTCTTATTCTCTTCTGCCGCCGTTATTTCTGTCAGCGTCTGCGGTATCTCTTGCTTTGCTGTCGTTTCCGCAGTTTCTTTCTTCACTGCTGTTTCTGCCGCCCCTTCCGGGGTCTCTTTCTTTGCTGTTACTTCTGAAGTCTCTCCAAATACGGATTCTGTTATGCTCTTATCATTCTCGCTCATAAATACTCCTTACAGCCACAGTCTGACTGCATTATAACTCTGATTCGACAACATTTCCCGGCCGTTTCCACATGTAACCGCCCAAAAAATGCACCGTCTATCGATATTGTAACATAGGCTGTAAAAAATAGAAAGAAAATTTATAAAAATCTGCCGGGAGCCGGCCAGAGAGTTAAAGGCATTAAAAATTTTGCTTTCTCTCCTGGAAAAACCTTCACATGTGGCTTTGGCAAAAGCTGGAAACCGGAAATTTGTTATGGCATTTACCAAATATGTGCTTGGCTTCTTTGCCGGAATGTGATAAGATAAAATAGAACATATGTTTTGTATTTTTGTATAAATTGGAAGAAGTCTCAAATGTCAGAATGTGCTCTGCTATTTACACGGACATGTTGTGCGATATGTCCTCCTGCTTCAAAAGCATCACCTTATGACTATCGGATACGGAGAAGGAACAAATGGAACAATTATCATTTTTTACACAGGAAACAGACCTGACTGCCCCACTTGCCAGCCGCTTAAGGCCGCAGACACTTGAAGATTATATCGGACAGGAGCATCTCATCGGCCGTGGAAAAATGCTCCGGCAGATGCTGGACACCGACCGGATCTCCTCCATGATCTTCTGGGGGCCTCCCGGTGTCGGAAAGACGACACTGGCGAAAATCATCGCAAATATGACCCATTCCTCGTTTGTGGATTTCAGCGCGGTGACAAGCGGCATCAGGGAAATCAAAGATGTCATGAAACAGGCGGAAGCCGACCGGATGGCCGGTCTTAAGACCATGGTTTTCGTGGACGAGATCCACCGCTTCAACAAAGCACAGCAGGATGCCTTTCTGCCCTATGTGGAAAAGGGAAGTATCATCCTCATCGGCGCCACCACGGAGAACCCTTCTTTTGAGATCAATTCGGCGCTTTTATCCCGATGTAAAGTGTTTGTACTTCAGCCCCTGAATGAAGATGACCTGCTGAAGCTCCTTCATCGTGCGCTGTGTGACCGAAAGGGACTGGGATATACTACTATTAATATAGAAGAAAGACTTCTCAAAGCCATTGCCTCTTTTGCCAACGGCGACGCCAGAGCCGCTTTAAATACGCTTGATATGGCAGTGCTGAACGGTGAGATGAACGCCGACGGCTCCATCACGGTCAGAGAGGATGTGCTGGAACAGTGCCTTGGACGAAAAATGCTCCTGTATGACCGGAACGGCGAAGAGCACTATAACCTGATCTCCGCTCTGCACAAATCCATGCGCAACAGCGATCCCGATGCAGCAATCTACTGGCTTGCCCGTATGCTGGAAGCAGGAGAAGATCCGCTCTATATCGCAAGGCGGCTGATACGGTTTGCAAGCGAGGATGTGGGCATGGCAGATTCCCGGGCACTGCAGGTAGCCGTGGCCGCCTATCAGGCATGTCATTTCAACGGGATGCCCGAATGCGATGTCAATCTGACCCACGCTGTGGTCTATCTTTCCATGGCGCCCAAGTCCAATGCCCTGTATATCGGATACGGCATGGCAAAATCAGATGCCCGCAGCATGTTGTCCGAACCGGTGCCTCTGCAGATCCGCAATGGTGTTACAAAGCTGATGCAGGATCTGCACTACGGCGAAGGTTACGAATATGCCCACGACACGGAAGAGAAGCTTACCACCATGACCTGTCTGCCCGATTCCCTTCGGGACAAAACCTATTATCATCCGGGAAATCAAGGGCAGGAAGCGTCTGTCAGATCAAGGCTGGAAGAGGTAAAAGCATTCCGTGTCTCTTCCGCAATCCCGTTTATGTCCGATAAATCATAAAGTGGTATCCTGTATATGGTACGGATTCCGGTCAGGTAAATCTGTTCTGCCACACTGTCATAACCAAGGAAACCGTGTAGATGCGCCAGAAGATCACCCTCCTGTCCTGTCATGAGATAGGCATCCGTATTACCTCGTATAATGGCACGGCTGTCCCCTTCCTGATGAATATAGCCGCGCATTATATCGTCTAATCCATTGTATTTCTCTGGATTCTGCCGGTGACTGTCCGCCCGGCAGAAGTGTTCCGGGTCTTCGGGATCCAGGTCCAGCCTGACGATACGTCCGTCCATATATACAATATACAAGTGTCCTGTGCTTTCCGTTTCCACCCCTTCCCGGTCAAAGAACATCGTCTCAATGTACGGGAAATTGAGATCTGTCTGAGTCTGGCCTTCTATTTGACTGCTGCCTGCCGCCGCATTGGAAGTCTTACCACCTTCTCCGTTATAGGTAAAGAAAGCTTCCGTCTCTCCTATCCGGAAAAAACGTAGCGTCCGCCCTTCTTTATCCGCCACCGCACAGTATTCCAGTCCTGGATCTACCGCGACTACATCCTGAAACCGGGTATCCTCCGCATACCGCCACTCACAGGCAGTCATTTTTGTAAGATCATATTTGTAAATCGCACTTCTGTCCCATAAAATGATATTTTCGCGCTCTCTGTCACAACCCAGATAGTCAAAAGACCGTTCCAGCCCCAGAGGCTCAGAATGCAGGCGGTCTCCCGTTCTCGGATCCAGCACGATGATTTCGTCGGAAGTGATCAGTGCAAGAGCCTCTTGACCATTATAGTCAAAAAATAGCATTCCCTCATAACGGGAATCATTCTCATAACACCATCGCCGTTCTCCTGTGACAGCATCGAACAAATCCACTGCAGCAGTATAGCTGTCATTGTAGAAAGCCGCCGCCAGACAGGTACCATCACCGCTCAGCGCCGAATCAAAATAATCATACTCTCCCTCGTAAAAGGTTTCCAGCCCTTCTCCTCTGGCCGTCCGGTATACTGTCATACGCCTGCTGTTATAAGGAAGTGTCACACAGTACCCGTCTCCAATGGCAAAATCCATCACATTAGAGGATGTACATGCCGGAAAAAGCGCCCCGACCATGTCTTCCCTTCGCTCCATATGCAGATAATGCCATACACCGTCCCGTGTAAAAGCCATAAAATTATCGGTGCCGGTATAATTGCCGAGTTTGACTACTTCCACACCAAAACCGAAGAGGTCAATATAGCTGCCATCCCTTTTATCCAGGGCAACCACGTCACTGTAACCGGAGCAGAGCACATAACTGCTGCCTTCCAGACTGGACACGGATGTCTCATAGAGCCATCCGTTATGTCGTTCATAAGTCCATGCAGGTTCACCGTTTCCTGCCAGTTCAAATGCCTGCAGACAGCTTTCCATCCCCAGCGTTACCTGCGTAAAGTCCTTTTCACCGCTGTGGTTGCTGACCACGTAAAGCCTGTCTTCATCGAACCGCAGTGATTTTACATACTCATATTCAACAGGAAATACATTTACTCTTTCTCCTGTATCCACACTGTAAACTGCAACAGCCTGTTTCTGCACATCCTCAGAATAAGGAGTGGCAAGGCTTACAGCCCAATACCGGCCGTCTGCGCTGACCGCATATTCCAGCGTGGAACGGGCTGCCATTCCTTCCAGATCCCAATCCCCTGTATAAAGAAGGCTTCCGTCATTACAGTCTACCGCCTGATAATCCTTCTCAGACAGTAAAATGGCTACTCTTCTTTCCTGAAAAACAATGATACCCACGTAGTCATCACAAGGTCTGCGGTAAGCGGGCACCGCGCTGCCGTCCGACAGATTATAAAGTATCACCTCATCCTCCACCGGTCCGAACAGACAGTCTTCACCCAGAAACGCAAGCTGGTTTTCTCCTCTTTCCGAGGAACACGTCACCTCGATTTTGACCACATCGGTCACACTATCCGGCTTCCACACCTGAGCCTGGCCCGAAGCGTCCATCGTCAGAATCCTGCTGCCCTCCGGTGACAGTTTCATCATCCTGACAGCAGTATCCGCTTCCAGAATCCGGTCCGGCAGAATCTGCTGCCCGTTTTCATATAAATAAAGGCTGTCTGACAGCGCATACACGGCTTCTGCCGGATAATCCACATTTTCTTCGATCCCGCCGCTTTCGGAAAGATCAAGCAGTGCATCCTGCGCCGTAGCCACTGCCCTCATCCGGTCACCCTCTTCCAGATAACCGGCAGCCTCCTTTGCTCTGGAAACAGCGGTATTCCGCTTTGCCTCCCGGTACTGCTCCGCTATTTCCCGGGCCTGAGCCGTGATTTCCTCGGACTGTGCGGTAATCTGTGTATTCTGTTCTTTAATCTGAATGTTCTGATGTTTGATCTGCAGTGCCATTCCGGTACTCACCACACCAAACAAAAGACATGCCGCACTGATCGACACTGATGTCATAAGAATCTTATGCAGTCTCTGTTCCTTATGACGCTGTTTCAGGTCATCATAGTTACAGTCAAACATAGGCGCTGCAAGACGCAGCAGTTCACTGCCGATCTTCTTACGGATTTCTTTCCGGTCTGCCCCGCGTACATCTGCCGCCAGCGGTTCCACTGGAATCCTCTTCTTTACAACACTGCCATCAGGCCGGTGTTCTTCCACTTCACGGTACAACAGTTCCTCCGGAAAAGAGATATCAGGTTCTCCCTCCACCAATACCGCGAGTACATGCTCCCTGTCATGCATTTCGATAAAAGTCTCGATCTCCTTGCGGCACCACATTGACTCCGGGAGTCTGGGGGAACAGATCACGATCAGATATTCGGAATTTCTAAGGGCTTCGGTAATCGGGTCCGCCAGATTGGTCACCAGCGGCAGTTCCTCTTTATCCCGAAAAACACGATTGATTTTTGTCTTGACCGATTTGGTCACATACCCTGCACGATCCAAAACAGAAGTGTCAGAGTTATCCGGCAGCACTGTTCCTGCTGCGGCATCTGCTGCCTGCGTCTGCTTACGCCTTGCCACATTTCGCGGCAGTTTGAAGCTTTCCAACCGTTTGTGCAGTGTCTCCGCCACAAAGCTGTCCAGTTCTGAATGTCTATAGCTTATAAATGCATCATACTGTATCCTATCTTTTGTCATTTCCGCCTCCCTTGAGGAAAATCTGTTTCCAGGGCTTGTTAACCGTGCATTTTTATTTTTTCATTCCTTCCGCTTCTTCCGAGATACAGGCTGTGCTGTTCCTGCAGGCCACTGTCATAACTGCCGGGATCCGTTATGTTCCTACGGGCCGCTGTCATAACTGCCGGGATCCGTTGTGTTCCTACGGGTCGCTGTCATAACTGCCGAAATCCGTTATGTTCCTGCAGGCCGCTGTCATAACTGCCGGGATCCGTTATGTTCTGCCGCCGGTGTCTTCTCACCGTCATGCTTCGCAGGATCGTATGTCTTAAAGAAAATGTCCCGCTCCACCACATAAATATCGTGCTTGTCATCACACCGTACCGTCAGGTAATCACCTTCCCGGCCAAGCATATATTTTTCTTCATCCCATGTGGTAAACACCTTGACTCTCCCGGTCAGTTCCTTCGCATGGATATGGGTGCCGCCGCTGGCAATACATACTTTTGCATAATCCGCAAGCTGTGTGACTTCCCCGGTCTCCCTGTTATGAACCGTAGGTTCATACAGCGTGCTGCAATGAGCACGCGCCTCATCTTCACAGTATGGCCTGTCAGTAATAATATAGCTTTTCTCAAATTTTTCTCTCCGGTTCGGGTACACCTCGCCTTTGATTCCGATCATAATAATCAGGTCAGGTTCCACGATCATATCCACATCGCCTTCTAAAGTACGGATCGTGATCGGCGTCCCCACAGGCAGAACCGACGTCGCCTCCACATATCCCAGGGGCACCTGCTTTTTCACATAAGGCTGCATGTCCGAAATATCAATTTCATAATCTCTGGCATAAATGACTTGACAGAAATCAAAATAATTGTTCAGCCTCTGACTGAAAAATGCCTCGGAATGCAGCGTAGGATAGGCATTTTCATACAGCGTCTTGCTGATAAAACCGCCTGCCTTCTCCCGGTGTCCGCCGCCGGAACCCACGCCGTCCGCCAGAAATGCCGCCAGTTCATTGGCCTGCACCTCTTTGATACAGCTTCGCACCGAAAACTTATATCCGTCTTTTAGTTCATTATAAACAACACAACTGTCAACTTCCGCCACCTGAATCAGAAAATCGCTGATCAGACCAAGAATATTCGGATCGCATGGCTGGGACTTGATGATCGCATAACGGTAATCGTCATTATAAATATGCCGTATCATGGCCACCCCCGCAATCTCCATCTCCTGCAGAGACAGATTGGAATTACGGAAAAGCGTGACCAGCGTCTTTTCACAGGGTACTGCCTCGCGCATATCCATATCCAGCGGATTGTAGATCTCGGCAAACTGGTTGGTATCCGTATACAGCCCGTAGTAGAGCGCCGTCCCCACCTTACTGTCCTCAATGGTGTAGCCCGCTTCCCGCAGCATATACCATACAAGGGTGGAACAGCTTCCCAGATGCGGGTTGATCTCCCTTTTCTCCACATCCTCGATTTCCACCTGATGATGATCTATGATGGCCACATCCTCAGCCGGCAGACATGTTACATTGCCGGCACCGTACTGACAGTCCACAGTAATCAGCAGTCCCGGCGTTTTACCTGCAGGTTCCTGCTCCGAATATGCCCTGATATCTCCTATATAAATAATGGGAATATTCAGCTTATCCACCATCAGCAGCAGATTTGATTTGTGAATCTGGTTACGCCCCGCATAGACAAGCTGAACCTGCCTGCCCAGACTCAGAAAATACTTGTACAGTGCAAACCCGGAAGCAATAGCATCCGCGTCCGGATTATCGTGACATTGGATGGTGACTGATTGATAGTGTTGCAAGTCTGTCAGTTTCATTGTTTTATCCCCTTTTGCTTCCTATGATTTGTGCCCGCGGGCAATCCTTTTCTTCTTCTGGCTATTTGGCAGTCATCCTTTTTCAAGGCTCAATACATACTCTTATGCCAGCCGCTTTTTAATGTTCTCTCACCGGTCTGCCGCCCCGCCTGATACCGAATTTTTCCCGCATGGCAAGCAGCGCATCAATCTGCTCTTCCGTGAGGCGGTTCTGCTTTCCCAGAATCTTTTCCGTAATCAGCAGGATATTTGCATAATATTCCATGGATTCCAGTCTGTAATATGCCTCATAAATATCTTCTGCCCAGGTTACCGCCCCGTGATTGGCCAGCAGAATACCGTTATGCGTATGACAGTAAGGCGCGATCATCTCCGGCACTTCTTTACTGCCCAGCTCCGCATAGGGCGCAACCGGCACATTCCCCAGCGTAATGACCGCTTCCGCCAGTACCGGTGTATCCAGCGGAATCCCCGCGATCGCGAAACAGGTACAGATTGGCGGATGCGCATGGCACACTGCCTTGATATCCTGATTTTCACGGTAAGCACGCAAATGCATCTTCAGTTCCGATGAAGGCTTGCGGGTTCCTTCCAGTACATTACCGTCCAGATCCACCTTGACCAGCATTTTCTTCTTCATATAGCCCTTGGAAACACCGGTCGGTGTCGCCCACACTTCATTGTCTGCCGTCTTAACAGAAATATTTCCGTCGTTTGCAGCAACAAAGCCACGCAGATACATACGCTGCCCGATGTCTATGATTGCCTTCTTCGCCTGTTTTTCCGTAATATATTCCATATGTAACCGTTCCTTTACCATGCATCTGATATCATGCAGGCCTGCGGCGGATTTTTTACTGGAAACCCCATAAATCCGAAGCAGAACCTGTTTGATTCTAATCTGAAAATATGCTTTTTTCATTATGAACTATTCTGAGAAAAAAAACAAGAAACAGAACTGTTAAATTCATTGAAAGCGCTTTACAGAAAAACAATGAAATTTCGGATTTTCAAAAAAGTATATTTACAATACCGTCTATAACATGTTATAGTAATAAAAAGCATATTTTCTATAAATACACAGATCAGTAATTCTC
>CAJUJP010000010.1:0-47498 GCA_910586615.1 uncultured Lachnospiraceae bacterium
CGAGTTCGCGAAGCGAATCTCGCAAAGTTAATTTGCGAAGCAAATTTACTTTTTTGCATGATAAAAGAATAATGAGTTATTTGATAATCTATTAGAACGGAATCCTGGAAACGGTAAAAAATAAATAAGGAAAATATTGTACAAAAAAAATCAACAATTTGAGTAAAAGTGCCAATTATTGTGCAAGCATGTTGACATTATCGTAAATTACTTTATAATTTAGGTAATATAGCTTAAATTATAAACTACTAATAAGAACGAGTTCGAGGGTAAAATGGCTAAAGCGGTTAAAATGGCAGATATTGCCAAGGTTATGGGAGTCAGCACGGTTACAGTATCAAAGGCTTTGTCAGATCAGAAGGGTGTCAGCGAGGAGCTTCGCGCAAGGATCAAAAAGCAGGCGGAAGAGATGGGATACCGTACCACATCTGTATTACATCAGGAGAGGTCACGCAAGAATGTCAGCTATACGATTGGCGCGATTGTGGCGGATCGGTTTTTAGATAAATACGAGTCTTTTTATTGGACTATGTATCAGGAGGTGGCCACCGCGGCAGTACAGCGGGGATGTTTTACCATGATCGAGGTGCTTCAGCGCGAGGACGAGGCCGGACTTGTCATGCCCAAGCTTTTACGGGAGAGGAAGACGGAGGGGCTGATGGTCATCGGGCGTCTCAAGCAGGAGTATCTGCGCAAACTGATGGATTATGCGGATATTCCAGTCTTTTTTCTGGATTTTTATGACAAAAGTGTACAGTGCGATTCGATTGTGTCCAACAGCTATTTCGGTATGTATACAATGACCACTTATCTTTACGAGATGGGGCACAGGGAAATCGGATTCGTGGGAAATGTGTTGTTCACGGACAGCATTACAGACCGGTATTTCGGTTACGTCAAGGCGTTGTATGAGCGTGGCATTCAGGTAAATCCGCAGTGGGTGCTCAACGACAGGGATCCGGAGACGGGAAGATCGGATAAAGGTTTTGAGATCGTGCTTCCGGAGAAGATGCCCACGGCCTTTGTGTGCAATAACGATGGTGCGGCGGCAATGCTGGTGCGGACGCTGGAAAACAATGGTTATAAGGTGCCGGAGGATGTTTCCGTGGTAGGCTACGACAATTATCTGGCGCCGGGACTGTGCGATGTTGGGATTACCACTTATGAGGTGGATATGAAGGAGATGGCGAAGCGTGCCGTGAAGAACATGATCCGCAAGATTTCGGGGGATCATTACAGACAGGGCATGTATATTGTGAACGGCCGGGTCGTTTACAAAGACAGCGTCGCCAGAAGAGAGTAGTAATTTTCCTTTTAAGCAGTATCGCAAGCAGGTTTACGATATGCATGGGAGCAGCAGACTCGCGATATGCATTGGGAGTAATATTTCGGAGATTATGATAAAAGAGGTTAAAGTGTGCAGATGATCAGTCCGGCATGCCTTAACCTCTTTTCGCGTCTCTGTATGCCTGCGGCGTGGTTCCCATCTCTCTTTTGAAAAGGCTGATGAAATGGTTTGTGTTTTCAAATCCGACTTCCAGGGAAATTTCATGGACTTTTTTGTCGGTGGTAAGGAGCAGATTTGCGGCAGCCTCCAGCCTTTTTCTGTTAAGGTATTTCAGCGGCGGGACACCGAAGGCGGCCGAAAATTCATGACAGATCCGGTATTTGCTCATATGATAGCGCTCTTCCAGGTCATCCAGACGGAAGGGCTCTGCGAGAGAAGCGTCCAGATAGTTTCGGATCTCTGCCAGAAAAGGGGGATATCTGGTATCGGTGGATTCCATCTTATAGGCTTCCGTGAACAGCCCCGTTACGATATGGTGCAGCAGATCGGCATCCGTAAGCTTGTTGTAAAGACATGCGCCGGGGGAGCCGATGAGGAGTTGATTCAGTGCCCGCAGGACAGGAGAGTAGGGCGGCAGCGGATGTAACAGGAGCGTTTCAAAAGGGACAAGAGTTTCAAGCCGGGAAAACAGGTCTCCTTTTACCAGAAAAAGGCTGTAGCGCCAGGGAAAGTGAGTGGGCTCTATAATATAAGTAGAAACACTGCAGTCCATGTACAGAAGCGAGCCGGGTTCCAGTGTGTAGGATCTGGAACGCATTCGTATTCTGCCGCCGCCGTCCCGTGTATAGAGCAGCATCCGGCAGTCCATTGGCTGACAGGTGAGCGTATAACCGGAGAGGATCTCCATGGTTCCGCCGCTTAGAACGGTGGGGAATGTGTCTGCCGTTTCCGGGAGAAGTTCATAGAAAGTCCCTGCAAAAGTATGCGGCATTGCGCCGGCAGGTGCGGGAGGCTTTATGGAAAGCGACTGTAAATATTGTTCTTTGTAGGTCATAAGGGTGTCTCCTTATAAGTTACAGCATCCTTCGAAGGGACTGCGGCAGTTTCTTTTCTTAAAAATGATTGTACAATATCATATTCCAAATCTCAAGAATCATACATGCTGTTTTACACAATTATCGTAACAGTTCAGCCTTCGGCTTTACTGTCACGTCTGATGCACACAAAATGCTCCAAAGTCGCATTTTGGCGCTTGCATAACTCGCAAGTCTGCCAGTGATATATTGATTGCTCTTTTCGGTTGCTGCTTATCTGGCTTATAATTAAATAAAGTATTTAGCTAATATAAAGCTGGATTTATAAGCTAAAAACTTTGAGAAACAGCATAGAATATAGGTAAAATGCACAAAAATACTAATATAAAATTGTGTAAATAGAGGAAAAAGACAAATAAAGCAATATTAATATATAATTTGCAATAATAGTTGATGATTAAAAAATAAAGTGATGTATACTTAATTTAAAGTTAATCAATTAACTAAAGCTCGCGAGAGCGGATAACAAAAAGGAGGATATTTATTATGAAACTGAAGAAAGTTATGGCACTTACTTTAGCAGCAGCTATGACATTCTCATTAGTAGGATGTGGCGGCGGTGATGCTCAGACAGATGCGCCTGCAGCAGATGATACCGCAGCAGAGGCACCTGCAGCAGCGGACGACACTGAGGCGGATGACGCAGCAGACGATACTGCAGCAGATGACGCAGCAGCGGACGATGCGGCAGCTCCGGCAGGCGGACTTACCTACGCTTCCATCAAACTTGGTGAGGATAATCAGGATATCACTACAACAATTAAGTTCATCCATCACAAGACAGACCGTGAAGACGATGGTACGATGGCTGATCTGATCGGCAAGTTCAATCAGATGTATCCCAACATCACAGTTGAGACAGAAGGTATCACGGATTACCAGGAAGACGCTCTTCTTCGTCTCTCCACAGGTGACTGGGGCGATGTAATGTTCATCCCCGCTGTAGATGCAGCAGATCTTCCTTCTTACTTCGTTCCTTACGGAACAGTAGATGAGATGAGCGAACTTGTAAACTTCGCTGACAACTGGAAAGATGCAGCAGGCAACTGCTACGGTGTTGGTTACATGGGTAACGCACAGGGCGTTCTTTACAACAAGAAAGTATTTGCAGACGCAGGCGTGACAACACTTCCCAAGACTCCGGATGAGTTCCTTGCAGCACTGCAGGCAATCAAAGACAACACAGACGCTATTCCGCTGTATACCAACTATGCAGCAGGCTGGACCATGGGCGGTCAGTGGGACGCTTTCTTAGGCGCAATCACAACAGGCGACGAGACATGGTTAAATCAGAAATTCGTTCACACGGCTGAGCCTTTCAAGGACAATGGCGACGGCACAGGTGCATACGCACTTTACAAGATCCTTTACGATGCAGTTGCTCAGGGTCTGATCGAGGAAGACTACACCACGACTGACTGGGAAGGCTGCAAGGGCATGATCAACAACGGCGAGATCGGTGCTATGGTACTTGGTTCCTGGGCAATCGCTCAGATGAAGGCGGCAGGCGAGAATCCCGATGATATCGGTTATATGCCTTTCCCGATCACAGTAGGCGGACAGCAGTATACAACAGCAGGCCCTGACTACAGCTACGGTATCAATGTAAATGCTTCCGATGAGAACAAGGCAGCAGCTATGACATTCGTTAAGTTCATGGTGGAAGAATCCGGCTGGTGTGATTTTGAAGGCGGTTACCCGATCTCCAAGACAGCTCCTACTTCCTTCGTATTCGACGGCGTTAATGTTGTAACAAACGCAACAGCACTGACAGGCGAAGAGGACATCATGAATGAAATGAACGCTGAATCCGAGCTTTCCTTTAACGCAGGCGGCGACGCTAAGATTCAGGCAATCGTTGAGGCAGCAGCTACAGGTTCCCAGAGCTTTGATGATATCATGGCAGACTGGACAGCTAAGTGGAACGCAGCACAGGATGAGCTTGAGGTAGAAGTTCAGTACTAAGAATAAGCATATATCAATAAGTAGCTTCATAAAGGCTTCATGTAGGTATTAATTCCCGCGGGTAATGAGTCAAAATCATGCTTGCATGACCTTGACGAATGCCGTGAGGGTCAGATCTTCCGGCAGGTTGCTGCGGGAGATTAGACGGATGACATTTGAGCCGGGGCAGAATAATTACCCCGGCTCGAATTATCAGGAGGATAGTATATGGCGGCACAGGCAAATACATTGGGAACACAGAAAAAGGGTTTCCTGCAATTGTTAAGAAGCAGGAAAGGGCAGCAGGCGATCATCATTGTAGCTTTCATGATCGTACCGCTGGCACTGTTATTTACTTTTACATACCTTCCATTCGGTGAGATGGTGGGATACAGTTTTATGAAGATGAAATATATCGGTGACAGGAAATTCGTCGGCTGGAAGAACTACGCCAGCGTGTTCAGCAGAAAAGACTGTTTCAGTGCTTTGAAGCTGAGTCTGTACTATATGGGCGGTTCTGTTGTTCAGCTTGTTCTTGCGCTCTACCTGGCAACTGTTTTGAGCTTTAAAGTAAAGGGCGGCAATATTTTCAAGGGATTCATGTTCTTCCCTTATTTGATCAACGGTATTGCAATCGGCTTTATTTTTAAATTTTTCTATACAAGAGGATTCGTTTTCGATACCGTACTTCAGTGGTGTGGCTTTGAACTGGATAACCTGCCATACTGGTTAAAAGACCAGAGCATTAACAATATATCTCTCGTGGGAACATCTGTCTGGCGGTACTTTGGACAGAACATGGTTCTCTTTATCGGTGCGATTATGTCGGTAGATTCCGAGTTGTATGAGGCTGCGATGCTGGACGGCGCAAATAAGTTCCAGCAGTTTATCTACATCATCCTGCCCAGCATCAAGACAATCGTTACCCTGAACGTGATCTTGTCCATCACCGGTTCCCTGAGTGCATTTGAGCCTCCTTTCGTTATCACGGACGGCGCAAACGGAACGGGAACATACTTTATCGTTATGCATCAGATCGCTCATACGCAGCAGAAGGTCGGTCTTGCATCAGCGATGGCGGTGGTACTGCTTTTGATCATCTTTGCGGCAACGATCCTGCAGAAACTTTTCTTCAAGTATGTATTTAAGAATGCGGAGGACGAGGATTTCAATGCAACCAAACGTCGTGACAGGCAGCTTGCGAAACTTGCGGCGAGAAAGGCAGGGAGATAAATGACAGCATTACAGAAAATAGGTAAATATATAGTTGGTTTCTTGAAATATTTTTCACTTGTATTTTTTGCATTTGTTGCGGTTCTGCCGATTGTGTCCTGTGTGATCACGGCATTTAAAACAGAGACGGAATATGCACAGACCAACGTTATGGAAATGCCGGCAAGCTGGCTGAACTTCCAGAACTTTGTGGATGCATTCCAGAGAGCCAATATGGGGCGTGCATTTGTCAACTCTACTATCGTGCTGGTGAGTGTTCTGGTGGTATCCGTTTTAATCGGAACCTCGCTTGCATATGTGTTGAACCGTTTTCAGTTTCCAGGCAACGGTATCATCAGAAGCCTGTTCCTCTTTGCAACGCTGCTTCCCGGTGTTGCGATGCAGATCGCGGTATATGAGATCATGTTTAAGCTTGGACTGATCAACTCACTGGTAGGTTATATCATCATGATGTGCGGCACGGATGTCATAGCGATTTATATTTACATTCAGTTCTTTGAGAACATCAGCGTGTCCCTGGATGAGTCGGCGATCATTGACGGTGCGTCTTACTTTAAGATATACTATAAGATATTACTGCCGCTTCTGAAACCGGCTATTGTGACTGCATGTATCCTGAAAGGTGTGGGAACTTACAACGAGTATTACTGTGCAAACCTGTATTTACAGAACAAGAAGCTTTACCCGACGGTGGCGACTTCACTGTACACTTTCGTGGGACCTCTGGGAAGCCAGTATAACCTGATCTGTGCGGGTGTTATCATTTCTCTTCTGCCGGCGCTGATCGTGTTCATTCTTTTCCAGAAGCAGATTTACAGCGGTATGACTGCGGGTTCTGTAAAAGGTTAGAAAATCAACGTCATAGCAGATATAAAAATACGAAACTGATCAGGTAATCAGGCATAGGGTTGTAAGCATAGGATGAAGGGGATATACCGGACGGGCCGCGGGCCTGTATCGTAGGAATATCGTGCAGTCTGTCATATGGCAGGCGGTGTATGCTGGAAGTTTTATATGATGTATAAGCCCGGTGTGTCCGTTGCGCCGGAGGGCGTGGGGACGCATCGGGTCTTCGTATTTTTAAAAGACAGGTTGAAAGAAAAAGAGGGGTAAAAGCGATGATGGTTGAAGAGATCAGGAAGCATTTGACGGAGTGTATCATTCCATTCTGGAAGAAGCTCAGGGATGATGAACAGGGCGGGTACTACGGGTACATGGATTATGACCTGAAAGTGGATAAGAAAGCGGTAAAGGGATGTATTTTGAACAGCCGTATTACATGGTTTTTTGCCAATGCCTATCTGACGCTGGGTGACGAGTCTCTGTTAGAGGAGGCACGGCACGGCTACGAGTTCATGCAGAAATATTGTGTGGATCAGGAGAAAGGCGGTGTGTACTGGTCAGTTGCCTGTGACGGTACGCCGGAAGATACGACGAAGCATACTTACAATCAGGCCTTTTCCATCTATGCATTGTCTTCTTATTACGATGCGTCGAAGGATGAAAGTGCGCTCAGGACAGCGCTGGAACTGTTCCGCATCATTGAAGAGCGGTGTACGGACGAGATCGGATACAAGGAAGCATTTGACAGGGAATTTCGCGAGATCGAGAATGACAAACTGTCTGAAAACGGTGTGATCGCGGATAAGACCATGAATACGCTGCTTCATGTTTTTGAAGCATATACGGAACTGTATCGGGTGAGCGGTGACGGCGATGTAAAGAAAAGGCTGGAATGGATTCTCGATACGCTTGCAGACAAAATCTACAATCCTGCACTGCACAGACAGGAAGTGTTTTTTGACAGGGAAATGAATTCTATTCTGGATCTGCATTCTTACGGGCATGATATTGAGACGGCATGGCTGATCCGCAGAGGGACGGACATTCTGGGAGAGAAGGCATATGAGGATAAAATGCTCCCGATTATACTTGACTTAACCGGTCAAGTATATAAAGTTGCTTTCAACGGACATTCTTTTGCAAATGAGTGCGAAAAGGGTGTGGTGGATGAAAACAGGATCTGGTGGGTGCAGGCGGAAGCCGTGGTAGGATTTTTAAATGCCTATAAACTGGCGCCGGAGCATACGGAATATCTGGAAGCGGCTAAGGCCCAATGGGAGTTTATCAAAGAATACGTGATCGATCAGAGAGAAGGCTCTGAGTGGTTCTGGGATGTAAACAAGGAGGGTGCGGCCGTAAGCGGCAAGCCTATTGTGGAGCCATGGAAGTGTCCGTATCATAACGGCAGAATGTGTCTGGAAGTGATCAGAAGGGCCGGGGAGAACGGAGATTTTATAAAATAAGCAGTTTTTTTGTGTAAGCCTGCCGTGAAGAAGATCTGCCATAAGATAGTTTGTTACTTATAAGAAGGTCTGCAGATGTCTTGGATGGATGGTTTGTCATAAGACGGCGGGTAAGGGGAAATAGAATAGAGAGTTTTAAATGGAGGAATGCAGTAATGTTACATGGTAATTACTATGTGGAATTAGAGAAATATAACAGACTGGTCAACAGGAAAAATGTGAAGTCGGATATTTATAACGGCATTTATGACAGATATGAGTATCCGGTATTGACAAGAGAGCATATTCCTCTTTCCTGGAAATATGACCTGAATCCTGAGACGAACCCTTATTTCATGGAGCGTCTGGGTGTGAATGCAGTCATGAATTCCGGCGCTATCGAGCTTGACGGCAAGTTTTATCTGATTGCCCGGATTGAGGGAAATGACCGCAAATCCTTTTTCGGGGTGGCGGAGAGTGATAACGGTATCGACGGATTTAAATTCTGGGATTATCCGATTCTTCTGCCGGATACCTGCCCGGAAGAGACGAATGTATATGACATGCGTCTGACCAGACATGAGGACGGTTATATCTATGGCGTGTTCTGCTCCGAAAGCAAGGATAAGTCGGTGAATGATCTGTCTGCGGCGGTTGCGGCTGCAGGCATTGTGAGAACCAAGGATTTGAAGAACTGGGAGAGACTGGACAACCTGACCACGCTTCGCTCTCCCCAGCAGAGGAATGTGGTGCTTCACCCGGAATTTGTGGACGGTAAATATGCCTTCTATACAAGGCCGATGGACGATTTTATTGATACGGGATCAGGCGGAGGCATCGGCTTCGGTCTTTGTGAAGATATTACCCATGCGGTGATTGATGAGGAGAAGATGACTTCCCTTCGCAAGTACCATACCATTACCGAAGCCAAGAACGGCGCAGGTGCGACGCCCATCAAGACTGAAAAGGGCTGGATCCACATTGCCCACGGTGTCAGAAATACGGCGGCAGGACTGCGCTACGTGATCTATGCTTTTGCCACAGACTTAAAGGATCCGTCCAAAGTGATCGCAGAGCCTTCCGGTATGCTGATCGGGCCGAGAGAATGGGAGCGTGTGGGCGATGTGTCCAACGTTGTCTTTACCAATGGCGCAATCGCAAGGGAGAACGGTGACGTGTACATTTATTATGCGTCCAGCGATACGAGAATGCATGTGGCTACAACAACCATTGATAAGCTGCTTGATTATGTATTCAATACGCCGCAGGATCCGCTGCGTTCCGTGGAGTGTGTGGCACAGAGATGTGATCTGATCAGGAAAAATCTTGAATTTTTAAATCAAAATATGCGAAAGGAGCAGAAAAAATAACATGAGCGAAGTAAAGATGATCAGCCCGGCAGTTAAAAACGTGCCGTGGCAGGAGAAACCGGAAGGTTTAAAAGGTGCACCGATTTGGAGATATAATGAGAACCCTGTCATTGGAAGAAATCCGGTGGAGGGTGTGGCAAGAATTTTTAACAGTGCGGTTATGCCCTATGGCGATGAATTTATCGGTGTGTTCAGAGGGGAGCAGACAAACGGAATACCATATATTTATCTTGGACACAGCAAAGATGCGATTCACTGGGAATTTGAGCAGAACAAGATTCCTTTTAAGGATGAAGAGGGCAATGATTTCATGCCTGTCTATGCTTATGATCCCCGTCTTGTAAAGGTGGAAGACACTTATTATATCATCTGGTGCCAGGATTTTTACGGTGCTTCCATCGGTATGGCGAAAACCACTGATTTCAAGACATTTACGAGACTTGAGAATCCGTTTATACCTTTTAACAGAAATGCGGTATTATTCCCCCGTAAGATTAACGGCAAATATGTGATGCTGAGCCGTCCTTCCGATTCAGGCCATACACCTTTCGGCGATATTTTCTTAAGCGAAAGCCCGGATATGGTATACTGGGGCAGACACAGACATGTGATGGGCAAAGGCTCCGAGTGGTGGGAGTCCGTTAAGATCGGAGGCGGTGCGGCACCTATTGAGACAAGCGAAGGCTGGCTGTTATTCTATCATGGCGTGAGCGGAACATGTAACGGATATGTTTACTCTATCGGAGGAGCAATCCTTGACATCGACAATCCGTCCAGAGTGCTCTACAGATGTGAAAACTTCCTGCTTACACCGGAAGAGTGGTACGAGGAGAGAGGGTTTGTACCCAATGTATGCTTCCCCTGTGCGACGATCCATGATTCCGAGAGTGGAAAGATCGCGCTGTATTACGGATGCGCGGACAGCTATGTAGGTCTGGCGTTTACGAAGCTGGATGAGATCGTGGATTATATCAAGACACATTCTCATGTGACGGAAGCTGATACGGAGATCGGCATCAGATAAGTGCGGACTGCCGGAAGGCTATGGGATGGCTTCAGAATTATACAGTGAATCCAAAGACAGGTAAATTTGCCTGGTGTAATAAGAACTTCCGGGACTGCTTTGCAAGTCCGGAAGTTCTTATTATATAAATATCTTACTTGTAGGACAGAAGAAACAATGGTACAATAAAATGGTTAGCGATAGGATAAGCGTTCGCATAAATGTTGTACGCGGCGCTACAGTACGAGTCTCCGACATGAAAACTGTGAACAGAGAAATCTGTCAGTGCGGCGGTGAGGAGGAAACAAAACGGCGGCAGGAAGACGATTTTGTTTGCGGCGTATGCAGGCGGCTGATGAAAGAGGGAGAATTTCATGGAAAAGAAGGAAGTGGAAGCAGGCGGCACGATGATGCCGAAGGCTACGGAAACGACAGCAGCAAAGGACGAAACATTTAAGGAGACAGCAGAGCTGACTGCAGTACAGGCAGAGACAGCGGAACAGACGGCAAAAGAGACAGGTGCGGAAGCTGCAGATGTGAGGGCGGCAAAAGACACGAAGGAGACAGTGCCCGGGCAGGATGCAGAGGCAGAAGTGGTTCTTCAGTACCGGGGTTATGAGATTAATATGGAGACTGTGAATGAGCGGATCAAGTCACATTATTATGCCAAAGGATATGCCAAAGGCTCTATCGAAAATATGCAGGTATATTTAAAACCGGAAGATTTTACGGCGTATTACGTAATCAACGACGGTGTTGTCGGAAAGGTGCATTTGTTTTAAACCGGGGCTATGAGGCGGCACCGGACGGGTGGTTTAACAGTACGATCGCTGCCAGGATGCATAAAATCCCCAGAACCGACAGAACAGTCAGATATTCGTGAAAAACGACAACGCCGATCAGCGTGGCTACCATCGGCTCAATTGTAGCGAGGATAGCTGCCCGGCTGGCTTCCACCTGTTCCAGCCCAAGGGTGTAGAGCAGGAACGGAATAACGGCAGTGACTAATCCGGTCAATACAATAAGGATATACAAATACGGCTTGCTTGTGCAGGCCGTTATTTTATGCCATAAATCGGGCAGAGAAGAGATAAAAAGGGATCCTGCGGCAGCGGTTATAAAGGTGTAGGCAGTGACCGTATAGGTCGAATACCGGCGCAGAGCCAGGGTACCCAGAATGCTGTACAGGCCATAACCGAGTCCGGCGCCCAGACCGATGAGAATACCGGCCGGTGTGACAGCGCTGCCGCCTGAGCCGATGCCCGAGACGAAGATACAGCCCAGGAAAGAGATGACCAGCGCAACAAACTTAGGCCGGGTCATTTTTTCATGGAAAAGCAGCAAAGACAACAGCATCACCCAGATGGGAGACGTGTACAGCAGGATCGCGGCGATGGACAATGTCATCATGCGGATGGCCGTGAAGTAGCAGGTGGTAAAGAAGAGAATACTGCAAAATCCCAGTCCGAGAAAGAGGGGAATATCCTTGATACGGATCCGGAAGCCGCGAGCATCTTTGATCAGCAGTATGAGGGCAAACGTCAGGGCGGCCACAGCCAGGCGGACGCAGACGATCTGGATCGAAGTAAAGCCTGCCAGGGCGGTGAGACCGCGGACAAAGATGCCCATGCTGCCCCAGAAAATGCCGGCAAGTATAATCAAAAGTGTTCCATTTGTCTTGTGCGTAGTATTCATAGTATGTTTCCTTTCGGGCTGCAGCGGGTCAGAGCAGATGGATCATCCGTGTGCAGCCTTTTTAAGTCATTATCATTATAGAAGATTGTGTCTATGGTGTAAAGCAGGTACAGGTTAAAAGCAGAAGCCGGGAGGCAGTGCCGGAATGTAAATATTTTGCAGAGGACATCACTCCGGAAAGATAAAAATTAAAACAAAAAACAAAAATGCAGGTTGACAAATAATATTATATGTCGTATAGTATCTACAGAAACAATATTATATATCATATAATATTATAAGTTTAAACAATATTATAATGTTCAATATATGTGCCTGTATATAGTATATAACATGACAAACAGCGGCATTCAGATTAAGATCAGTCTGCTGATAAGACCTGAAGCGAAATTTGGAATGTCGTTTACGATAAGTGTTTTGGAATAAGGGCAGATTGAACAGGAACGGATGATTCGCTATGAAATATGTAAAAAGCAGGAAAGGAGTCTATCGCATGGTTTTTAACACAGGTGCGGCATTGCTGGATGCGATCGTGCTGGCTGTGGTGTCCAGTGAAACGGAAGGGACGTACGGCTATAAGATCACGCAGGAAGTGCGGCTGGTCATCGAGATTTCGGAGTCCACGCTGTATCCGGTGCTCAGGAGATTGCAGAAGGATGAATGTCTGGAAGTCTACGATATGGAATGTGCAGGCAGAAACAGACGTTACTATAAGGTGACGGAAAAAGGACGGGCGCAGCTTAATCTGTATATCAGTGAGTGGTATCGGTATTCTGCCAAGTTAAACAGTATCTTTGAGGGAGGATTGAAGCATGAATAGAGCAGAATTTATGAGGCGTCTGACAGAGCTTCTGGGCGATGTATCACCGATGGAGCGGGATGAAGCCATCCAGTATTATAACGATTATTTTGATGATGCAGGTGCAGAGAATGAGAGCAGCGTCATCGCATCGCTGGGGACGCCGGAAGAGCTTGCCAGAACCATTAAGGCCGGGCTGAATGATGGCGGAAACAGCGGAGAGTTCACAGAGTCCGGATTCAGCGGCTACACCCAGGCACACAGGGATGAACTGGCAAGGACGGACGAGGTGAACCGGGAAGGGAATCGGAATAACGGCGCGGAAGGATTCAGATCAGCAGAGCAAAGCGGTACAGGCAGTGCAGCAGGACAGAATGGCGGCATGGGCAGTGCGGCAGGACAGAATGGCAGCATGAGCGGTGCAGCAGGACAAAACGGCGGCATGGGCGGCTCAGCCGGGCACAATGGCAATGCAGGAAACGGATATTATCAGGGTGGTTATTATCAGCGGAACGGTAGCGACAGAGTATATGGCGGCAGAGAGGATACCAGAAGGCATGGGAATCCCTATGAGCAGAACGGATTCAATCATTATGACGGAAGCAATGACAGCAATTCGGCAGGTGCTTCGTCGGACGGCCGGTATCATCAGTCTAAACAGGGCATGTCAGGCGGGACAGTCGTGCTGATTGTGATTCTGGCAGTTCTTACTTCTCCGGTCTGGCTTGGCCTGCTGGGGGCGCTTTTCGGAGTGGCAGTTGCACTTCTTGCGACGCTGCTGGGAATTTTTGCAGCATTTTTGATCGCAGGCGTGGCATTTGTTGTTGTCTCTTTTGTACTTTTGATCGCAGGTTTTGGAATGCTGTTTTCGGTACCGATTGGCGGGGTATGTATGATCGGAAGCGCTTTGATTGTTTTTTCCCTCGGCCTGGTGTTTGTGTGGCTGATGGTTCTGATGGCCGGTACGGCGATACCGGCATTTGTGCGGGGAGTTGCTTCTCTGTGTCGTAGACTTTTTGGAAGAGGAGGTGCGAAAGCATGAAAGATGGAGCGGGTAAATTTACAAAAGTCTGTCTTATGACGGCGCTTGTCACTTTTATTTTAGGATGTATCATCTGTGGTGTGGGAGCGCTGTTTGGCGGTTTCAGAGTGTTGGAGAACACGGATGTGAGAGAGATTACGGGTATTCCGTTTCGGTTTCACCGCTATGACAACGGTGACGTGGAGTATGGATTTGGCTGGGATGACTTTGACTGGGATGACTTTGATGAATGGGATACTGACTGGGATGATGATTTTGACTGGTCCAAATATGAGAAGTGGAACAAAGTCAGTAAAAGCGGCGACGTTGTGGAGTTTGACCTGACTGCAGATACGTTCCGCAATCTCTATGTGGAACTGGGGCTGTGCGAACTGCACATCATGGAAGCGAAAGATGATCATGTAAGCCTTAAAGTCAGTGGAACGACGAAGAATTTCCGTTATATACAGGAGGACGGAGACAGCCTGCATCTGGTAAATATGACCGGGAAAAGAATTTGGAACTGGGGCAGATCAGTTGTCAGGACGAAAGTACATCTTTACCTTCCTGAGGGAACGGCACTGGATTATGCCGGAATTGCAATCGGGGCAGGCAGCGCAGAATCCATAGGCATCCAGGCTCATGAAATGAATCTGGATGTGGGAGCAGGTGAGTGTACGGTCAATGGCAGTACTACAGTAGATTCCATGAATCTGACGGTGGGTGCCGGGCGGATCATTCTGGAAGATTTGAATGCCGGGGACTTGAATATAGATGTTGGCGCGGGTGAACTGTTTATCAAAAATGCCAGAACAACCGGCGAGACAGACCTTTCGCTTGGTATGGGAAATGCGGAATTAAACGGATTGTTTACAGGTGACATGGATATCGAATGTGGTATGGGGAATGTGACGCTTAAGCTGGATGACGCAGAGAGTGACCATAATTTTGATATCGAATGTGCCCTGGGAAATGTTCGTCTGGGAAGTCGCAGTTACACCGGGCTTGCGGATGAGGTATCCATCAATAACGGAAGCAGAAGCACTTATGATGTGGAGTGTAATATGGGAAATGTGAGGATTGAATTTGACAGAGAATGATATATTTATAATAGAAGCGTAAGAGTTGTGCCGGTGCGCTGCCTGGCACAAAGGAGAAATCCATACATGGATTTGTACAATCATGCAGCGCAGAAATGAGGGAAAAAAGATGGGAAATGATTACAGAAGACTCATGCGTTCACGTACAAACAGGACGATCTGCGGTGTGTGCGGCGGAATTGGCGACTACCTCAATGTGGATCCGGTATTGATCAGGCTGATCTGGGCTATCTGTACGCTGATCAGCTGTGGAACAGGAGTGGTTGTCTATCTGATCGCGGCGCTGATCATGCCGGAAGACGACGGAATCGTAGGATAGAAGCCGGTTCCGGTACACCTGGCAGGCGTATGGTTCAAGTGTGAAAAGAATCATACGTCTGCCTTTTTGTTTCCGATGATGAAGAAAAGGCCGGATTTTTTCAGTGCCGGGCGAAGCGCCATATATACTGCCACGGATACCACTGCGGAAGTCACTGCGTTGATGGAAGTGGAGGCTACGTTCCATGCCAGTGTGAGCTGTGCGGCGGGTTTGCCAAGAATCAGCAGCTTATAGAAATAGCCCACCAGAGGATCGAAGATGACGTTGAACAGGAGTCCGCTGACTGCAGCGGCGATGGTCCATTTCAGTACTTTACCGTTGTCGTGTTCGGTGCTGATGTGTCCCATACGATGGGCAATAATGCCGGTGATCAGTCCGATACAGAGCTAATAAAGGTTTTGGGTGCGTATACAACGTAGACCGGATCGAACAGGTCACCTGCGGTCATGCCCAGTGCCCCGCCGAGTCCGCCGTACAGCCCGCCTAACAGGAGAGCGCCCAGCACACATATCGCATTGCCCAGGTGAATGGATGTGGCATCGCCGCCGGGCAGCGTGAGCTTGATCTGCAGGAATGTGAAGACCACATAAGATAATGCGGCAAAGACGCCGGTGAGTACGAGTTTCAAAAGTTTTTCATTTTTCATGTTAACCTCCATGATTCCGCTCCGCGGAATCTCATAATCCATAGACAAGCAGGCTAATGTTCCGTTTATGGCCTGCTTTGAATTAACTATAACGCAAAATGGTATGCTGAAAAGTGCCAATATAGAAATTATCATCCATACCAGATTGTTGACCAATATGGGCAATAATATGTTTTCAGGGGGAAGCGGGGCATAAGCATAAAAAAATAAGGCTATCCTAATGAAACAGAGTGGATTATTCATTCGGTACAGACAGACATCCGGGAGCGGGTGGTACAGGCAGGGCAGCCAGAAATAGCTTTTGATGCAGACAGTGCGGCCGGGAATGAGGTAGATGAATAGAATGGTACGTCAAATGAAACAATGGATGACCGAACGGGTTAAAGCAGATTTTTTCTTTTATGTCTGGCTGTTTTTCATTTTGTCTGTTTTCGGCTGGGCATGGGAAGGATTTCTGTGTCTGTTTAAGGATGACATGTATGTCAACCGGGGATTTCTGACCGGACCATGGCTTCCAATCTACGGAATAGGCGGCGTTATGCTGGAAATTCTGTTTCACAGGTGGCGTGACAGACCGGTACTGATCTTTGTGTCATCAATGGCGGTGTGTACGTTGCTGGAATATCTGGCGGGATGGTATCTGGAATTGACCTGGAGAGTCAGGTGGTGGGATTACAGCGGTATGCCATGGAATCTGCATGGCAGGATATGTTTTTTGAGCAGTGTACTGTTCGGGCTGGGCGGGATGCTGCTTGTGTGGGCAGTCAGTCCGCTCTTTTATCTGCTGTACCGGAAGATCCCGATGAAAATTAAGACCGGGCTGGGGCTGCTTCTTCTTGGAATGTTTGTTGCTGATGCCGCATACAGCGCTATGTTTCCGCATGTGGGCAGGGGAGTGACTTTTACAGCGGCCGCTTTGAGGCTTGTATTTGTGTAAATCATACAATTTATGTGTTGCAGATTTGTAATTTTTTATGATAAGTAAAGTATGCTTAACAGAGGAGTTTTATGATATGATATAGAAAGTATGGGTAAACGGCATGAAGAAGTATGGTCATGTCCGGATATTATGGAAGGGTGCCATAGAACCAAAGATAATTTTAAGGGTCTTATCAGGAGACGGTGAGGGGAACTTATGACGGTATTTTACATATGGTATGGACTTGCTGCGTTGTGCGCGGCAGTTTTTGCTGTGAAGACATATATGAGAAAAGGACGTCTGAGTATATGTCTGGGAAACATGCTGGCGGCAGCGGCGGCTGTCAATGTCGCTTATATTGCACGGATGCGGGCGCGGACTTACTATGCCGCATCGCTTTCTACGAGTATCTATTTCATCTGTATTGATCTGATGGTTCTTGCACTGGTTCATTATGCAATTGAGTTCACGGAGTCCAGGAAGGAACCTTTTCCGTATAAAAAACTGATCTATGCTGCGCTGGATCTGATGACTCTGGCTGACGGGGCATTTCTGGTCATGAATATCTTTCGTGAGGTGGTGATGCGGTATCAGTTTAATCTGTACAGTGTCTATGCGATCAAGTATATGTATGTGGCAAAGAACGGTTTCCACTTCCACATGGGATTTGTATATCTGATGCTGGTGGTGACCGCCTATGTGATTCTGCTTAAGACTTTCAGCATCCCCAAGATCTACAGAGGAAGATACCGGGACGGGCTGCTTGTCCTGATTGTAGCCGGACTGGTCAATTATATTTATGTATCGGGGAAGCTGCGGATCAGTATAGATCTGACTATACTGGCCTGTGGTTTTGCCGGTCCGATGTTATACCGGAACACATTTGATTATACATCCAGAGGGATGCTCAATTCAACCCGGAAGATGATACTGGAATATATGGGAACGCCTATGATCCTGTTTGATTATGAGGATTATGTGGCGGATACGAACCGGGATATGCGGAATCTGTTTCCGGTGCTGAACAATCAGGAACGGAAAATTAACATGATGGATTTCATGCAGATCGCTTCTTTTAAAGATCTGCAGAATACGATGACGGATCAGGTGTTTGAGTGGTACAATCCGGGGGAAGAGGGAGCCAGGGCTTATCAGTGTAATTTCACCTGTCTGAAGGATGAAAAAGGGCGGGATATCGGCCATCTGCTTATTATGAAGAACATGGAAGTAGAGCGGGATATGCTTACTCAGTTGTATTCCAAGCAGAGTTTTTATACGCGGATGGATAATCTGGTGGGAAGAGGCATTTATCCTGTTACGGTGGTGGTATGCAATACCAACGGTATCGGTCTGGTCAACGATGTATACGGCTGGCGGAAAGGAAACCAGATGCTCCGGCTGGCAGCGGATCTGCTGCGTGACAATCTGCCGCAGACGGCAGTACTGGCCAGATTGGAGGACGGGGATATGGCGGCGGGCTTCACGGAGGTGGAGCAGGAATATGCAGTCAGGCTTTTTGAAAATATAAGGGAGCAGTACCGTGCCGTAAATGATACGGGTATGAATACGGATCTGGAATACGGTATTGCAGTTATCAGGGATGCGGGAACTACCGTGGAGGAGGCGCTGCGTGAAGCCGGCGACAGTATGCGCAGGAAGAAGCTGATGAATGAGACTTCCCAGAAGAGTTCTCTGCTGGATTCTCTGACACAGACGCTGACGGAAAGCGATTATGAGACGGAGGAACATGTGGAGCGCACCAAAGATATGGCAGTCAGACTCGGCAGGGCATTGGGGCTGTCCGATTCCGACCTTGGCAAACTGGCGCTTCTTGCGGTACTGCACGATATCGGCAAGATCGCGATTCCTCATGCGATTCTGCTCAAACCGGGCAAACTGACCAGTGAAGAGTGGGAAATCATGAAGACGCATACGGAGAAGGGCTACCGCATTGCCAGTGCATCCAAGGAACTGCAGTCCATTGCAGAATATATTCTGCACCACCATGAAAGGTGGGACGGCAACGGTTATCCGGGCGGACTGAAGGGTGACGAGATACCGCTTTTGTCACGTATCATTACAGTGGTGGATTCCCATGATGTGATGGTGCATGACAGACCGTACCACAAAGCCATGGGACAGGCCCAGGCTGAGGAGGAACTGCTCAGATGTTCGGGATCACAGTTTGATCCCCATCTTGTAACGGTTTTCTTGAAAGTACTAAATGATGAAGTGATATAAAGGTTTTCAAAACAGAATTGCAAAAATTGAAAATATGATTTTTTTAAGCAGGGAACTTTTTCCCTGCTTTTTTAATCAGTAATAATAGAGGGACGCGTGTGAACCTCGGGGATTAAGCCGGACTGTCTGTCCCTGGCACCGGTTTAAAATCCTCAGGAAGAGAAAGACTGTACAGGAAAATAAAAAACAGGGGAAAGGAAGGAGCGTGTCTGTGATCGGACGAGAACAATTTGAACAGAAGATACGGGAATATTCACCTGGTATGTACCGCCTTGCACTTGCCATGCTGCACAACAGAGAGGACGCAGAGGATGCGGTGGGGGAAGCGGTACTGCGGGCTTATGAGAAAATCCATACGCTGCGTAAAGAGGACAGCTTCAGGCCCTGGGTCATGCAGATTACTGCCAATGAGGCCAGAAAGATATACGGAAAGAACAGGCAGGTCATGCCGGTGGAGGATTTGGAAGCATATATGCCGGCATTTCGGGAGGACCGTCATGAGCTTTGGGATGTTGTCCAGCAGCTTGACCTTGTATACCGGGAGGTAGTCATGCTGTATTTCTATGAAAGGTTTTCCATCAAAGAGATCGGTGCAATTCTGCAAATCCCGGAGGGGACTGTGAAATCCCGCCTGTCGCGGGGAAAGAAGGCGCTGCGGGATCTGATGGGAGAGTAGACTGCCGCAAGAGTAAAAGAAAGAAAAACCGGCAGATTGTATGCAGCGAAGGAATACGGTGGAATGTATGAGCAGAAAGGAGAGAAGATTGAAAATTAAAATTTTCAATCGCGAGATTTGTGTCTACGCGTTGCTTGCCACAAACTCGTTTAATGCGACGTCTCAACATAGTTGAGACAAAAGCAGCGCAGAAATGGAGAAAAATATGACAGACAGATGGGAAGAGAAAATATTTCGTATGGCAGAGCAGGAACAGATCGTGATGCCCCGGAAGATGTCAGACAGGATAGAAAATGTGTTATGTAAACTTGAACATATGGGACAATATACCGGGGAATATGCAGAGGGAGATATTGAGGATCAGTATGTTCAGGAACGAAAGGGAAGGCGCCATGCCCCGAAAGAGGGAAAGGCTGTACGCTTTCGGATGAACTGGAAGAAGAGCATTGTTCTTGCGGCGGCACTGGTCATGCTTGTTTCCGCCACCGCGGCGGCTTCGGTGGGAGCGCTGCGGGAGCGGATGGAGGCCATGAACCGGGAGAAGATAGAACAATATTTTGCCCAGATCTATGCAAACAGGGTCGGTCATGACAATTATAACAGACCCTATCTGGCGACAGAGAAGGAACGGATGAAGGAACTGCGGGGATCCTATGAGAGCCAGACTCTTTTTCCTGACGGAGAGCTGACTATGATAGACCGGGCGGAGGATTATAAAGGAAGAGGCGTGGCTTTTCTGGGGAATACGGCAACCTTTTTCTTTCCGGAGAAGGAGATGAGCGATGAGGAACTGCTTCAGATCATTGATTTCATGTACAAGAGGGATTACAGTCTGCAGAAGATGAATGAGATGATACAGGAAGGCGAGGCCCGGATGCCGGATTTTGAAGAGGAGATACAGGCGACGGAAGAGGAGATCCTTAACACGGACGCGGTCTATGAACCGGCACAGGCGTTGACAATTCCCTATACAGGGGAACTGGAACTGGATCTGACCATCGCCGCGGGGCGAAATGAGATCTTTCTGGCGGGTTTCAACGCGGTACACCGGATGAAGACCGGCAGCAGCGAATCGGAACTTTTCTTTGATGATTTCGGTGCGGAGACACGGATTCTTGCCATGTGTCAGGATAAAAACGGAGATCTCTATCTGGCGCTCTGGCAGTGGGCGGACGGGAATGACCCGGAATCAAACAGGCTGGCTTTGTGGGTGGTGGACGCTCAGGGAGAACTGCTTCGCAAGATTGATATGGCACAGTACCTTTCACCGGAAAAGCAAGGCTATACAAGGCGGATGGCGCTGGATGACGATTACCTGTATCTGAGCGTTGCAGGACTGGAAAACCAGAAAAAAAACCAGGAATGTGAGATTCTGGTGCTGGACCGTGAAGGAAATTATGTTTCGCGCATTGCGCCTGACGAATATGAACTGAATTCCCTTGGTGGTCTGGGACTGGGCAGGGACGGCAGAGTTTACACACAGATAGAAAAATTCTATGATCCCGACGAACCGGACAGAGGGATGGGTATTGCTTCTCTGGATGGGGAAAAAGGAGAACTTGGGGATATATACTTTGATATTATGCCGGAGGGCACGATCATGATTGACATCATTGCACCGGGGGCGGAGTCGGATTTCGTGTTCTGGGGATACGACGGTATTTTCGCTTATGATCCGGGAGATGAAAAAGCTGAGATGATCCTGCCGGCATACGAGGCTCCATGCAGCTGGGAAGGTGCCCGGTACTGCGCGCTGCCTGACGGCCGGATCTTGTTTGCATCCGCCAGTGAATACCGCAGTGAAGAGACGCCTCTGGGAAAAAGGTTTTATGCAGTCCCGGAAAAGACATGTTTCTATTATGTGCCGGGCGTCAGGGCAGAGTAAGAGCGGCCCGAAGTTACAGATCTTTCTGCCTGCTTTGTACATTTTGTACACTTTTCCAAACAGAATACAAATGGTATTTACAAATTTCCTATCCTATAATAAGATAATGGCAAAAGCTGATATTTTGTTTCTGTATACAAATATTGCGGGTGGTGTTTTATAAGGAAATGCACAAAAGTTATTAAGGATGGTGGAGCAGGCGATGGAAAGATCACACTCTATGAGCATAAATGAGAAGCAGAGAAGGCAGACGATCGCGAATGCCATAACAGGAGGAATCATTATTGCAGTGGTTCTTCTTTTTACGACGATCTGGGTATCCAACAGTGCAAGAAGCGGCACGAGCCAGGCGGTGAGCCGGGTCAGCGACTTTTATCTGGAAGAACTGGCGGGGAGAAGAGCGCAGGTTGTTGCCGAGGAGCTGAGGACGAACTTCTCCTATATGGAAAATGCCATTACCATAATAGAAGAGAAAGATCTGGAATCTGAGGATACGCTGCGGAAATTTTTTGGAAGGATCAAACGGCTCTGCGGTATTGATAAATTTGCGTTTGTTGATGAGAACGGGACTGTTTACACAGAATATGACACAGTTTCCGGGATTGACGAGTATGATTTTCTTTCGGAAGAGTTGACAGATCCGATGATCACGACAATCAATCTTGAGGGTGCGAGAAAGCAGGTGATCCTTGCGATTCCGGTTAAGGAGGTAGCGTTTCAGGGAGCGCAGGTTAAAGCCTGTTTTATTCAGCTTGATATTGAGGATATGCTGAGTTCGCTGACTTTACAGACAAATTATAATGAGACCTATTGGAGTCTGTACCATCGTAACGGTGAGGATTTGACGAACAATCCTTTTGGTAATCTGAAAGGGGGAAGCAATTTCCTCACTGAATTGAAAAACGCTGATATTTATAACGGATTCAGCTATGAGCAGCTGGAAAGCGATTTTACCAACGGAAGATCGGGACAGATCTCCTTTAATTATAAAGGAGCCAGGGAAAATCTTTGTTACATACCGGTGGAAGGCACGAACTGGATGATGACAGTTCTGATCCGGAATAATATTATTACCGAGCAGATTAACTCTATCAGTACCGGCATGCTGCGCCGCAGTGTTATACAGATTGTCATCATGATAGTCACCATGCTGGTGGTGTTTCTCGGACTGATTACGCGATTCAGAAAGAATGCCAGTGTCCTTTTGGAGCAGGAAAAGGCGGACGGAGCCAAGATCCGGGCGGCCTATGAACAGATCGAAAAGGAAAAGAAGTCAATGGATAACATTCATGCGGCCATGGACTCGGGTTTCTGGAGCATGGAGTTTAACGAGAAGGCACAAATCGTATCCTGTACATGGTCCGATGTGTTCCGCAGAATGGTAGGATATAAGAGTGAAGAAGAATTTCCGGGCAGGATTGAATCCTGGATCGACCTGCTTTATGAGGAAGATAAAGAACAGGCTGTAAAGGAATACTGGGATACTGTCATGGATTATACCGGTGAGAAGACTTATAATGTGGAGTACCGTCTGCACACCGGACATGCAGGTCTGCGCTGGTTCCATGCTGCCGGCAGACTGTCCAGACGTGAGGACGGTTCACCTGTTACTTTTTCCGGGCTTTTTGTGGATATTGATGATGAAAAGAAAATGGAAGAGCAGCTTGAACGGCAGAAAATCGATCTTGAGGACGCGCTGGCGGCCGCTCAACACGCAAACCGTGCGAAGACTACTTTCCTTAACAATATGTCCCACGATATCCGGACACCAATGAACGCGATCATAGGATTCACGTCACTGGCGGCGGCACACATTGACAATACGGAGAAAGTGCAGGATTATCTTGCAAAGATCACCACATCCAGCAATCACCTGCTGAGCCTGATCAATGATGTTCTGGACATGAGCCGCATTGAGAGCGGCAAGGTGAAGATCGAGGAAAAAGAGACGTCTCTGCCGGAAGTGATGCATGATCTGAAGACCATCGTGCAGGCGGATGTTACGGCGAAACAGCTTGAATTTTATATTGATACGGCAGATGTGGTGAATGAGAATGTGTTGTGTGACAAGCTCAGGCTGAATCAGGTGCTGCTGAATCTGTTAAGCAATGCCATGAAATTTACCAAACCCGGCGGCCTCGTAGGCGTGCGCATTGTACAGACGACAAATGCGCCTGAGGGCTGGGCTTCCTATGATTTCCAGATCAAGGATACCGGTATCGGTATGAGCAAAGAATTTCTTCAGCATGTGTTTGAGCCTTTTGAACGGGAAAGAACGAGTACAGTCAGCGGTATTCAGGGAACCGGGCTGGGTATGGCCATCACCAAAAATATTGTGGACATGATGGACGGTACGATTTCTGTTGAGAGCGAGGAAGGGAAGGGTACGACCTTCACGGTATCTTTACAGTTCCAGACCTGTGCAGGCCCTGTGCGGCAGGAAGTCATTCCCGAACTGCACGGGCTTCGGGCGCTTGTGGCGGATGATGATTTCAATACCTGTTCCAGCGTAACCAAGATGCTTGGCGTGATCGGAATGAGGCCCGACTGGACCACATCCGGCAAGGAGGCTGTGCTGCGTGTACAGCTTGCCACGGAGCAGGGCGATGAATATGCAGTGTATATTATAGACTGGCTTATGCCGGATATGAACGGTGTGGAGGTAGTGAGGCGGATCCGTGGAATCATCGGCGTTGAGAAGCCCATTATTATCCTGACCGCCTATGACTGGACGGATATCGAGCAGGAGGCCAGGGAAGCCGGTGTTACGGCCTTTTGTTCCAAGCCGATTTTCCTTTCCGAACTGCGTGAGATTCTGGAGACTCCTTTTGTGGCTCAGAGTCTGGAAGGCAGCGGAGCGGAAGAAGCGGTTTCCTTTGAAGGAAAGAAAATTTTACTGGTGGAAGACAATGAACTGAATCAGGAGATTGCGGTGGAGATCCTGCAGGAAACAGGTTTTATTCTGGATGTGGCCGATGACGGCGCGGTGGCAGTGGAGATGATGAAGAATGCGGAGGCCGGGCAGTACGACCTGATCCTGATGGATATACAGATGCCCATCATGAACGGCTATGATGCCACACGTAAGATCCGGGCGCTGGATCGTCCGGAGATCGCCAATATCCCGATTATTGCCATGACAGCCAACGCCTTTGATGAAGATAAAAAGCTGGCCATGGATGCGGGCATGAACGGGCATATCGCCAAGCCCATTGATATACCAGTACTTTTGGAAGTGCTGCAGGAGATCCTGAAATAGAGGCGGAAATTTATAGAGACTGTATTTATGCCGTTGACCTGAGTGGTCATCGGATGTATGGTAAACGTAAGCAGGCGGCTGGTCAAATGATGTTCAGCCGCCTGTACTTTCGAGTTCGCGAAGCGAATCTCGTAAACGAGCTATGCTCTAAACGAGCTATGCTCGTTTTTTTCTCGAAATATATACCATTTTTATATCAGGATAGTCTGTATATCCTTCATGAAGCTTACGGATTCCGGCTTCCTGACCGTCTCTGTTCTCGATCAGATATTCGTTGTACGCACCGTCCCTGTAGGAGAAGTCTTCGCCGTTATCCCGGTAGTGCACATAAGAACCTGTGCCCGGCCACAATTCCAGGATCAGTTCAGGATCCGGGATCTGGCCCACATACATCTGGGCGGGCGCTTTGGGCAGGACGGAACCTGCTTTGACGAAGAGCGGGCACACATCCAGAGGCGCATCAACAGGATAATATTGTCCGCCCTGATATTCTTCGTGAGTCCAGTAGTCGTACCAGACACCTTCCGGCAGGTAAACAAGCCGTCTGGTGACGCCCTGGTCTACCACGGGAGCGGCCAGAAGGGATTCTCCGATCAGAAATTCATCGTTCATATTCCGCACGTTTCTGTCGTTTTCATAGTGCAGTACCAGCGGGCGGATCACGGGAAGTCCGGTCTGCTCACAGACTCTGCACAGGTCGTAAAAGTAGGGCAGCAGGCTGTAGCGCAGTTCCACATATTTACGGTAGATGGAGAGCACTTCTTCCCCGAAAAGCCAGGGTTCCTGGTTCATGCTGCCTATGGCGCAGTGATTGCGGAAGAGAGGGGAAAAGCATCCCGTCTGTATCCAGCGGGCCATCAGTTCCGGCGTAGTGTCCGCGCCGAAGCCTCCGATGTCTGTGCCAATGAAAGGCATACCGCTTAAGCCCAGATTGCACTGCTGGGGAATGGCCATGCGCAGATGGGTCCAGAGACTCTGGTTGTCCCCTGTCCATGCGGTGGCGTATTTCTGGGACCCGCTGTAGCAGGCTCTTGTAATGACAAAAGGACGTTTGCCGGTGAGGTTTTTCCATCCTTCGTAGGTGGCTTTGGCCATATTGTGTCCGTAGACGTTGTGCATCTCGGCGTGGGTGGTGGTTCTGTCCTCATCCGTGAAGACCACGTCGTCGGGGAGCGGACCGTTGAAGCTGGCCGGTTCGTTCATGTCGTTCCAGACACCGGATACGCCAAGTTCTGTATAAAAGCGCAGATGCTCACCCCACCAGCTGCGCACTTCGGGGCGGCCGAAGTCGGGGAATACCGCATCGCCGGGCCACACCGCATTGACGTAAGTATCGCCCTGTGGAGTTTTGACAAAATATCCATTGCTGATACCCTCTTCGTACATGGGATAGTCTTTTTCCACTTTTACACCGGGGTCTATGATGGTGACGGCCTTGATCCCCTGTTTCTTTAAATCCGAGAGCAGAGTCTTTGCATCTGCAAAACGGGTCTTGTCCCAGGTAAATACTTTGTAGCGTTCCATGTAGTCGATGTCAAAATGAATGGCATCACAGGGAATCCTGTGCTCCTGCAGTTTTTTTGCAATGCCGCGGAAAGTCTCTTCGCTGTCGTAGCCCCATCGGGACTGATGATAGCCCAGCGCCCATTTCTGAGGCAGAGGCATCCGCCCGGTAAGGTAAGTGTAGTCTGTCAGGATCTCCGGCATGGAGGAGCCGCCGATGAAATAGTAGTCCAGGTTGCCGTCGGTGCTGCCGAAGCTGTAGTAGCTGTTGTTTTCTTTGCCGAAGTTGAAATAGCTGCGGAAAGTATTATCGTAGAAAATTCCGTAGATCCCTTTTTCCTTCAAAATGATAAAGAATGGAATGCTTTTGTAGAGAGACTTGAAACAGTCCTCATGGGGATCGGGGATATCGCTGTTCCAGTTTTCGTATTCGTAATACCGTTTGTTCAAAACACCAGTCTTGTCGCCCAGGCCGTAGATGCAGTCGCCCTCGTCCAGTGTCTTGACGCACTGTACAGGATGATCAACGGTATCGGACAGGTTTACTTCGTGTCCTTCTTTTCTGCTTAATTCCACCAGAGATTCCTGCAGGGTGAAGCGGGGAATCCTTCTGCCCCGGTAATCCGCACACAGCAGATTGCCGTCTTTATCATGGAAATCCAGTTTGAAATCGTCATGGATCCGGCAGGACAATGCGGGGGTGGACAGTACAAGTGACTCCTGATCCTGCTGTAAGGTAAAGGAAACAGGCTGCTCCTTTCCGCCTTCGATTGCTTTCGAAAGATGCTCTTTTGTGTGAAAAGGAACAAATACATTGATGATCGTATCTGTCAGTACGTGCAGATATGCGGTCTGCTTCTCATAGTGTAACGTGACGGTCTGTCCGTCTGTGGTGTGATTCAGTAATTTTCCAAACATGGTGGCAGATTCCTTTCCCTGATTGATAAATTTTTTAAAGTCCGGTACAAATATTCAGATTATTATTCTAGCACAGGAAACTTGAATTTGCTACCGGCTTTTCCCGCGTTTACAGAATTTTAATGACAGTTCAGGAGCTGTTGATCTTTGCCGAAATAGATTTGTGAATGTAACGAAAATATGCTACAATATTTTTATTCATGTAATGAAATACCGGTAGAGAATGCCGTCGGAAAGAAGGAAAGAGGCGGCAGTGTCAAGGAGACTCTGATGGAACGGATTTTGGTGGTGGAAGATGATCTGGCCCTGAGCACAGGGCTGTGCTTCGAACTGGATGCGTCGGGGTATGTCACGCAGGCGGCCTACAACTGTCGCAAGGCCGGATATCTGGTGGAGAAGGAGAAGTTTGCGCTGGTACTTCTGGATGTTAACCTGCCGGATGGAAACGGTTTTGAACTGTGCCGGGAGATCAAAAGTCATCGTCCCGGACTTCCGGTGATTTTCCTCACGGCTAATGATCTGGAAGAGGATGTGTTGAACGGATTTGATCTGGGGGCGGAAGATTATATTACCAAACCCTTTAATATGAAAATACTGCTTCGGAAGGTGGAGGTGGCGATCCGCCGGAACGGCAGCGGTCAGCAGCGGCAGGAACAGGAAGCTGAGGAATGTTACAGGGATGATTTCCTGCAGGTGGACTTTCGGGCGCTGACAGTTGACCGGGGAGGCGAGAGGCTGGCGATCACACCCAATGAATATAAATTATTGAGGATTTTGACGGTCAATGCGGGCCAGGTGGTCACAAGGCAGCTTCTGCTTGAAAAGCTGTGGGACTGTGACGGGAATTTCATAGACGACCACACGCTGACAGTGACGATGAACAGGCTCCGTGCCAAGATTGAAGACGGGGAACATGCGTATATCAGGACGGTGCGTGGTATGGGGTACGTATGGCAGAAGGCGGATTGAGACAGAAAAATACAGGAGTAAAACGCTTCGGAATGGAGTAACCAATGGTGAGAGTACAGTCAGGCAGCCAAATATGGAGCAGGTTCGTGACAAAGGTGTTTTTACTGGCCGGGACGGCATTATTTGCGGGATTTTCCTATGTGCTGTGGGTCTGGGTTCCGCGGGCCCAGGTGAGATATACGCTGTTTATGCTGTGCGGCGGGATTGTGGCGCTTGCGGCGGTCTGGTGCCTGTGGCAGAGGCGGCAGGTCTGTGAGTTTGCGGAGGAACTTGGCCGGACCATAGACGAATTGACGGAAGGGCGGGAACTGGAACATTATTTTCCGTATGAGGATACTCTGACGGCGAGAGTACAGGGGAAATTTCTACAGTTCTATGATCTGATGCGGGAGGGGCAGCGGCGCAGCATACAGGATAAACAGACAATCCAGGAGCTGGTGAGCGATATTTCCCATCAGGTGAAGACACCCATTGCAAATCTTTCCATGTTTATCAATATTTTGCAGACACATGAACTGAGCGGGGAAAAGCGGGCGGAATTTCTTGATACAATGGCGGGGCAGATCGGAAAACTGGATTTTCTGATGCAGTCGCTGATCAAGATGTCACGTCTGGAAACAGGAACTTTTGTGCTCCACGTAAAGGAAGCCAGCCTGTATGATACCATTGCCCAGGCGATCAACGGGGTCTGGGCCAGGGCAGAAGCGAAGAACATCGGGCTTTCGGTGGATTGTGACGGGGAGTTTAAAGTGCGGCACGATGCCAAATGGACAGCGGAGGCGCTTGGAAATCTGCTGGACAACGCGGTCAAGTATACGCCGGAGGGCGGCAGGATTGACATCCGTGTAAGGCCGTGGCAGTTTTACACCCGTGTAGACATTACGGATAACGGGCCGGGTATACCGGAGAAGCATTGTAACGATGTGTTCAAACGGTTTTACCGGGGAGAGGAAAATGCCCGTCAGGAAGGCGTAGGCCTGGGACTCTACCTGGCACAGGGAATTATCACCAGACAGCGTGGGTATATCAGCGTGAAGTCGGAATCGGGGAAAGGATCGACTTTTTCCGTGTATTTACTAAACTAAAGGCAGAGTCTGACGAAGGGAGAACGCAATGGAACATACAATTTTGGTTGTGGATGATGACAGGACAAATCTTGCGCTGGCACAGAAGATCCTTACGCCGCGCTATCGTATTGCCGCTTCCAATTCGGGAAGAGGTGCGCTGAAATATCTTGAGAATCATCATCCGGCATTGATCCTGTTGGATATCAACATGCCCGATCTGGACGGATTCGAGGTGATGGAACAGCTCAGGCAGAAAGAGGAGACCAGATCCATTCCGGTGATCTTTCTCACTGCGGATAATCTGGCGGAGACGGAAGTCAAGTGTTTCCGCATGGGCGCCATGGATTTTGTCACGAAGCCCTTTGTGCCGGATATCCTGCTCAGTCGTGTGGATAAGACCATCGAGCTGGACCAGTACCGTCATAATCTGGAACAGATGGTAAAAGAGCAGGCGGAAAAGATCACGGAGGATGCTACCAGAATCAGCAGGATTCAGGATTCGGTTATTGTCGGTATGGCGAATCTGATCGAGAGCCGGGACGGCAGCACCGGCAAACATGTCAAGAATACGCAGATGTATGTGCGGATGATTGCGGACGAACTGCGCAGCCGGAATCTTTTTGCAGAGGAACTGACGGAAGAATACATAGAAGATCTGTGTAAGGCGGCGCCTCTTCATGATGTGGGCAAGATCAAGATTCCTGATTCTATACTGCAGAAGCCCGGAAGGCTGACTCCGGAAGAGTTTGACCGCATGAAAAAGCATACTACCCACAGCAGCCAGATCATCAAGATGATCATCGGAGATGTGGAGGATGAGCATTATGTGCGGATCGTGGAGGATATTGCCATGTTTCATCATGAACGGTGGGACGGTTCGGGATATCCCGCCGGACTGGCACAGCACAAGATCCCGCTGGCAGCGCGGATCATGGCGGTGGCAGATGTGTTTGATGCGCTTTATGAGGAGCGGTGTTATAAGCCCCCGGTACGCCCCATTGAGAAGATTATGGAAATAATGGGAGAAGGCAGAGGGACACAGTTTGATCCGGTAATTCTGGATGTGTTTATGGAGATGCTGCCGGCGCTTAAGGAAGTGCTGGGAATTGAATGATGCAGGAGATTCCGGAAAGCAGAAAACCGGTATGGAAAGGTAAGGTAGATCACTTTGGAAGAGAGACAGTTTAAAAATGATAAGCTGGGCAGGAAACTGGAACAGATCGTATTGGGATTTTTTACGGCATTTTCCCTTTCCATGTTTGTCTCGTCGATTCTGCTGGGCTGGCATCTGCTGGCGAAAGAAGTCATAATAGTGACTGTTGCGGCAGGCTGGATCGTATATGTCAAAAGCTATCGGGATTATATGTACAGAGCAAAATTTCTTGCTTTCATATCATGGGTAAATTTTACCATCTATGTCCTGTATTCTGTCAGTTTTACGTCTATGCTTTCCACAATGCTTGCGCTGATCGTTCTGCTCGGAATTTTCGGTATAGTCGATATCGTCTATATGGGCGCTTTTTTTACAACGGCGATGGTGCTCTATCATGTGTTTATCGTGCAGTCGATCAGCATTGATACGCCCAACGATATTCTTCGCTTTGTGCTGCATATTGTATCAGCCTATGGCATTTCTCTGGTTACCTGGATTACCATACGGACCAGACAGGAGACTAATGAGAAACTGATCGAGAAGATCAGGGAACTGGAGATTGTGGAGAAAAGCAAGGACGATTTCATGGTGAATATTTCCCATGAGATTCGCACGCCGATCAATGCGGTGTGCGGGATGAGCGAGGCTATTCTGCAGGAGGATATCCCTGTGAATGTAAGACGCGATATCATAGATATACAGACGGCAGGACGAAATCTTCTCTCTACGGTCAGCAATATCCTTGATTTTTCGGAATTGGAGAGCGGAAGGATGGATCTGGCGGAGGAGAGCTACAATATTACCTCCACCATTGCGGATATCATCAATATGGCAGTGACGCTGGAAAACGGCAAGAAGATGGAACTGATCGTTGATTGTGATGCCGATCTGCCGAATAATCTGCTGGGCGATGAACAGAAGCTGCGGCGCATCGTCATGAATCTGCTGGAAAATGCCATCAAGTTCACGCGGGAAGGGGGCATTATCCTGCGGGTCAGATGCCGGAGAGAGGAATATGGCATCAATCTGATGTTCAGTATCAAAGATTCCGGGATCGGTATGCGGCAGGAGGATATGGAGAGAATTTTTTCCAGCTTCAGTCAGATTGATTCCGGGCGGAACAGGGAAGAGGGAGGTATCGGGCTTGGCCTGGCCATTGCGCAGGCTCTTGTGCGGAGCATGGGCGGCTTCATTATGGTAGAGAGTGAGCCGGGGACCGGTACGGAATTTCAGTTTACGGTTCCTCAGAAGATTTTGGACGATACACCAATTGTTTCCATCAGGAACAAGGGCAGTATTTTTGCCGCATGTTATATTAATATGGATAAATATGACTATTCCGTGGTTCGGGAAGGTTATGAGAAATGTATGCGCCATATGGGAGAACAGTTCGGGATCATGTTCCGGGTGTGCAGAAATCTTTCAGAGTTAAGGCGCCGCCGGGAGAATGAGAATTATACCCATATTTTCATCGGCTGGGAAGAATACAATGAAGACAGGGCGTTTTTTGACCATCTGTCGGAGGAACTTACCGTCGTTCTGATTGTGGATTACGGTCAGGAGACACAGATCAGCGGCAATATGCTCTGCGTCTATAAGCCTTTTACGGTACTATCCATAGCGGCGGTGTTTAATGGTGAAAAGGTGCTCCGCAGCGAGGAACAGCGCAGCCGTTACCGGTTTAGAGCACCTCAGGCAAAGATTCTTGTTGTGGATGACAATGCCATGAATCTGAAAGTCATGGCAAGGCTTCTGCTGCCCTATCAGATTAAGGCAGTGATGGCGCTGGGCGGACAGGAGGCGCTGGAAAAGCTTAACAGTATGGAATACGACTGTGTTTTCCTGGATCATATGATGCCGGAGATGGACGGGGTGGAGACACTGCGCAGAATCCGGCAGAAACCGGGAGCATATTTCCAGACGCTTCCGGTGATCGCATTTACGGCCAATGCCATCGGCGGCGCCAGGGAGATGTTTCTGGAAGAGGGCTTCGATGACTTTATTGCCAAACCCATAGAACTGAGTGTTTTAGAGCGGATGCTGCGCCGGTATATTCCAGCACAGAAGCAGATCGAAGTGGAGACAGAGAACCGGGAAGCCGGTGCAGGACAGGACCCGGTGGGGACCAGTGACGGAGCAGCATATGGGGCATACGGAGCGGTGCAGGATGGCAGCGGAGCCGAAAACAGGACATACGGAGTGGAACAGGCCGGCAGCGGAGCCGGGGACAGGTCATATGGAGCGGTGCAGGCTGGCAGTGCAACCGGGAATCCGGCGGCCGTGGTGCAGCGGACGGCAGATACCGCTCCGGGGGCAGCCAGAGTAACATCTGAGACGGAAGGTTTGGAAGCGCTGACCCGCGCGGGAATCAATGTATCTCAGGGAATCTCTTACTGCGGCGACCGGGAGGGGCTGCGGGAGATCATTGCCATGTATCATGCTCAGGGGGCGGAACGGAGCCGCCAGCTTGAGCAGCTTTTTGAGGAGCAGAACTGGAAAAATTATGCCATCACTGCACATGCGCTGAAAAGCAATTCCAGAGGCATCGGGGCAAATGATCTGGCGGAACTTGCCCTGGGCATGGAGATGGCGGGCAAGGAAAACCGCATCGAATACATTCTGGAACATCATGCCGAATTTATTGCCATGCATGAAGCGCTCTTAAAGGCATTGGCCGAAAATACGTACATATATCCGGACGGGTATCAGGCACCGAAATCTGAACAGCCGGAGGGTCGGAGGGCCGGAGCGGACGGGGAAACAGATCTGCCGGAAAAACTGCCTGAGATCGAGGAACAGATCCTGCGGGAGAAAACAGAACAGATCAGGGAAAAGCTTGATAATTTCGAGAATGACGGGCTGGCGGAGCTTTTTGACAGTCTGGAACCATTCAGCTTTCACGGGATGAACCTGAGGGAGATGACTGCGCAGATCAGAAAGAGTGTGGATGAGTTTGATTTTCTTGGCGCTTCCGAGGCGCTTGAAACATGGGGAGAGAAAATCGTGGAGGAGTAAGGCATGAAGAAAATACGAAAATTTTTGCGTTATATGTTCAGTGACCGGCTGGATTTCCGGGAAAGGCTGAACCGGATGGTGCTGCTGCTGGCATTTGTGGCTTCTTTCATCGGAATGGGCCGTGTTCTGCTGGGCGCTTCGCCGGATGTGCTTTATGTACTCGTGCCGATGTGCTTCGTGTCCGGTCTGGCGCTTCACATGGCGGTCAGCCGGCGGAATATCAGGAAGGCATCCTGGCTGCTTGTGATCATGCTGAATGTGGTCATTTTTCCGATTCTTTTCTATTTAAGCGGCGGTATGGAGAGCGGTACACCGGTCTGGCTTGTGCTGGGGCTGGTCTATATTTTTCTGTTATTTGACGGCAAAGAACTGGTGATTGCCATGATCCTTTCGCTTTGTTCTTTTCTGGGAACCTATTATTACGCATTTAGATACCCGGATCATATTCCGGCTGTGAACCGCTCCTACAGTTACATAGATTCTTATATTACGCTGGTGGTGGTGAGCTGCTTTATCGGATTTCTGATGAAGGTTCAGTTTGCGACTTATGACAAGGAGCGGAAACTGGCGGAGAAGCAGAAGGCGGAGATCGAGCAGATTGCCCGCTCCAAGGATAAGTTTTTTGCCAATATGAGCCATGAAATCCGAACGCCCATCAATACGATCATCGGATTAAATGAAATGATCCTGCGGGAAGACATATCCGACGAGATCGCAGAAAACGCCATAAATATTCAGAATGCCAGCAAGATGCTGCTGACTACCATCAACGATATTCTGGATCTGTCGAAGCTGGAATCAGGCAAGATGGAGATCGTGCCGGCGCAGTATGAGATCAGTTCCATGTTCAGTGATCTGGTGAATCTGATCTGGATCCGTGCCCATGAAAAGGAGTTGGAGTTCAAGGTGGATATCGACCCGGAAATTCCGTCCATGCTCTATGGTGACGAGGTCAGGATCAAGCAGGTGGTCACCAATATGTTGACTAATGCAGTCAAATATACGGAGTCGGGATCCGTTACTCTGACAGCCAAGGGGGAACGGATTGCCGCGGATCAGATCATGCTGCGCATTTCTGTGGCGGATACGGGTATGGGAATCCGGAAAGAAAGTCTGGACGATCTGTTCCGTTCCTTTAAGCGCGTGGACGAAGGGGAAAACAGGAACATCGAAGGGACGGGGCTTGGACTCAACATTTCCAAACAGCTTGTGGAGATGATGGGCGGAAAGATTTATGTGGACAGCGTTTATCTGAAGGGATCTACTTTTACCATGGAACTCAGACAACGCATTGTCAATGTGCGCCCCATCGGTGTGATCAATTTTGCTTCCCAGAAGCAGCTGAACCACAGGGAAAAATATAAACAGAGCTTTACGGCCCCGGATGCAAGGGTACTGGTGGTGGACGATAACGACATGAACCGGATGGTAGCCATCAAGCTGCTGCGGGGAACGGGGATCAAGGTGGATACGGCGGACAGCGGAAGGGAGTGCTTAAGACGGACGGCGGAAAATCTTTACCATGTGATTCTGATGGATCATATGATGCCCGATATGGACGGCGAGGAGACGATGAAAGCCGTGCGCGCCCAGACGAAAGGATTCTGCCAGAAAGTCCCCATCGTTGCGCTGACAGCCAATGTGATGACCAATGCGGAGCAGGTCTACCAGAATATGGGATTTGACGGTTATCTGGCAAAACCCATTAATGCTGCACTGCTTGAGGCGAGTCTGTTAAAATATCTGCCCCGGGAACTGATCGAATATACGGTGCAGGAAGAGGAGCAGGATGCGGAAGAAGTGCGGACGGTGAACCGCGTGACAGGGGCAAGAAAGCGCAAAGTAGCCATCACTGCGGACTGTATCTGCGATCTGCCGAAGGATCTTTTGCGCAAATATCAGATCAGACTGATGTACTGCTATGTACATACGAAGGAAGGGCGGTTCTGCGATCTGTTTGAGGTGTCATCTGACAGTCTGTTGAATTATCTGCAGACAGAGGGTAATTATGCCCGTTCTTCCACTGCGGAGCCATGGGAATATGAGCATTTCTTTGCAAATACGTTAGAGAGTGCGGAGCATGTGATCCACATCACGGCCTCAGGCAGTCTCAGCGGTGCCTATCCCAATGCCCTGCAGGCAAGCAGGAGTTTTGACAACGTGAAAGTAGTGGATTCCGGGCATATCAGCAGCGGGCATGGACTCATGGTTTTGTGTGCGGCTTCTATGGCAGAAGAAGGCAAGGATGTTCAGGCAATCTGTAAGAGGCTTGAACTGTTCGGTGAGACAGTATGTTCTAATTTTATGGTGCCCGGCACGACAGCGCTGTACCGCAACGGAAAGGTGAGCCCCGCCGTTCACAGGCTCTGCACGATGCTGAATCTGCATCCGGTGCTTCATATGTCCCAGAATGAACTGAGGCTCTGGAAGATTGAAAGCGGCAATATGAGCAGTGCGAGGCGCAGATATGTCAGAAAGCTGCTACGGCACAGTAAACAGATTGATACAAGGATTCTTTTTCTCACTTATGCCGGATGTGCGATGCACCATCTGGATGAAATACTGGCAGAAGTCGAGAAGTATGTGCATTTTGAGAAGGTGGTTGTCCAGAAGGCTTCGGCCACGGTGTCAGGCAACTGCGGCACGGGCGCATTCGGACTGATGTTTATCAGAAAGAAGGAGCGGCAGGAGAAGATTTACGGGTTCGGGACATATCTGCCCGGATGAGAACGGGGAAATGATTCCGGGTATTGTGTGGGCCGTAAGGCGGTATGATACAAAAGTACGAAAAGGACAGAGAGATTTGAGGATATGATAACGGTACGGAAACTGAAGAAATACTACGGCAGCGGTGAGGATCTGGTGCGTGCTTTGGACGGGGTTGATCTGGATGTGGCACAGGGGGAGTTTGTCGCCATTGTGGGGGCGTCTGGCAGTGGAAAGACTACGCTTCTCAATATGATGGGAGGCCTGGACGTGCCTACGGAGGGGGAAGTGATCGTGGACGGCGTGAACCTTTCCGGGATGCGGGAGGAACAGCTGGCGGTGTTCAGGCGTAAGAAGGTGGGATTTATTTTTCAGGAATACAATCTTGTTCCGACTCTGACGGTGGAAGAAAATATCCTCTTTCCGCTGGATCTGGACGGAACGGCGCCGGATCAGGGATTTTTCAGGGAAGTGACAGAACTGCTTGGACTTTGTGAGCGGATGCAGGCGTATCCGAATATGCTTTCCGGTGGATTGAAACAGCGTGTGGCGATCGCCAGGGCGCTGATGGCAAAACCGGCTGTGATCCTGGCGGATGAACCTACCGGTAATCTGGATTCTAAAAACGGACAGAATGTGGCCGGGCTTTTGAAGATGACGGCACAGGTTTATCACAGGACGCTGGTGATGATTACCCATAACCAGGAACTGGCACAGCTGGCGGACCGGGTAGTCTGTATGGAGGACGGGAGGATCCGGACATAAAAGGCAGACGACTGCGGAAAACAGGAGACAGAACAGAAAATAACGGAAATACAGGATCATGATAGAAAACAATAATCTGAAAATATGCCGCAGACTGGTGCGGCGGGAATTTCAATTTCATAAAGGACGCAGCATACTCCTGACCGCGGCTATTGCGCTGGTAAGTATGCTGTGTACTTTTTCTTTTTCACTTGGATTCATGGTTTATGACGGGCTGGTGTACAATTACCAGATCCAATACGGCTCCACAAGCCATATGATCTATTACGGGCTGAACAGTACGCAGGCTGCGGCCATTGCCGGTCATGCCGATGTCAAAAAAACGGTTCTGCTGCGCGCGGTGGGGGTATTGTCCGATGACATGATGGAATACCGGAATGTGAAGCTGGCGGCGGTGGCTCCCAGATGGGCAGAATCCACGGAGGCGGTGCCGGTATGCGGACGGATGCCGGAGCATGACGGCGAAATCGCGCTGGATGAGCTTACCATGCAGTCTCTGGCCGTTCCCCGCAAAGAGGGTGCGGAGGTGACGCTGCGCTGGACATCTGTGGACGGAAGCAAAGAGCGGGTGGATACCTTTCGGCTGTGCGGGTGGTGGAACAGCAATATGGGCGCTACGGAAACCTGTGCGTGGATCTCACAGGAAACAGCGGACAGGCTGTGCCCTGATACTCCGGACAGCGTAACCCTGGGGGTGACTCTGTACCGGCCGGATGATCTGGATGCACAGGCGGAAAAAATACTGCGGGATCTGGGGATGGCAGGGACAGTCTATACGACTAACCTGGCGTTTAATGAAGTAAGGATGGACCGTGTAAACAGCAAGACAGTAAAATTTTTTTGGGTCAATATAGCTGTGATGGTATGTGGAATTCTGATGGTGTATAGTGTGATACGTATCTCTGCCGGGCAGAATGTGCGGTTCTACGGAAGAATCAAGAGCCTGGGCATGTCACCCAGACAGATCCGCAGATTTCTGTCAAGTCAGACGGCGTATCTGTGCCTTCCGGCGATTCCGGCAGGCTGGATTCCAGGATTTGTGCTCTATATGGTGACAGCGCCTTATGTGATTCTTGGGGCAGGCGGGCTGGGCGGGGAAAATCCGGCGCTGCAATTTTTCAGTCTGAAGCCTTTTGTGTGCAGCGGTCTGCTCTCCTGGCTGACCACATGGGCGGCCTGTGCGCTGCCGGCCCGGTTTGTGGGAAAGATCAGTCCCGTCCGTGCCATGGCGTTCTATGACGGAAGCGGGACGAGAGGGAAGAAACGGAGAGGAAATCACCGGCGCACGGGGCTTGTGCACCTGGCGCTGTCCGGTTTTGCAAGGAGCAGAGGTCATGCGGCGCTGGCGGCCGGCTCCCTGTTGTTTTCCCTGAGTATGCTTTGTGTGTTGTGGACCCAGTATGTCAGCATTGATGTGGAGAAATATCTGGAAGACAGTATCTACAGTGATTATGTCATTGCGGATGCTTCCGCTGTCACTGGTTTACAGCGCTATAATCCCGTAAGCTGCAGCATCACGCCTGAAATACTGCAGGAGCTTGAGAACCATGAGGCAGTGACAGGCATTGGAACGATCCGTACCATGGAAGTGCCCATGTATGCGGATGAGGAGGAAAGGGCCGGAATCGTGGAGAGTTTTGAGGGCCGGAATGAGGAGGGAATCGTCCGCAAAGAGGTCATGGCAGACTCGCCGGACTGGCTTGCCGGATATGAGAAATACCGGGAAACAGGAGCCTATATCGGCATCGCTACCGGTCTGGACGGACTGGCGCTGGAAACGGCTCTGGAAGAGGGAGAATATGTGGAAGGCTTCTATGACCCGGAACGTTTTGCCACGGGAAAATACGTGGTTGCTTCGGGAGCCAGTGATGTATCTTTTGTTTCCACGCCGCCAGTGGGGAGCCGTGTGGAAATAGGCGGCCGTTTTTTTGAAGTTATGGCAGGAGTTTCCTATCGCAGCCGTATGCTTACGGGATCCGACAGCCGGGCGGCGCAGTTTAATGTATCTTATTATATGCCTGTGCAGACTTACGAAGAATTGTTTCCGGGCAGCGGCATCCGGAATGTGATGGTAAATATTGATCTGGACAGACAGGAGGAATTCGAGGAATTTCTGGCAGAATTGACGGGGGACACCGGCATAGGAGTCGAGATGAGGAGCGGACATGTCTGGAATTTCCAGAATGCCCGGTTTCATAACTATATCATTCCGATGTTTGTAGGCTCAGTGCTGCTTTTGATCGGCATCCTGAATTTTGCCAATGCATTGGTAACGGGAATGATTGTGCGGAAAAAGGAACTGGCCATATATGAGAGTCTGGGGATGAGCGGGCGTCAGATCCGCAGGCTTTTTCTGCTGGAAGGAATGCTCCACGGGGGTGTGCAGATATTTATCCTTGTGCCCGTAGTGTCTGTCGTTACATGGTTTGCGGGAAGATGGTGGGTTGTCCATTCTTCTGTCTCATGGTGTGCCACCTGGAAATTTTCACTGCTGCCGATGTGGATCGTACTGCCGGTGCTTGCCGGGATCGCGGCGACGGTTCCCCTGTGCTGCCTGCATGTGATCATGGAAGAAAGTGTGACGCAGAGACTGCGGTGTGAACAATGACAAAGGCTGCCCATGGTGATTGTTGTTGATTGACAGGAGGGATGATTGCCGGTGCCGGATTGCCAGTGGTAAAAAGCGCCGGTGGTAAAAACAGTAGCTTTTTTATCAGAAGTCTGGTACAATATATAGAATGCAAGCGCATTCTTTGTGAAAAGATTCATCTGTATTTCTATTATCCGAGTCCGCGAAGCGGATCTTGTAAAGTTAATTTGCGAAGCAAATCCTATTATCCGAGTCCGCGAAGCGGATCTCGTAAAGTTAATTTGCGAAGCAAATTTACTTTTAGGATACAAATATTTAGATGTTTGCATAGGATGAAATGGTAGACATGCCGGAATGCCTGGGCTCCGCTTATTCTATGCATTTTTTATATCATCAGAAAATTTGAAACGGTATCGCAGGCAGTTCTGCGATGCCCATGGAGTGTGGATATGGCTAATTTAGATTCTAATGTGACGCGGCATGAACTGCGCTTTCCCATGATGGAGAATGATGAGTACCAGAAGGCACAGAATCAGGAGATCAAGCTAGGAAAAGAAGAAGGGCTGGATGTTTCCCTGTATGCCAATCCGGAGTTCAACTGGCTGCAGATGGAGCAGATCCGCATGGGACTTAAGGATAAAGTGGACGCTTCCCTGTATGCGGATCCGGCGAATAATTATGAGACCATGAGGCAGATCAGGATTTCACTCTATGCGGGTATTGATCTGATCCCGTATCTCAAGAGAGGATTCGCGGATGATGACCTGGAGGAGATCCGGCTGGCGATCATGAGCCGGCTGCCCATTGACAAATGGCTGCAGGACAATATGTGTGCGCCGCAGATTCATGAGATCCGGGTGGGACTGTGTGAAGATCTGGATATTTCCTCCTATGCGGATATTAAGTACAACTGGATGCAGATGCAGGAGGTACGCCTTGGATTGGAGAAAAAGCTGGATGTATCCATCTATGCCAACGCCCTGCTTAATCATGCACAGATGAAGGAAATCCGGCTCGGACTGGAGGCCGGACTGGATGTGTCTGACTATTGCAGTCTGGTCTTTTCTGCTACGGATATGAAAGAAAAGCGGCAGGCTATTATCAACAGGAAAAGGGCAGGCGGCATCGCAGCCGTGGACACGGTAGAGACAGCCGGTGTAAAGGACAGCACGGCCGTTGCAGATGGGATCAGCAAAGAGAATCCTGCGGGTGCGGCAGGCACCATTACGACTCAGATGCCGGCAGGAACAAAAGAAGGCACGGCACAGAAGAGCAGTTTAAACGGAAAACAGATAGAAACCGGAAAAGGTGCGGTCAGAGAAAATTCTGCCCAAAAGGGTAAGACTTCGATTGCCGATTCTTTCCGGAAGAAAGAGTTTTCTATTTCCATAGAGGAAAACGGCAACAAAGCATATGCATATATTCCCTGGGTTCCGGGTAATGCAGTCACAAAAGAAGACATTTATGAAGACTTGAAAAAACGTGAGATTGTCTTCGGGGTCAAGGAGGATGCCATTGCCGATCTGATCGACCGGAAGAGAATGAACGAAAAAGTTCTGATTGCTGAAGGTATTCCGGCACAGAAAGGAAAAGACGGCTGGTTTGAATGGTTTGTGAGACTTGATCTGCCGCGGATTCCGGCACCGCTGCCGGACGGCGGTGTTGATTATGTTAACATAGAAGCTTTCGAGATGGTGGACGAGGGTGAGAAGATAGCTTTTTATCACCGGGCAGAGACAGGCGTTACGGGGAAGAATATCTACGGTGAGTCGATCCATGCCGAGAACGGCATTGAGAAAAAACCCTTGCGTGGTGTAGGTTTTACGCTCGAACCGGACGGTGTTACCTATACGTCTAAGATGAATGGCAAGTTTGAATTTACGGGTGGACGCATTATTATTTCCAACATGCTTATCGTCCGGGAGGATGTGACTTCCGTAACCGGCAAGCTGGAAGTGGACGGATCCGTGTATGTGGTGGGCAGTATTTATTCGGGCGGTTATATCAAAGCTTCAGGAGATATCATCATTGAGCATAACGTGGAGACCGGAAGACTGGTCGCCGGCGGAAACGTTATGATCAAGAAGGGAAGCTGTTCCAAGAACGACTGTTTTATTGACGCCGGCGGCGAGGTGTCGGGAAGCTTTTTTGAGGCGGCTAATATTAATGCCGGCGGTAATGTCAAGGCTAATTATATCATGAACAGCAGTATCAATACGAAAGGACGGGTGATTGTATCGGGCAGCAAGGGCGTTCTGCTGGGCGGCACGATCAGCGCGGTAAAAGGCGTGGACACCTACAATCTTGGAAACAGACTGCACATCAAGACGGTTCTGGATATCGGACGAAACGGTATTTACGAAAAAGAACAGGCAGAATATGAAGAGAAGAGAGAGCAGCTGCTGAAAGATCTGGTTGCGTTGGAGCAGGAGTGGAATAAGATCGTTGTGATGTATTCCACGGGGCAGGAAGTGTCAGAGGAACTGCAGCGCAGAATTCACGGTGCCATTGAGGTCAAGACACAGGAACTGGCGGAGATGGACGGCGAGGCGTCCAAGCTGGTCAATATAACGGAGCAGACCTCGAAGGAGCCTGTATGTGTCAGAGGAAGAGCCTATGAAGGCAGTGTGGTCATCATCAACGGTATTAAATATAGCCTGGCAGGCGAAGTGCGCAGGGTTATTTTCAAGCTTCGCAACAAGCAGGTGGTTATGGTTGCCATGTGACGGTCAGGGAAAGGTATGAAGACGGTTTTGTGACAGCCCGGAAAGGATATACCTGCGGCAGTGTAACGGCTTAAGCACAATTTATTTCACAATAAAAGAAAGTATGGTAAAAACATGAAACGTGACACAATTTTAATCTTTGAAGACAATGCAATCGACCGATCAATCCTGGCCGAATTATTCCGGTCAGAGTATAAGATTCTGGAAGCCGAGAACGGCAAGGAGGGTATAGCGCTTTTAAACGCCCATTTTGCTTCTATTGCCATTGTTCTGCTGGACAACATCATGCCTGTGATGGACGGTTTTGCAGTGCTGGAATGCCTGAAGGAAAAGAACATTGTAAATAAGGTTCCTTTTATCATGGTCACCGGGGAAACCTCTCCGGAACTGGAACGAAAAGGTTACGAGTACGGGATTGTAAGTTATGTCAAGAAGCCTTATCAGCCGGATGTGGTGAAGCAGGTGGTTCACAATGCCATCGGGTGGTTCAAGTATAAAATGCAGCTTGAGCTGATGGTCAAGAAACAGAACATCAATATTCAGAAGCAGAACAGTGTCTTACGGCAGCAGACAAAGAAACTGAATCATGTGAATGAGATCCTGATTGATTCGCTGAGCAACATTGTGGAATTCAGAAATATGGAGTCCAAGCAGCATATCAAGAGAATCCGGGAGTATTCCCTGTGCCTTGGAAAGAGCGTCATGAAGCTTTATCCGGAGTATGAACTGACGCCGGAGAAGCTGATACAGATCGGCTGGGCCTCTTCTCTTCATGATATCGGCAAGATCGCTATTCCGGACAGTATTATCCTGAAGCCGGCGAAACTGACAAAGGATGAATTTGAGTTGATCAAATCCCATACCACCAAGGGTTCGGAGATTATTCAGCATAGAGTCCGCCTGAATGACAGAGCGATTTTTGAGTATGCCTATGATATTGCCAGACATCATCATGAGAAATATGACGGCAAGGGTTATCCTGACGGGCTTAAAGGAGATGAGATCAGCATAGCGGCGCAGATCGTTTCTCTGGTGGATGTGTATGATGCGCTGACTTCGAAGCGTGTATATAAGGTTGCCTATGAATCAGATAAAGCATATCAGATGATTTTGAACGGACACAGCGGTGCGTTCTCGCCCAAGCTTTTAAAAGCATTTGCGGAAGTGAAGTCAAGGTTTGAGAGCCTGCTTGCCATGTACCGGGATGAGGATTGATATTGACAATATCAATATCGTGGGGTATATACAGTGCGGTATTTGGCCTTGCGGGAGACAGATTAGATGATAACAGGACAGATTGCGGAAGCGGCAGTCTGTCTTTTTTTGTTGTGTTACAAAAATGTACCTTACCTGTACCCGGTCTGTAACCCGGGTCTGATATGATTTTTGTATAGAATGGTGTATGGATAAGGTGCCGGATACCATGGAAGAAAAGCAGGCAAAATAGTGCCTGCGGCCATATTCGCAGGCTGAGCAGAAATGGAGGATTATGATGGAAGCAATCGTGAAAGCTACGGGTTTAAAGAAATATTACGGAGAAGGAGAGACACTTGTGAAGGCGCTTGACGGCGTTGATCTGGAAATCGAGAGGGGAAAGTTTACCGCTATCATAGGTACCAGCGGCAGCGGAAAGTCTACACTGCTCAACATGCTGGGCGGTCTGGATGTGCCGGGCGAGGGAAGCGTCAGGATTGGCGGGCAGGAGCTTGCAAGACTGAATGCGGAGCAGGCCACGATTTTCAGGCGTAAACAGATCGGATTTATTTTTCAGAATTACAATCTTATACCGGTGCTGACTGTGTGGGAAAATATTATTTTTCCGATTTCACTGGACGGACGGAAGCCGGATCAGAAATTTATTATGGAAGTCGTGAAACTGCTTGGACTGGAAAACAAACTGGACAGACTGCCGAACCAGCTTTCGGGCGGACAGCAGCAGAGGGTGGCAATTGCCCGTGCGCTTGCCACGAAGCCTGCCATCATTCTGGCAGATGAGCCTACCGGTAATCTGGATTCGGAGACCAGCGGCGACGTGATCAGCCTGCTCAGGATGACCAGCGAGCAGTTCCACCAGACCATCGTGATGATCACCCATAACCCGGATATTGCAGCCTGCGCAGACCGGATCATACGAATTGAAGACGGAAGAATCGTGGAATAAATGGACGGAAAATAGAAGGCAGAGAAATGTTGGGGTACTGAGAAAATCAGGATCTGTGGAAATGAGAAGAGGCAGGACAACAGAAAACAAACAGGAAAACAGAAAATAAACAGCAAGGTAAAGAATAGAAAAGATGAAGAAAGGGCAGTAAAAATGTTTCAACCAATATCTGTGATAAGCAAACGGATTTTCAAACAGAATAGAGGACGCAATCTGGTGGCGGTTCTGGCCATTGTGATGACGACGCTGATGTTCACGACTCTTTTTGTACTGAGTCAGAGCATGAGCAAAAACATAATCGAGATGACTTTTAGACAGACCGGCTATGATGCGCAGGCATCTTTTAAGTCCATCACTGAGGAGCAGGCGGGCATGATCGCCGCTCACCCCGAGGTGGCAGAGACAGGCAACAGCATAGTGGCCGGTCTTGCAGAAGACAGGAGGGTGTCCGGACGACAGGTGGAAATGCGCTGGGCGGATGAAAGCTATGCCAGACATACCTTTTCGATGCCTGTTACCGGAAGGATGCCTGAGACAGAGGAGGAGATTGCGCTGGACACCCTGGTTCTGGACAGACTGGGAGTGGCGCATGAACCGGGAGCGCAGGTGACAATTGACTGGATCGCGGATTTGGAGACAAAGGAAGTGCAGACCTCCACGTTTACCCTGTGTGGTTTCTGGGAGGCAAATGAATCCAGCTATGCCAGTATGGCATGGGTGAGCAGAGAATTTGTCAGGAAGGCGGTAGACTCTGCAGGCGGTGCGGCTCCTGGAAGGATGGCTGGAATCCATATGGCACAGGTGAACCTTTACAGTGACAGAGATATCGAGGGCAGCATGGACCGTATTCTGGCCGATGTGGGACTGGAGGGTCTGGAATACAATGTGAATCTGGCTTATTCTCCCGAAATGAACTATATGGCGGCGCAGGAAAGTGTGCCCATGTATCTGGGCATGGCACTTGTATTTGTGGCGGGGTATCTGATCATTTATAATATATTCCAGATTTCCGTCACTGCGGATATTCAGTTTTACGGAAAGCTTAAAACGCTGGGAACTACCAAGAAGCAGCTGCAGAAGCTGATCTACATGCAGGCCGGGCGGCTGTGCATCATCGGGATTCCGATTGGAATTTTGCTGGGTTATCTGCTGGGGGCGGTGCTGGTACCTGTGCTGATCAGCTTTCAGGCGGGCAGCGTATCCGTCAACCCTGTCATTTTCATCGGTTCCGCGCTTTTTGCCGGATTGACCGTATTGGTCTCCTGTATGCGGCCGGCCAGACTGGCGGCAAAAGTGTCCCCCATGGAGGCACTGCGCTGCAGCGATGTGGATAAAATCCGAAAAGGCAGAAAGAAAAGACAGGGCAATGCTTCTTTGGCAGCACTGGCATGGTCAAACCTGGGAAGGAACCGGAAACGTACTGTTACCGTGATCTGCTCCCTCACTCTGGGATTGACGCTGATGAGCTGCTTTTATGCAAAGAATGCAGCTTTTGACATGGAAAAATATCTGTCCGGGCTGACCATAGCAGATTATCAGATTGATGAAGCAAGCAATGAAGCTTACATGACAGGTTATGATCCGCAAGGAAATACACTGAATAAAGAATTGGTTGAACTGGTTGAGTCAATGGATGGGCTGGAGTCTGTCGGACATCTGTACAGCCATGAGACGAAGCTTGCCCTGAATGAAAAGACTGTTGAGAATATACGGGATTTTTATACGAAAGAAATGCTGACTTCATGGGCATCCTATGATGCGGCGGGTGTGGAGGCAATGCAGAAAGCGCTGGATCGCAGGCAGGCTTCATCGGTGATCTACGGCGCAGACGGTATCGTGCTTGATGTGTATGGCAGAGAAGAATATTGGGAGAACGGCAGCTTTGACGCAGAACTGTTTGCCACAGGCGAGTATGTACTGGCCATCGGACCGGGAATGGAACCGGGTATACAGGAGCAGGCCATGCCTACGGTCGGGGTGGGAGAGAAGGTGGAACTGGAAGGCCGGGAGTATACGGTCATGGCGGTGCTTAACACTCTTTCGCCGGTGACGGAGGGCGCTTATGAGGGCGGTCCTCAGGATAATTTTTATCTGGAATTTATCATGCCTGCGGAGACTTTCCGTGAACGGTGGCCGGAGAATACTCTGCGGAAACTTTACTTTAATGTCAGTGATGAGAACATTGAAGAGGCGCAGGAGATACTGGACGGGTATTTCAAAAACACTGGATTGACTTTAGCGGTCACTTCCAGGAAATCCATGACAGAGCAGTATGACCGGGAGACCCGTTCCGGCGCTGTGATGGGGAATGTCGTCAGCATTGTGATCGCGCTGGTGGGAGTGCTGAATTTTATCAATTCCATGGTGACAGCTATTGTGTCCAGAAAGAAGGAATTTGCCATGATACAGAGTGTGGGAATGACAAAAACTCAGTTATGTAAACTGCTTGTTTTTGAAGGACTGGATTACGCCGGTTTGACTTTACTGGTCACTTATATCTTAAGTACACTGGCAGTAGGGATAGGTGTGCGGGCGATGGTGGCGGGAGGTTATACCACTTTCCGGTTTACACTGCTGCCTCTTGTGGTGTGTACGCCGATGCTGATCGCATTTGCTGTGCTGCTCCCTTATCTGTGCTTTAAAAATCTGGAAAAGGACAGTCTGGTGGAACGACTCAGGGCCATTGCCTGAACCATCACGGCATGATATAATTCAACTGACAGAAAAGGAAAGGATTCGGGTTGAATTATGGAGAAATTCAAGAACAGATTTAAGAAAGACATACAGAGGCTGTGTGAGACATTGGAGATGGCCGTGGCAGTGATCGTGCTGGTGGGCATTGTGCTGACGATTTTCAGCCTGCTGAGTGATTTTGAAATTTTTCATGCCATGTTAGATGATACCACGGAATTTAAGCCCTTTTTGGAGGATATTTTTGTGATCGTTATCGGTATTGAATTTCTGCAGATGCTCTGCAGGCCGAATTCAGATAACGTTATGGAAGTGTTGATCTTCCTGGTGGCACGGCATATGATCATCGGTGATACCACACCTATGGAGGATTTCATTTCGGTGATCAGCGTGGGGCTTCTTTGTGTATTGCGCCGGTATCTGCATGTGACGAAGGAGAAGGAGCGGAATAAAGAGA
>CAJUJP010000010.1:47598-69367 GCA_910586615.1 uncultured Lachnospiraceae bacterium
AGGAACAGGATAAAGAGAAGGAACAGGATAAAGAGAAGGAACAGGATAAAGAGAAGGAACAGGATAAAGAGAAAGAACGGGATAGGGAGAAGAGCGGGGAAGAAAACACCGGTAAAGAAAAGCATCCGGATGCAGAGCACTCTGCCGGTGCGGAAAAAATGCAAGAGAAGACAGGCGCATAAGAGCGAAGGGGACGGAGACATGAAGATACTGGTTGTTGAGGATGACTTGACCTTAAGTGCGGGGATCTGTTTTGAAATGGATTGTAATGACTATCTGACTGTTGCGGCCTATAACTGTAAAAAGGCGACCCGGCTGATTCAAAGCGACCGCTTCGACCTGGTGATACTGGATGTGAATCTGCCGGACGGAAACGGCTTTGATCTGTGCCGTACCATTAAGGACGCACAACCGGAACTGCCGGTTATATTTCTGACCGCAAATGATCTGGAACAGGATATTCTGAACGGCTTTGACCTTGGAGCGGATGATTATGTCACGAAGCCGTTCAATATGGAGATACTCCTGCGGCGTGTGGAGGTTGCCATCCGGAGAAATCATGGAGCAGAACAGCAGACGGCAGACTGTTGGACTGATGGCTTTCTCACACTGAATTTCAGTACACTTGCTGCAGTCCGCGGAAAGGATAAGATCATCCTTACTTCCAATGAATATAAGCTGCTGAGGGTCTTGATGGAGAATGCCGGAAATATCCTCACACGGCAGACGCTGTTGGAGCGGCTTTGGGATGTGGATGCCAGCTTTGTTGATGATCATGCGCTGACTGTTGCGGTCAATCGCCTGAGAGGCAAAATTGAAGATGATGACCATACATACATCAAAACAGTACGTGGTATGGGATATGCATGGATGGGGGCGGCGATATGAAAGAGACGCACGATACGGGTTTTTGCAGGAGGATTCTTTTAGGCCTGGCTTTCTGTGCCGGAATGGCGGGAATCTTTTTCCAATGGATCCCCCAGGAATACATACGCGGCTTTCTCCTGATCTTCTGCGGTGCCGTTATGAGCATAACGATACTCTGGGCGCTCTGGCAGAGCCGGCAGCTTTCAGATTTTTCCAACGATATATGCGAAACGGTGGATATTCTGATGGAGGGACGGGAACTTAAAAATTTTTCTCTTTATGAAGAAACAGCCGTTTCAAAGGTACAGGAGAAACTGCTGCAATATTATGAGAAAATGAAAGATGAACAGCAGCAGAGCAGGCAGGACAAGCAGACCATACAGGAACTGGTCAGTGATATATCCCATCAGGTCAAAACACCGACGGCAAATATCCGGATGCTTACCGGAATTTTGAGTCAGCACGAATTGTCCAGAGAGAAACAGAATAATTTTCTTGACTTAATGACTGTACAGGTCAATAAACTTGACTTTCTGATGCAGTCATTGATCAAAATGTCCCGGCTGGAGACCGGGACTTTCGTTTTGCATCCTGAAGAAGCGAGACTGAGTGATACGATTGCGCTGGCCATGAGCATGATACTGGCAAGAGCCGAAGAGAAAAACATCCGGCTTTCGGCTGACTGTGACAGTAAACTGACCGTCAAGCATGATCCGAAATGGACGGCGGAAGCCATCGGCAATATTCTCGACAATGCGGTGAAGTATACGCCGGATGGCGGTGCGATCAGTATTTTTGTCCGGCCGTGGCAGTTTTATACCCGTATTGACATATGCGATACCGGGATCGGTATTGATGAAGGAAACTATAATGCCATATTTCAACGTTTCTACCGGGCGGAGGAAGTGGCCGCCGGGGAAGGCGTCGGCCTGGGGTTGTATCTGGCAAGAGGCATCATTACCCGCCAGAACGGATATATTACAGTAAAATCGAAAAAGGGCGAAGGGAGTACTTTTTCCGTGTTCCTGTTAAACTGACGGAAAGGGGTAAAGATGCGCGGAAAGCAGCGCTGAAAAGGAGGGAATCATGGATATCGTGGAAATACGGCACTTGAAAAAATATTTCAGGGATGGATCTTTGACAGTCAGAGCGCTGGACGGAATCGACCTGTCTATTGAAAAAGGGAAGTTTACAGCCATTGCAGGCGTGTCAGGTTCCGGGAAAACCACGCTGTTGAATATGATCGCCGGATTGTACGAGCCCACCGAAGGAACCGTAATCGTTGACGGACTGGATTTGTCAGAGATGAATGAAGAGCAGCTTACGGTATTCAGACGCAGAAAGATCGGATTTGTTTTTCAGGGATACAATCTGATTCCTGAATTGACGGTCAAAGAAAATATCTTATTTCCCCTTTGCCTCGATGATTCCCGGCCGGATGGGGCTTATTTTTCCGGCCTTGTTCAGATGTTGGGGCTTGGCCGCTATCTGGATGCCCGCCCGCATATGCTCTCCGGCGGAGCACAGCAGTGTACGGCGATCGCGCGGGCGCTGATCACAAAGCCTTCGATTGTCCTGGCCGATGAGCCTACCGGCAGCTTTGATATGAAAACCACACAAAATGTGGCCGGATTACTCAAAATGACTGCCGCCGCTTTTCACCAGACGCTGGTTGTAATCACCCATAATCTTGAACTTGCCCAGCTGGCGGACCGGGTAGTCCGGCTGCAGGACGGGAAGATCCTGTCATAAAGAAAAATCCATGCGCCTGACATCGGGCGCTTTTTTCTTAGGAAAAGATGACCTGTGGACCTGCTATCCGTTGTTTGTCACAAATTTGTGACGTTTCTGTGCCCCAACTGAGACGTGACCGGGTTATTCTTATCTTCAGAAACAGCCAAGGAGGAACAGGCAATGAATCATATGCTGAGTGTTCTTGCCGGGCGCAGCCTGCGCACCGGCCGGATGCGGAACCTGATCGCGGTGCTGGCAATTATGCTGACCGCAATTCTATTTACTACCGTTACCACTGTCGGTACGGGTGCGGCAGAATCCATGATTCTGACGATGCAGATGTTGAAAGGCAGCCGGTCAGACGGTGATTTTCACTACATGACCGCCAGACAGTATGAGGCTTTGGCGGAAGCTGATTTTATCAGAGAATACGGCCTGCGGATGCCGGTAGGATTCCTTACAAACGCAGCCCGTCATAACATTGAGTTTGACGTGCTGGATCCGGTTCAGGCTGATTTGACTTTCTGTATGCCTGTCCACGGAAGTGTTCCCACAGCAGAAAACGAGATTGTCACCTCAGATGCGGCGCTCAGGGATCTGGGAGTGGAACCGGATGTGGGCGCTGCCGTGTCCATTGCTTTTACTGCCCACGGGCGGGAATATCAACTGGATATGGTGGTGTCAGGGTGGTTTGAAGCCACGAATGATCAGATCAGCATGATGTGGGCAGGAACGGCTTTTCGGGATGCCCATCCCGATATTTTTGAGTACACCTATGACCGGGACCGGGATATGGCCGGCACTTATTATTCTGATTTTACAGCCGTGAGCACGGCAGGACTGCAGGAAAATCTGGATGACTGGGTGCGGAAAATGGGCGGCGATCCGGATGATGCCCATTTTCCGGGTCTGTCTGCAACGATAAATACGCAGACCAATCCTGTACTGGATCCGGAGACTCTTCTCCTGGGGGCAGTTATAATCATATTGTTTATTCTGTGCGGCTATCTGCTGATCTATAATGTGTTTGATATTGCGGTGATGCAGGAGATCCGCCGCTATGGGCTGTACCGTACTGTGGGTATGAGCAGGCGGCAGGTAAAGCAATTGATCAACCGGCAGGCGCTGCTTCTTTCCTGCATTGGTATTCCACTTGGCCTGTTGACGGGGTATTTTGCCGGCAAAGCGGCGCTGCCTTATATCATGAGTATGTTTTCAGCTACCTATGAGAATGTGGCAGTCAATGTTGAGCCGTCCCCGGTAATTTTTGCGGGAGCCGCAGTGCTGGCCGCTTTTACTGTATTTTTGTCCACAAGAAAGCCGGTCCGGGCAGCGGCAAATATCCCGCCGATCGAGGCTTTCCGCTATGTGGAGTCCGGGGCGGGCAGAAGAACTGTGAAGAAGCGTACCGCAGCAGCCACTCTGCCCGGGCTGGCGTGGTCCAATCTGGGGCGTAACAAGCGACGTTCCGTTTTTATTGCAGCCTCTTTGATGTTATGTATTGTCCTGCTTAATTGTGCGGGCATTGCCGCTGACAGCGTGGATATAGAAAAGCAGGTTTCTTACAGCATCCGGACCGACTTTGTGGTAGTAAACGCCGTGAGTACAAACAGTATGAAAGGGTTTACCCGGCGTGAGCACGGGCTGGATCAGGAAGTGATCGACGCTGTCAATGCGCAGCCGGGCGTAAAGGGAGCTTCTGCCATTTACAAAAACACACTGGACGACAGCAATGTGACTTATGACTTTCCTGTAGAAGTTGTCCATAGCGGTATAGACGAAACTGCCGGCACGGCCTACGGGTTTACCGAAGATGGGATGGCTTTTCATCTGGGCAGTGACGGACGCGCCATCTGTAACGTGTATGGCATGGAAGAAAAGGCTCTTGCCCGCATGAACATTCAGGAAGGAGAGAGGGATGCACATACGCTTTACAGCCAGATGGCAGGAGGTGAGGGGGCACTGCTGGGGGTTGTATCTGATATGGGGTCTTCTGTTTTGAATCCGGCGTTTGAACTGCTGGACGTGGGTGATATCATTACGGTATATAAAAACGGCGAACCGGTTATGGAGCTGCCTGTGTTAGCAAAAGCCGCCCTCAACGGAGATGATATGGAAGTCAGATATACGACCAACGGGCCTTATGAAGTCGGAGGGGATGGTCTGTACATCTATCTTCCCACCAGTGTTTATAAGGAGATTTACGATGAACCGGTAATTTATAAATATTCTTTTGACGTGGAAGAAGAACAGCAGGCTGTCATGAGTGTTTTTTTGGAGAATTATGTAACAAATGTAAATTCAGGCCTGAATTATACTTCTGCTGAAGATGCCCGGAAGGATGCCGCCACAACCAGCACTATGCTCAGATTTGTGGGAGGCTTGATCGGTATTGTGTTTGGCGCGGCCGGTGTACTGAATCTGGTCAATACCGTCATTACCACTATTCTGGCCCGGCGTCATGAGTTTGCCACTATGCAGAGCATTGGCATGACAGCAAAGCAGCTGACCCGGATGATGATTTGGGAAAGTGTTTATTATGCTGCCGGGGCGTGCCTTGCCGGCCTGGTTCTGTCTGTGGCGCTTGCGTTTACTGTAGTAAAGACACTGATCGGTGGAATCTGGTATTTCACTTTTCATTTTACACTTGTTCCGGCCGCGGCCGTGTGTATGGTACTGCTGGCAGTTGCCGCTGTTGTGCCTGTGGCTGCATTGAAAGTATTTAATCAAGGCAGTATTGTTGAAAAGCTGCGCGTTGCAGAGTGATCAGACAGGAGGATTTGAGGATGAGTACAGACATTATTTTACAGGCGAAAGGTTTGAAAAAATATTATGGAAAGGGCGAGACAGTGGTTCACGCTCTGGATGGCGTTGATCTGGAAATAGAGGCGGGAAAGTTTGTTGCCATTGTCGGGACTTCCGGTTCCGGCAAATCAACTCTGTTAAATATGCTGGGCGGTCTTGATACGCCCACATCGGGGAAGGTAACTGTGGGCGGTACGGAACTGTCTGCATTGAAAGAGGAACAGCTTACAGTGTTCCGCCGCCGTCGGATTGGCTTCATATTTCAGAATTACAACCTGATTCCGACTCTGAATGTATGGGAAAACATTGTTTTCCCCCTTTCAATGGATGGACAGAAACCGGATAAAAAGTTTGTCGGGGAAATTGTCAGGATGCTGGGACTGGAACAGAAAATCCAGAGCCTGCCAAACAATATTTCCGGCGGGCAGCAGCAGCGTGTGGCTATTGCCCGGGCTCTTGCATCCAAGCCTGACATTGTGCTGGCAGACGAGCCCACCGGAAACCTGGACACGAAAACCAGCGACAATGTGATCGGCCTGCTGCACACAACGAGCCGCAAATTTCATCAGACGATTATTATGATTACACACAACCCGGAGATTGCGCAGCTGACCGATCAGACAATCCGGATCGAGGACGGCAGGATCGTAAGCTGACTATGAATTGATGCCTGCATGCAACGTGTCTACGATCGACATCGTGTGGATCTTTCTGACAGGGCCGCGGATCGCCAGGATCACGGAGAGGATCATGATCCCCGTGATGATTCCCAGTTCGGCAAGGGGTATGCTCCACGGTTCGCCCCAGCGGCCGGTAACCAGAAGTTCAAATAATTTACTGTTGAGAAGCAGTCCCAGGAGCACGCCGCAGATACCGCCTGTAACGGCATAGGCTGACGTCTCGGCGATGATCATTCTGGTGAGCTGTCTGTCGCTTAATCCGATGGCACGCAGACAGCCGTACTGTTTCATCCGGGCTTCCACACTCATGGCGACACAGTTGATAATGTTGCAGATGGTCACCAGAGCGATCAGAACCAGAAAGCCGTAGATAAATAATTTGAAGGCGTAATTGGCGCCCAGTATGCTCTGCTTGTCAAGACGCTGGTCGGAAAATGTGTGATCTGATCCGGCGAGCGCGCGTATCCCCTCTACGTCGTCATCAGTGGCCTTTCGGTTCAGCTGTATGTCGATGATGGTATAGTCTCCGGCACCGGTCAGCTGTGTGAAGGTGTCCTCCGAACAGATGATGATATTGCCTGTGGCCGTGTTGAAAGGGCATTCTGATACGGCGCCGGTGATCGTTATTTCCGCGGGCTGTCCGGCTATCGTGAGCGTCACGGTATCACCGGTCTGTATGGTGCTGTGGTTGTTGTATTGGGCAGCCGTTACGATCAGAGCGGTGCCGGCTTGTGTCTGCACATCTTTGAGAGATCCATCGACCAGATATTTTTCTGCCCACGCAAACTGTTTCGCCTCATAGGAAATCAGCATGACAGTATGTTCCTGACCGTTTACCGCGGCGGGAAGATCGTAGGCGAACATTCTTCCGTAGGCTCTTTTGACTGCGGGATGTTCCTGCAGGGCGGACAACAGGGAACGGTCTACCGAACAGGTATTGTCCGTGCTGACAATGGAAATGTCCGGCGACCAGGGGCTGAGCGCCTTGATGGCGTGTTTCATAAAGTCCACGGTGGTGGAGAAGGACAAAAAGAGGATGATACTCAGCGCAAAGGAACTGACCACCAGCAGAAAATTCTTGCGGCCTGCCATGGCATGGTGTATGCCCAGCGCCGTATCCACTTTACAGAGGGCGGTACTGGCGGCTCTGCGCACGGGTGCGGACCGGACGGCACCGCCGGTTACTGCCGTCAGCGGCGAGACTCTGGCAGCTTTTCTGGCAGGCGCGCGGGAGGCCAGCAGTACGGTCAGGATACCGATGACTATACCCGAGACTATGCCGGGCAGGCTGACTGCAAAGGCCGGCATATCGGCAAAATACATCGGACTCAGGGCGCGAAGAACGGCGCACAGAACCCAGACGACGATCATGCCGGCGATGATGCTGGCGGGCATGGCGCAGGTGCACAGGGAAATCGCTTCTCTGTATACAAGCCGCATGATCTGCTTCGGTGTGGCACCCACACAGCGCAGCATACCGAAAAACTCTGTCCGCCCGGCGATGTTGCTGTTTAGGCTGCTGGCAATCATCAGGATACCGGCGGTCAGGACCAGCACGGATAGAATGGCGGCAGCAGAATAGATCACCATCATAAACTGATTGCCTTCATCGCTTTGCCCCAGAAGTCCCAGCAGCATGGCCTGTTCCCCCACCTGATCGTCCGGCAGGTGAAACTGTGTCTTAATATCGTTTATAGTGCCGCGGATATTCCGGTGGCTGCGGAATTGAATCAGGAAAAGACTGCTATAATCGTCAGGCGTACCATTTTCCACACCGGGATAAAAAGTGCGGAATCCGGACGTGTTCATGAATACGCCGTAGATGTCTTTGCTTAAGACCATGGGGAGATCGGCGGCAAAGGCGGATATGGTATAGGGATGTCCGGTTCCGTTTCCGTCGCGGATGACAAGGGTGTCTCCCAGGGTAAGTCCCAGTTCTTTTTTTACATTCCCGCTTACCAGTATTTCATCCGCTGTCTTCGGAAAAGCTCCTTCCGCGATGGTATCGGGGTAGATCTGTGTCAGGTAGGATTCGTCGGCGCCGCAGATGACCACGTCTTTATCGTCGATGGTGTACCCCTGATCCAGTCTGTAATTCAAGGTGCCGTAGCAGGAGATCGCTTTGACCTCAGGGCGTGCGCCGATCAGAGCGGCTTCTTCATCGCTGATCCGGCTTACAGCGATATGCCAGTTGCCGTCCTCCCGCTTTGTTTTGAGGATCATGCTCCGGATATACATATCCGCCATGCCGAAGATGGTCGTCACGAGAAAGACTGACAGGAAAATACAAAAGACTGACATGCGGTTCTGTTTCCTGTGTGCCTTTGTATAGAGCGGAACGAGTTCAAGATAATTTTTCATCTCTGAATCCCTCCCTCTTAGTGTCATGTCTTAAGTCTGTCAGACAGCCGTCCGATACACGAAACACCCGGTCCGCAGACATGGCCAGATTATTGTTATGGGTGATCATGAGAATGGTCTGTTGATAATGTCTGGACGCTTTCATGAGCAGATCCATCACTTCCTGGCTGTTTCTGCTGTCCAGATTGCCGGTGGGTTCATCGGCCAGGATCAGCTTCGGGCGGGTGATCAGTGCACGGCCGATGGCGACACGCTGCTGCTGACCTCCTGACAACTGGTTCGGCAGGTGGCGCCGTCTGTCCGCAAGGCCGAGGATATCCAGCATTTCTTCAATGGCGGCGGGATCGGGTCTGCGATAGTCTAAGAGAAGCGGAAATGCGATATTCTGTTCCACATTCAGTTCTGCCACCAGCTGGAATGACTGGAAGATAAAGCCGATGTTTCGCCGTCTGAATATGGTGCGCGCTTCCTCGTTCATGGTAAAAAGATCGTTTCCGTCGATGGAGATCCGGCCGGAAGTGGGAAGATCAAGAGCGCCGATACAGTTTAGAAGCGTACTTTTGCCGGAGCCGGATTCTCCTACCACCGCGCAGAATTCCCCTTTTTCCAGATTGAAAGATACATTTTTTAAGGCATTCACCTGTGTCTCCCCTTTGCCGTAGGTCTTGCAGAGGTTTTGTACTTGTAAGATTTCCATAATAAGTAGAGTCCTTTCTGAATATGTCTGTTTGAAACGCGGCAAAGAAGCCGCCGCCGTTTCTATACGGTCATTTTACAAAGTATGTCTTACAGGCAGGTGAATCCAGGCTTACGATTTTGTAAGGTGGGGCAAAAGTAAAGAAACCCTGGGGACGCCCGGGCTGATGGTGTGTCTGCACGGTTTTAAAGCATGCCGGTTACCCGAACAGTATCGTAAACGTCGTTCCGGCATGGGGTGTGCTTGAGACGGAAATCGTGCCGCCCTGTCCTTCCACGATGGATCTGGCGAGGGGCAGACCGAGTCCGACGCCCGGTGCGTCAGAAGAGGCGATGCTTCGATAGAAACGTTTGAAAATGTGATAGATATCTTCCGGTGCGATTCCTTCGCCGTCATCGGTAATCTGTATTCGCGCGGTGAGGGGTGAGGAATCCCATGTAATGCGGATCGTGCCTTGCGGCGCCGTGTGATCCAGTGCGTTTTTGACGATGTTGCCGATGGCTTCAGAGGTCCACACCGGGTCGCACAGGAGCGAGGCGTCGCCGCTGCCTTCCAGAAGGAGCGACTTATTTTCCCTGGCAGCGCGGGTAGTCAGTTCGCTTACTGCATGTGAAACTAATGCTGACAGCGTGCAGCGTTTCTTTTCGAAGACGACGCTTCCTGCGTCTAAACGGGTGATTTTGAGCATGGAGCCGATAAGCTGCTCCATACGTCTCAGGGCAAGGCCGGTCTTCGCCGCAAAGGTGCGTATGACATCCGGCTGATCCGGTTCATTTTCCATGATTTCCTGATACATAGAGAGCGCCGCCAGCGGTGTTTTTAACTGATGGGAGATATCGGATATGGTATTCTTTAAGAAGATCCGGGCGTTTCGTTCGGTTTCTTTCTGGGCCTGCAGCATGGTGGCAAGCCGGTCTACGGCGGACAACATCTGGTAGACGGCGCCTTCGTTTGCCTGAGAAAGACGGCAGGAATAGTCGCCGGCGGCATAATGGTCGATCACGGAGGCCGCCTGCAGGTATATTTTTTCTCTTTTATGCAAAAAGAAAAGGCTTACGCCGGGCAAAAGAAAACAGAACGGCAGTATGACAGCCAGTAAGACAGACCTGGCGCTTCGCTGAAAGGAACGTAAGCCGGGCAGGAACTGCGCTTCAAGGGCCGGCCGGACACCAATTTTCGACAGAAGGTCAGAGGCTTCCTTGCTGTGTGCCGCGTCCGTTTCGGTGAGCGCTGCAGCGATCACGGTATCGGGGACACCTTGATCGAGCAGCGAGGAGGCGATTGCTTCCTCGCGGGAGAGGAGTATTGTTTTGACGGAAGCTGTCAGGCCGTGAGCCGACAGCAGGATTAAGAAGATAAGCAGGAGGCAGAAGGTGAGAAGAAAGGCGAAATATCTTCTGAACTGCCGGTCCTGCATGAGACTGTGGTTTGTTTTTAACATAAAGAATGCTCCGTTCCGCCCTCAGATGACTGATGGCATAAAATGATGATAAATTATGCGGTTTATGGTTCCCAACGGTATCCGAAGCCGCGGACGGTGATCAGGTGTTCCGGGCGGGAAGGATCGGCTTCGATCTTCTCGCGGAGCCGCCGCATGTATACGGATAAGGTGTTGTCGTCCACGAAGTCTCCCGCGCTGTCCCATAATTCGTTCAGGATGAGATCGCGGGTGACGGTTCTGCCGGCGCTTCGCACAAGGAGGGAAAGCAGCCGGTATTCTGCGCGGGTCAGGTCTACGGTCTGTCCGTCCAGGCATACACTGCCCGCCAGAAAGTCGATCCGCAGTCCGCCGGAGGTGATGGTTTCGGACGCGGGAGGACAGGGGGTCTGTGCCTGCCGTCCGGAAAGCGTATGTGCCGGCATCTGCCTTGAAATCGCAGACCGCCGCAGCAGCGCGCGGATTCTGGAACAGAGTTCTCCGATCTTGAAAGGCTTCGTAATGTAGTCGTCCGCGCCGCTGTCCAGCCCGTGGATGACATTTACTTCTTCGTCAGAGGCGGTGAGAAAGATGATGGGAATCCGGTGATCCTGTTCCCGCACCTTTTCACAGACTTCAAAGCCTGTTCCGTCGGGCAGTGTGACGTCGAGGAGAAGCAGGCTGTATTGACTTGACAAGTCATTTGCGGGTGTTCTGAAAATCTGTGGATCGTCCGGACTTGTATCGGGAATGAGCCGCCGGTCGGGTGTTTGTGCGGCGGGGTGTGAGTGCAAAGCGCCAGTTGACTGAAAAAGTCGATTCAAGGCATCGTTTACGGTTCGCACGGTCTCCACCTGGAAGCCGTTTTTTAGCAGGGAATATTCCAGACCGTCTATGAGGCTTGCGTCATCTTCCAGCAGCAGTATTTTCGTTGTCGTCCGGTTATTATGTCGTGTATCCAAATTGAAGTCACTCCTTTACGAGAACAGAATACCACATCAGGCGGCGGATTCCTACCGTAAGTTTTCTGTGTGTGACTCCGTAACAGTCCGGTCCCGGCTTTATGGTCACGCCTGAAGCACACAAAATCGCTGCCGCGTATTCGTGAGAGCGATTTGCGCCATCCAGACAACGCTTCACGGCAAACCAGACGATTCCGGAGAAAAGTATGTCTGCAATACGAACCAGGTCGAGAAAGAGATCAAGAAGTTGAAAACGGAAAAAACAGCCGGAGCAACGGCTTTGTGCATAAAAGTTTTGCAGAAAACCATTGACAGCAGGTCTTACATTATATACAATATATTCATCAGAAAAATTCTAAATAATGTGCTTCGTGCACATCCGGACAGTTTCTGTCAAATTTTTCAGACGTTAATAAAATAGGGCAGGAACGACAAAAAATGCGGACGCTGCGTATGTTGTTATCCTGCCGTGACAAGGGAGGACAATGATATGCAAACGACAAGCGTAACAGACAAAAAGAGCAGGAAAAGAGTACACCGCACCGTCAAGGATCGTCTGTTTCGATTCTTGTTCGAGGTTGACAGGGAAGCGCTTTTACAGTTATACAACGCATTAAACGGTACAGCCTATACGGATGCGGCAGAATTGCAGATAGTAACGATCGAGAGTGTCATATATGTAGTGATGAAGAATGATCTTGCATTTGTGCTGGCGGGAACGTTGAACTTGTATGAGCATCAGAGTACATATAATCCGAACATGCCGGTTCGGTTTCTGATCTACCTGGCGGAAGAATATCAGAAGCTGGTTGAACAGATGGGAATGAGTCTGTACGGGGCGACGCGGATTCCACTGCCGACGCCGCAATGTATTGTGTTTTATAACGGAGAAGAAGACGCGCCGGATGAAGAGATACTGAAGCTGTCGGATTCTTTTACCGGCAGGGAGCAGAAGCCGGATCTGGAATTGAGTGTGCGGATGCTTAACATTAATTACGGACATAATAACGAACTGCTGGAGCAGTGTTCTGTGCTGAAGGAATATGCGCAGTTTGTGGCTGTTTCCAGACAGTATATGGCAGAAGGTCTGGATGCGCAGGAAGCATTTGGTGAGGCGATTGATTATTGCATCGGCCACGGCATTTTGTATAATGTATTGAAAAACTATCGGGCGGAGGTGTTGGGAATGTTGTTGGAAGAGTTCGACGCGGATCTATATGAGAGAACGATCAGGATGGAAGGGGTAGAGCAAGGAATAGAACAAGGAATAGAACAGTTATCCGCTCTGACAAGTATCCTGCTGGAACAGAACCGGCAGCAGGATCTGAAACGTGCGTTAAAGGATAAGAAATATCGGGATAAGCTGTTTGGGGAGTTCGGGTTATAGCATAGATGGAGAAGCAGGCTTACCCTTGGGAATTATGATGGTATCCTTGTAGAGAATGTCGTGGACTGGCTGGAAGGTGATTGAGTATCCGACGGGTGCACAAAATAGATTACTGTTCACCCCGTTCCAGTATCATGTAAAAATCAGGCAGGGCTTGACAAATATCCCGCAAGTTACTATATTATTTGTAATATGAACAAAAAGGTGATGACAAAGAGGAGTACATGACGACCGCCGCCAGAGAGAGCAGCCGCAAGCTGAAAGGCCGCTTCGGAAGAGGAATCATGGAAGGTAGCTTTGGAACCGGGACGCCGAACAGGAACGGTATGATCCGCAGAGACGGAAAGTACGGCAGGTACACAGTAAGCGCCCACGCCCGATCCCCGTTAGCGGATCAGGATTTCTGTGAACTGTATGGTGTGGACATGCGGCAGTAAGGCTTTTGCCGGATGATCATGTTTTAGCCGCAGTACAGAAGCCGTCAAGTGAGAAACTAAGGTGGTACCGCGTATATGCGCCCTTTGCCGATGAAATAGATTGGCAAAAGGCGTTTTTTACGATATTAGGAAATTCCTACGCTTTACAATTACAATCAAAAAGGAGAGACAACCGTGAGCAAAGAGTTAGCCAAAACCTATGACCCCAAGGGTATAGAGGACAGATTGTATCAGAAATGGATGGACAAGAAATATTTCCACGCAGAGGTGGATGAGACGAAGAAACCTTTCACCATCGTGATTCCGCCGCCGAACATCACGGGGCAGCTTCACATGGGACATGCCCTCGACAATACCATGCAGGATATCCTCATTCGTTATAAAAGGATGCAGGGCTATAACGCCCTCTGGCAGCCGGGTACGGATCATGCGTCCATCGCCACGGAGGTGCGGATCATTGAGAAGCTGAAAGAGGAAGGCATTTCCAAAGAAGATCTGGGGCGCGAGGGCTTCTTAAAACGTGCATGGGAGTGGAAAGACGAGTACGGCGGACGCATCATCGGCCAGCTCAAGAAATTAGGTTCTTCCTGTGATTGGGACAGGGAGCGGTTTACCATGGACGAGGGCTGCAACAGGGCGGTTACGGAAGTGTTCTGTAAAATGCACGAGAAAGGCTGGATCTACAAGGGCAGCAGGATCATCAACTGGTGTCCGGTGTGTAACACGTCCATATCCGACGCGGAGGTGGAGTATGAGGAGCAGGCAGGTCATTTCTGGCATATTAAGTATCCGCTTGTGGATGAGAACGGTCAGCCCAGCAGGACAGAGTTTCTGGAATTTGCAACCACCCGTCCGGAGACAATGCTCGGCGATACGGCAGTGGCGGTAAACCCCAATGACGAGAGATATACCTATTTAAAAGGAAGACAGGTATGGCTGCCGATCGTGAACAAGCCGATTCCGGTTGTGGAGGACGAGTATGTTGACATGGAGTTTGGTACAGGTGTCGTTAAGATCACGCCGGCGCATGACCCCAACGATTTCGAGGTGGGCAGACGGCATAATCTGCCCGAAGTCAATATTATGAATGACGATGCCACCATCAATGCGAACGGCGGCAAATATGAAGGAATGGACCGTTATGAGGCCAGAAAGCAGATCGTAAAGGAACTGGAAGAGGAAGGGCTTCTGGTTAAGATCGAGGATTATTCTCATAATGTAGGAACCCATGACCGTTGTAAGACGACCATCGAGCCGATGATCAAGAAACAGTGGTTCGTGAAGATGGATGAACTGATCAAGCCTGCGGTGGAGGCTGTGAAGAAGGGCGAAATCAAGCTGATTCCGGAGCGCATGGATAAGACGTACTATAACTGGACGGACAACATTCGCGACTGGTGTATCAGCCGTCAGTTGTGGTGGGGACACAGGATTCCGGCATACTATTGCGATGAGTGCGGCGAGGTGGTGGTTGCCGGGGCTGCGCCCGCGGTATGTCCGAAGTGCGGCAGCACACACTTCACGCAGGACCCGGATACGTTAGATACATGGTTTTCCTCCGCGCTGTGGCCGTTTTCCACGCTTGGATGGCCGGAAATGACGGAAGACCTGAAGTATTTCTATCCCACGGATGTACTTGTGACGGGGTATGATATTATCTTTTTCTGGGTTATCCGCATGATCTTCTCCGGTTATGAGCAGATGGGGGAGAAGCCGTTCCATACCGTATTGTTCCACGGACTGGTACGGGATTCCCAGGGGCGCAAGATGAGCAAGTCTCTGGGCAACGGGATCGACCCCCTGGAGATCATCGAGAAGTACGGCGCGGACGCGCTGCGGCTGACACTGATTACGGGCAATGCGCCAGGTAACGATATGCGCTTCTACTATGAGAGGGTGGAAGCAAGCAGGAATTTTGCAAACAAAGTGTGGAATGCTTCCAGATTCATCATGATGAACATGGAGCAGGCGGAGGAAAAGACAGGCAACCGCGGCTGGGAAGTATCATATGATGAAATCAGAAAGGATCTGGAACCGGCTGACAAGTGGATCATATCGAAGCTGAATACGCTGATTCAGGATGTGACGGACAATATCGATCATTATGAGCTTGGCATCGCGGTACAGAAGGTATATGATTTCATCTGGGATGAATTCTGCGACTGGTATATCGAGATGGTAAAACCCCGTTTATACCAGAAGGATACGGACGGACAGGGGAGCAATAACGCGGCGCTGTGGACGCTGAAAAACGTTCTGATCGACGCGCTGAAGCTGCTGCACCCGTATATGCCTTTTATCACGGAAGAAATCTTCTGTACGATCCAGAGCGAGGAAGAGTCCGTTATGATTTCGAAATGGCCGGCTTTTTCACAGGACAGGGATTATAAAGAGGAAGAAAAAGCGATCGAACTGATCAAAGAGGCGGTTCGCGGCATCCGTAATATCCGTACCCAGATGAATGTGGCGCCCGGCAGGAAAGCGGCCGTATTCGTGGTCAGTGACGGCGCGGACGTGCGGAAGATCTTTGAGGAAGGCAGTCTGTTCTTTGCCTCTCTTGCGGGCGCTTCCGAGGTGACGGTGCAGGCTGACAGGAACGGCATCGCCGACGATGCGGTATCGGTAGTGATTCCGGGGGCAACGGTATACATTCCGTTTGCGGAACTGGTGGATATCGCCCAGGAGATCGAGCGTCTGCAGAAAGAGGAAAAGCGCTTAAACGGCGAGCTTGCCAGAGTAAACGGTATGCTGGGCAATGAGAAGTTCATGTCAAAGGCGCCGGAAAGTAAGGTGGCGGAAGAGCGTGCGAAACTGGAAAAGTATACGCAGATGCTGGCGCAGGTGCAGGAGAGGCTTACACAGCTTGCCTGAGAGGTTTGCAGTATGGCAGGCAGGCCTGTGATATGCATGGGATTAGTGTAAGGCCTGACCGCCACCAACTTTAACAATCAATTTATTTTTAGGGACTAGAAAAGTGTGCTAAGATAGTGTAAAGTAGTAAGTGATGGTTATAAAAATCATGTACATTTCCGGAAGAGCCATAGTCAACGGCAGATTCATTTGTCGTTGGCTATCGTATAATGTGCTGATTATATGATAAAGTATTAATGAGATAAACCGCGGAAAGAGAGGTGAGTCACGTGAGCGGAATTAAATTTTCATCGGAGCAGATGGATAAATTGAAAAATGCTATGACGAGAGCATCAAAACCAAGTACTGCTTCGGTGGCGGTAGCACCCTATGAACTGGAGAGAGAGGCCGGCGAGGGCGAGGGTGACGGCTGGGATGCCCATGGTACCAATCTGGCGAAGGGCACATACCTGCGTGTAGATGAGGATGAGATGGCGGCGTGGCTTTATCTGGCACCACCTGATCAGGGACAGATCTATACGAAGGGTGAACTGATGAATTATCTGGAACGCAGCGGTATCGTGAAGGGATACCACAGTTCCAATCTGTCTGCAATGGTCAAGAAGAATGTCTATGAGCGGGAGATTCTTGTAGCACAGGGCGCGGAGACGGTGGAAGGGCAGGACGGTTATTTTGAGTACCTTTTTTCACCGGAAGAGTATGGCGTACCTAAGATCAGGGAAGACGGAACCGTAGATTATACAAATGTGAGCGCACTGCAGAATGTGCGCAAGGGAGATAAGGTCGCAGTTTATCATTATGCGGTGCAGGGATCGGACGGATATACGGTCCGCGGTGCAGAGATGAAGGCGAAGCCGGCCAGGGATCTTCCGCCCATGCGGGGAAAAGGCATTTTACGGGAAAATAATGTTTATTTTGCCCAGTCTGATGGGAAGATCGAGGTTAAGGACGGCAAGATCGACATCCAGAATGTTCATGAGATTATGGGCGATGTGAACATGATCATCGGCAAAGTGGAATTTTTTGGCGATGTGATTATTAACGGTAATGTGGACAGCGGTGTTACGATCCGTGCGGGACGTAATATCGAGATCCATGGCACGACGGGAAGCGCAACACTGTTTGCGGGCGGTGACGTTGTGTTGAGCCGCGGGATTCAGGGCGGCGGTAAGATTTCGGCGAGAGGAAGTGTTTTTGCCGATTTTATAGAGAATACTACTGTGGAAGCAGGCGTAAATATACAGTCCAACACGATCCTGAATGCTCATGTATCTGCCAAGGGCAAGGTCATCACCACCGGAAAGAAGGGTGTGATCATCGGAGGCTATGCCCATGGACTGAAAGGCGTGGAAGTTATGGCGGCAGGTAATGATATGGAAGTCAAGACGATTCTGCACTGCGGTTACGAGGCTGAAGCGTATGAAAGGCTTCTGGATGTAAGGCGTCGTGAGAATGAGACGAAGGAAAAGCTGTCGGAACTCGTGGAGACGATGACGGAAGCACTGCGTGAGAAACGTATGCGGGGATCCAGTACGCCGGCAGCGACGGAGGCGAAGCTGTCAGAGTGGAACAAACTCAAGGATCAGTATTTTGAAGTGCTTGATAAGATCGGACGGGAGCGGGAGACCCTGGAAGAAACCATGAAAGAAAGCAGAGGCGCGTATATTAAGGTTGACGGTAATCTGTACCGCAATGTGATCATCAGCATCAATGCAGAACAGATGGTGATGGATCGCAACACCTGTTTTATGAAGTATTCCGCCGATAAGGGGATCATAGAGGGAAGCGTGATCGTGCATCATTAAAGCAGAATGCCTTAGAGTATCAAAAGGCAGTGCCGGTGTATTACAAGGCACATTGCTTTTACCTGTGTACACGTGCATTTTTGTTACAGCCGTGGCAGAGGACTGAAAACTGGTTTTGTATTTTTACGATCATTTTTGCATGGTAATAAATGAAAAAGATGAATTGATAGTTATGAGATCGGAAGAGGATATGGAGAGACGGATCTATACTTATGGGGATGCAGAAGAGTATATCAACGATATCCCGAAGTTTACCGGGAAGAGCACCATGGAGGATACCGTAAGCTTTTTGCAGTATCTGGGAGATCCGGCTCAAGGCTGTAAAATAATTCACATAGCAGGCACAAACGGAAAAGGTTCCGTTTGTGCTTATTTGTGTTCTGTTTTGAGAAAAGCAGGAATTCGTGCCGGGATGTTTACGTCGCCCCACCTGGTGACCATGCGGGAACGGATCAGAGTTGACGGCAGGATGGTGTCGGAGCAGGAATTTGAGGAGAGCTTTGCCGTTGTGATGGAGAAACTTAATACCATGCCCCGGAGGCTGAAAGAAAAAGGGTATCATCCCAGCTTTTTTGAGTTTCTCTTTTTTATGGCGATGGTTTGTTTTGAGCGGGCGGGGGTGGAATATGCAGTACTGGAAACCGGGCTCGGCGGCAGACTGGATGCCACTAATGCAGTGAAGAAAAAGGAACTGTGCGTTATAACGTCCATTGGTTACGATCATATGGAATATCTGGGGGACACGCTGTCCAAGATCGCCGCAGAGAAGGCCGGGATCATGCGTCAGGGTGTTCCCCTGATCTATCCTGTCAGACAGGAGGATGTGAGGGACAGGATAGAAGAATGTGCGGCAGTGACCGGTGCACCGACCTATCCCCTATGGCCGCAGGCGATAAAAGAAATAAAGATTCAGCATAAAACGATTGATTTTTCTCTCCTTTTAAACTATTATGATTATATTGGTTTTACTGTGTCCACTCCGGCAGTCTATCAGATTGAGAATGCGGCTCTGGCGGTCAAAGCGCTGGAACGGCTTGGAGACGGACGGATCACCGTACCTGTGATGCGGGATGGCATACGTGCAATGGTCTGGGAAGGAAGAATGGAAGAGATCCGGCCTTCGGTTTATGTGGACGGTGCACATAATATAGATGGAATAAGGGCTTTTATTGAGACAGTAGGATCACATCCCTGCAAGGGGAAACGCAAATTATTGTTTTCTATGGTAGAGGACAAACAATATGGGGCAGTGATCGGGGAGCTTGTTTCCTCGGAACTGTTTGATGAGATCGGCATAGTGGCGCTTCAGTCTGAGCGGGCATTGCCGTTACATGTGTTAGAAGATGCTTATAGACAGTATACCGGATTTAAATATTTGACTTACAGGGATCTTGAGACGGCATTCAGGGAACTGGTACTTGGGAAGGATGACGGTGACAGCGTGTATATTGTCGGTTCATTATATTTGGCGGGTGAGATTAAAGCCCTTTTAAGGAGTCCTAAGCATGATTAATTTTGAAGAAGAATTGAAGAAGTTTCATCCAAGCCTGGAAGTTGAGGATGCGGAAGAAGCGATCTATAATCAGGATTTGACGGATATGGCCGATTTAATGGTCAAAGTTGTTAAGCAGGCGAAGAAAATGGATGTAGAATAGGGGATTGGCATAGATGATTTGTTATCAGTGTGGATGTAATCTGTCCGAACATGATTTTTGCACGAATTGCGGTGCCGATGTCGCCCTGTATAAGAAGATCATATATATATCCAACCGTTTTTACAATGAGGCGTTGGAAAGGGCAAACGTCAGAGATCTGACAGGTGCGATCACCAGTTTGCGGCAGAGTTTGAAATTTAACAAGAATAATGTGGAGGCACGCAATCTCCTTGGACTCGTATATTTTGAGACCGGAGAAGTGGTGGCGGCGCTCAGTGAGTGGGTCATCAGTAAGAATCTGCGGCCAAAAAAGAATATAGCGGACGATTATATCAATATGATCCAGACGAATCAGAACCGTCTGGACATCATCAACCAGACCATCAAAAAATATAATCAGGCGCTTACGTATTGCAATCAGGACAGTCTGGATCTGGCAGTGATCCAGCTTAAGAAAGTATTATCGTTAAACCCAAGATTTATCAGGGCGCATCAGCTTCTGGCTCTTTTGTATATCAACAATGAGGAGTGGGAAAAAGCCAAGAAGGAGCTGACCAAATGTATCGAGATCGATACGAATAATATAGCCACGCTGCGGTATCTCAAAGAAGTGGATGAGATGCTTATGCCGGAAGAGGGCGTTAAGAGTCCTTCCAGAAAGAAACAGAAATCAGATGAGATCATTAAATACCAGAGCGGCAATGAGACGATCATTCAGCCTATGAACGTTAAAGAGGGCAAGGGAGTCACATCCTTGTTGAATCTTGGCATCGGTATTGTGATCGGTCTTGCCATTGCATGGTTTTTGATTCTGCCGGCCAGAATACAGACAGCGCGGGCAGGAGTGGACGAGGATCTGCGTAAAGTAAGTGAGGCGTCGGATGCCAAGACGGCTACCATAGACGAACTGCAGCAGCAGATCAAGGAATTGACGGAGACAAACAGCAATCTGGAACAGGATCTGCAGGCATATCTGGGGACAGATGGTACACTGCAGTCTGTTGACAGTCTGATGAAGGCAGCAGGTGCGTATCTGACCAACCCGGAGGAAGTCACTGTAGTGGCAGACTATCTGGAAGAGATTCAAATGGAGGATACGGAAGGCGAGTCCAGCAATTCGGAAGCCTTCGAGAGTCTGTATCATACACTGTTGGCGCTTGTTGGCCCGGACATTGCCAAATCATATTATGATGACGGATATGAAGCGTACCGTCAGGAAAATTATGCGGATGCGATTCCGAATCTTGAGAAAGCATTTAAGTACGATGCAAGCAACGGTGAAGCTCTTTATAATCTTGCAAATGCCTATTTCCACATGGGTGAAGAGGATAAGGCGAGAGAGGCTTACAGGCAGATCATAGAGTTGTTCCCGGGTACGGAGAAAGCCAGTAAATCAGAGACATTTCTGGAAGAAATGGGAGTTGAAGAGTAGAACTTTACAGAGTCAGAAGATAAAAGCATAGAGATACGTAAGAGAAAGGACATGGCAGATGCCATGTCCTTTCTGTGGTTGTCCGGTATCGTAAGCGGATACAGGGCGGTAAATACATTTGGAAAACTTTGTGGAAAGGAGTTAACATAACATGGAAGATTTTAAAGTAATTGATAACTACCTGATGATAAGACTTCCGAATGAGATAGACCATCACAAATCGGTTGACATAAGTGCAAAGGCAGATCGTTATATACTGTCAAAGAAGGTCGGCAATGTGGTTTTTGATTTTGAGAGGACAACCTTTATGGACAGTTCGGGAATCGGTGTGATTCTGGGGAGGTACAAGAAAATATCCTGTTTCGGGGGCAAGGTGTATGCGATTAATGCAGACAACAGGATCCGCAGGATTCTGCTGCTGTCGGGGATGCAGAATATTGTGGAGATTGTGGAGAAGACATGAAGTTATACTAAGGCTGCGAAGGACGCAGCCAAAGTATAACTAAGTCATGTCTTGGAGAATGCGAAAAAAGCGCGCATTCTCCGTAGTGGGGACGTGAAGGACGCAGCCAAAGTATAACTAAGGTATGTCTTGGAGAATGCGAAAAAGCGCGCATTCTCCGTAGTGGGGACGTGAAGGACGCAGCCAAAGTATAACT
>CAJUJP010000010.1:69467-69590 GCA_910586615.1 uncultured Lachnospiraceae bacterium
AAGTCATGTCTTGGAGAATGCGAAAAAGCGCGCATTCTCCGCAGTAGTGAAGGCGGGGGAGGCAGGCTAAGTATAACTAAGTCATGTCTTGGAGAATGCGAAAAAGCGCGCATTCTCCGCAGT
>CAJUJP010000010.1:69690-84992 GCA_910586615.1 uncultured Lachnospiraceae bacterium
AGTGAAGGCGGGGGGACGCAGGCTAAGTATAACTAAGGTATGTCTTGGAGGATGCGAAAAGCGTGGATTCTTCGCAGTGGTGTAGGAGTAATAAAGTTTGAAGGAGGACAAGATGATAGAAATTGTTGAAAAAAGAGACACGGGAAAGATCACGAATGAAATGAAGATTGAGTTTGCGGCGGTGTCGGATAATGAGGGTTTTGCGAGAATGGCGGTTGCGGCTTTTGTTACGTCGTTAAATCCGACGCTGGAGGAGATGTCGGATGTCAAGACAGCTGTTTCTGAAGCGGTGACGAATGCGGTGATTCACGGTTATGAAAACCGGAATGATCTGAAAGATAAGGTACATATGTGCTGTGTATTGAAAGGGGACTTGCTGGAAGTCGAGGTGATGGATCAGGGTGTGGGTATCGAAGATGTGGAACGTGCCATGGAGCCGCTTTATACATCCAGACCGGAACTGGACCGTTCTGGAATGGGGTTTGCCTTTATGGAAGCTTTTATGGATCATCTGGAAGTTTTTTCAGAGCCGGGGAACGGAACCGTTGTCAGGATGTACAAGAAATTAGGTATCAGTTCATGGATAGACAGTGAGGAATAGCCGATGGAAGAGACTGCCGTATTAATTGAAAGATCACAGGCAGGAGATAAAGAGGCAAGAGAGAGACTGATAGAGGAAAATCTGGGACTGGTCCGTCATATTGTAAAAAGGTTTGTGGGCCGGGGATATGACATGGAAGATCTTTTTCAGATCGGGTGCATCGGATTAATGAAAGCAATTGATAAATTTGACTTGAAATATGAGGTGAGGTTTTCCACCTATGCTGTGCCTATGATTCAGGGCGAGATCAAGCGTTTTCTGCGGGACGACGGGATGGTCAAGGTGAGCAGGACATTAAAGGAAAACGGCTGGAAAGTTAAGCAGGCGGCGGAGCGTCTGTCACAGGAATACGGCAGAGAGGCGACACTGCAGGAACTGACGGAAGCCACCGGGCTGTCGGCGGAAGATATTGTGATGGCGCTGGACGCAAACGTGGAAGTGGAATCTATTTATAAATCGGTCTATCAATCCGATGGAAACGAGATCTATCTGGTGGACCAGGTGGTGAGTGGAAACGGCGGGACAGGCTGTTCCGGTATGGGGCAGTCCGCGTCCGGCAGCGGAACATGTGAGGATGCGGAGAAAGAAAAGGTATTAAACCATATGCTGCTGGAACAGCTTCTGGGCGGACTTGACGATAAGGAGCGGGAATTGATCCGTATGCGCTATTTTCAGGACAAGACTCAGGTGGAGGTGGCAAAACATATGGGGATCAGCCAGGTGCAGGTCAGCCGCATGGAAAAACGCATTTTGTTGCAGCTTCGGGAAAAGGTATGTTAAAATATTATCATAATTCGAAAGACGAGGAGGAATATAAATGTATACATTTCAGTACGAAGTAGTCAGTATTGACGGAGATTATGCCAATCTGCGAAGAATTGATGAGGACAGTGATGAGATAAAGCTGGTGGCCAGAGCACTGCTTCCGCCGGAGATTGCCGAAGGTACAAAGCTGCTTTACGAAATGCTGCAGTATAAAATCATGGATTAACATTTTTTAAGAGGTACTATTTTTAAGCGGTATTATTCCATACAATGGAAATGCCGCTTTTTTTAAGAATTTGAAGAAAAATCTTCGTGAATAGAATCCCGCCGGTCAATACATAATAAGTCAATAAAAAAGAAAGAAGCGGACAGATTATGTCAACCAGTAGTGTAACTCTCTATATCAAAGCCGAACAGAACATAGAATTACAATCAGAAGATGTTTATGTTAAGGATATCGGTAAACTCACATGTACAGATGAAGCCGTTCTTGCTAAAGTCAAAACGATCAAGCTTCATCATTTTAAAAAAGATGCACCCCAGAGACAGGTAATCAGCATTCTGAAAGTAATAGAGGAGATCAATAAGCTTTATCCGAATGTAACCGTAGAGAGTCTGGGAGAGACAGATACCCTGCTTGAGCATATTAACATAAACAAACACAAAGGATTCATACAGTGGATCAAGCTTGCTTTTGTTGCCGCTGTCAGTTTCTTCGGAACAGCTTTTACCATCATGGCATTTCATAATGATATAGGTATCAACGATGTGTTTACCAAAGTGTATGGGATGGTGACAGGGCAGCAGGGAGACGGTTACGGAATATTGGAACTGGCGTACTCGGCCGGACTGGCCATTGGTATTATCGTATTCTTCAATCATATCGGCGGCAGGAGAATTACAAAAGACCCGACACCCATTGAGGTGGAGATGCGGGTTTATGAAACGGATGTCAATAAGGCGCTGATTGAAACCGCCGACAGGGAAGGAAAAACGATGGATGTCCGGTAGTAGAAGGAAGGGTGAATAACGCATGATATTTCAACAGATATTGCTGGTCGTCATTGGTGTGAGCAGCGGCCTGATCGTATCAGCCGGCGTGTTTACCGTGCTGATTTCCGTAGGTCTGATTCCACGTTTTGCGGGGAAAATGCATGTAGCACGAAAAATATTTGCGCTGGAGGAGATGGTGGTGCTTGGAACGCTGGCCGGAGGCTTTTTCAGTATCTTCAGCGATTGGGGAAAAGCGGGGCAGTTTGTCAGGGAACATGAACTGTTCGGGAGAGTAGCGACGGAAGGCGTATGGAATCTGGTCAGCACAGCTTTCCTGATCATTTTTGGGGTATTTGCCGGTATTTTCGTGGGCTGTCTTGCGCTTGCCATTGCGGAGATGCTCGATACGATTCCTATTTTTGCCAGACGTATCGGCTTCAGGCACGGGCTAGGTGTTGCCATTCTGGCAGTAGCTTTGGGAAAACTGACAGGAAGTCTGATTTACTTTACACAACAGGTGTTTCTTTATGGCGGATAAGGTGTAAACAGAAAAGTATATGCACAGGGAAGTATATGCACAGGGAAGTATATGCACAGGGAAGTATATGTACAGAGAAGTATGTGCATAGGGAAGTATATGTGCAATTTGAAAAGTACGGGTGAAAACAGGATACAAGGAGTTATGGCGGAATATAAAGCGGAAAGCCGGCATTCAGAAAAAGAACAATAGGAAAGGAATGAACAATATGGCACAGGGAAATCAGAAACCGCAGACGATGCAGCAGAAAATGGAGCAGGAATATCAGCAACACGTGGAACAGGTGACGCCCAGATACAGTCTGATCTGGCGGATGTGTAAGGCATTCGTAACGGGTGGTATTATATGCCTGCTGGGACAATTCATCTTGAATTATGCAACAAATACGATGGGGCTTGATAAAGAGACGGCAGGATCATGGTGTTCTATGCTGTTAGTTTTGGCCAGTGTACTACTCACCGGATTTAATCTGTATCCGAAGCTTGTAGAGTGGGGCGGCGGCGGTGCGCTCGTTCCCATCACGGGATTTGCCAATTCTGTTGCCTCGGCGGCCATTGAGTATCAGAAGGAAGGACAGGTGTTCGGAATCGGCTGTAAGATTTTTACGATTGCCGGGCCGGTGATCCTTTTTGGCATTGTTACAAGCTGGGGACTCGGGTTTGTTTACTGGATCGGGACATTGCTTGGCATATCCTGAGTGGAATGGAGAAGCGGTATCAATCTTAACATTTGGGACAGGGTGACGAATCGGAAAGATTCGCTATCCTGTTTTTTGTTGTGCATTTTTGAGAAAAGCGCTGCCGGACTATAGCCGGATTATAGATGTTGTGGCTTCTACAAAAGCAGGTTTCCACAAAAGCATTTGATATGATCAGGAGTCCTGTGCTATAATCGGTGAAACAACATGGACTTGGAGTTTGGAGGAAAGACAATGGAATTTAAGCTGATTTCCATAGCAGCATTAATTGCTTTTTATGGCTGTTATTTTTTAAAAATGTTTCGTCAGAAAAAGCGGGGAATACAGACAGATCAAATTGGAAAGGACAAGGCCGGTTTTGCGAAATTCATAGAAGTCACAATGAAGGCGGCGGCTGTCCTTGTTTTTGCGGCAGGACTTGTCAGTATTTTGATCGGAACAAGTCATGCTCCTGCCGCTGTTCGAGTTATGGGTGCGGTGATGAGCATTGTAGGAACAATTGTATTTATTGCCGCAGTGCAGACTATGCGTGACAGCTGGCGGGCGGGAGTTTCCAAAACCGATAAAACGGAACTAATAACAAACGGTATTTATCAAATCAGCCGGAACCCCGCCTTTTTAGGATTTGACCTTTTGTATATTGGTACATTATTGATGTTTTTTAACTGGATTTTGTGTATTTTAACTTTTTTTGCCGTCATCATGTACCATTTGCAGATTGTCAATGTGGAGGAGGATTTTCTGGATGCCGCATTTGGAAATGAGTACCTGCAATATAAGAAAAAGGTCTGCCGCTATATTGGCAGAAAACGATAAATCTGTCTTCTGTAAACACTTTTCCAAAACGAGCGAGACAATTTCACAAACATATTTGTGAAATGTACCTGCGTTAAATTAAGCAAGTACCTTTTGACATCCTAATCCATATAAACATTTTCCAAGTAAAATATTCTGAAAAAATAATTGAGATATACAAATAGAAAGTTTATAATGTATATATAAGTTAAAAATCTGAAATCTAATGATTTTGTCTGAAAAGTATTACAAATAAGTTTGTGATATGCATGAAAATCAGATTAAGATTTCAGACAAAACGGAAAAGGGGGCTTGCTTATGTATCAAATTATAACAATTGAACGCCGGTATGCCAGCGGAGGAAATGAGATCGGCAAGAAACTGGCGGAAGCGCTGGGCTATAAATTTTATGACAGGAATATTCTTGTACAGGCAGCCAAAAATCTTGATATACCATTTCATCAGGTTGAGGGACTGGAAGAAAGCAGTTCAGGCGGTATCCTGATGAATCTTTCTAAAACGCCCATCGGCGGTCTGGTGGGAAATCGTGAACTGCCTCTGGCGGATAAGCTTTTTCTGGAAGAAAAGAGGATCATAGAGGATATTGCAAAGGAAGGAAGCTGCGTGATTGTTGGCCGGGCATCGGGCTATATTCTCAAGGATCGTCCGAACAGCCTGCATGTATTTATTGATTCGGATAAGGTAAAAAGGATTCAGCGTGCGATCGAAAAAGAAGGCATCAAGGAATCGGAAGCTGAGAATGCGCTTAAGAGGAACGATAAACGCAGAAGCGGCTTCTATAACTCAGTGACCAACTGGGTATGGGGTGCGCCGGAGTATTATGAGATGTATCTGAATGCAGGAAGGCTGGGAATTGACAGATGTGTCAGAATGCTTGCCGAAGCAGTGAAAGATTAAAAACAATTGTTATTAAATGCTGTAAGAAAATAAAAATTTAATTCCAGGAGGTCTGTCTTATTACGGCAGACCTCTTGTTTTGCGGCTCTGTTTTGCAGTTCGGTTTTGCAGCTCAGTTTTGCGGCGGTCCGGCCGTGCGGGCAGGATACGTGCAGGAAGGAAGCGGTTGCATTGACGGGTGGTTATGTTAGAATAGCATTGACGGAATACAAGATTGAAAAAAGGGAGCATAAAGATCATGAGGATATTGATTATAGAAGATGACGCCGGCTTAAACCGTGGCATATGTTTTGCATTGGAACAGGAAGGATATGAAGCCGTGAGTGCGCGGACGCTGCGGGAGGGGGAGTTGTTTTTTGAAAAGGACGCGCCCGATGCCGTTATCCTGGATCTGAATCTGCCGGACGGCGATGGTATTGAATTTTGCAAAAAGATACGGAAAATGGACGGAGAAAAACAAAAAACACCTGTTATAATGTTGACGGCGCGGGATATGGAAGTGGATGAGATCATGGGGCTGACAAGCGGCGCCGACGATTATATAACCAAGCCGTTTTCCGTCTCTGTGTTGAAGATCCGCCTGCAGAATGTTCTGCGCAGGAGAGAGACGGCGGCTGGCGGGGAAGATTCCGATTCTGCTTTTCATCCTGCGGAGGAGATGCACATACTCAGATCCGGGGAAATAGCTTTGGACAGGAGTACTTTCAGGGTTTTCAGAGGCGGTCAGGAACTGGATCTGAGCATGACGGAATTCCGCCTGCTGCAATATTTTCTGGAGAATAAAAATCAAGCGTTATTAAAAGAACAGATTCTACAGCGCATCTGGGATGCAGACGGGAATTTTGTGGAAGAAAATACGCTTTCCGTCAATATCAGCCGTCTTCGCAAGAAATTGGGCGGCAATGATATCCGCACCATTCAGGGAATCGGTTATTTGTGGGAGGAGCATACATGAGAGCAGAGATGATCATTTTGCTTCTGGCGGTCTGTCTGGGGGTGTGTCTTGCCGCTTTTTTCATAAGCACTGTGTATTTTTGGGGGCAGTGGAGAAAGCTGGATCGTATTCTGGACGGTTTTTGGAGAGAGGATACATTGAAAAATGGATTGAACGATCAGGATGTGGAGGAGACAAGAGAGTCCAGGGTGGTCAGCCAGCTGCAGCGCATCCTGAACAGTGCGCGCTATAAGGAACAGCAGGCCGTGGGGGAGAAAGACCGGATCATGGAGCTTTTGTCGGATCTGTCCCATCAGCTTAAGACGCCTCTTGCCAATATTGTTATGAATATGGAGCTTTTGCAGGATCCCGCGCTGGATGAAGAGCAGCGGAGAGAATTTCTGGACCGCACAAGGGGGCAGGCTGATCAGATGCGCTGGCTGCTGGACAACTTACTGAAAGCATCCAGACTGGAAAACGGCATGATCCATTTTGAGGCGGAAAATACGGGAATCAAGGAAACCATAGCGAAAGCGGCAGGAACTGTTTACGCGCAGGCATCAGCCAGGGGAATCGAACTGTCTGTGGAAGAATTTCAGGATTTTAAGCTTTACCACAATCCGAAGTGGACTGCGGAGGCGCTTGTGAATATTCTGGAAAACGGAATCAAATATTCACCGGCGTGCAGCAGTATACGGATCACTTTGACAAAGCTTGACCTGTATACAAAAATCACGGTGGCGGATGAGGGAATCGGCATTCCTGAAAATGAGTATAATCTTATCTTTACACGTTTTTATCGGGGAAAGAATGTGCAGCAGCAGGAGGGCAGCGGACTGGGATTGTATCTGGCGCAGTTGATCGCCCGCCATGAGAAGGGGTATATTACGGTGAGTTCCAGGGTAGGACAGGGCAGCCGTTTTTCTCTGTTTTTGCTGAATGAGATGTGACGGGCAAATTTATCATAAAGTTGAAAATAAACAAACCGGACGGCACAAGAAACATGTTGTCCGGTTTTTTGACGTTATAAAGTTCTGACGAAATTGTCAGATCTTTTTTCTTCTCCTGTCAGAATACTGTAAGAAGGATCTGATAGAATAAAAACATGCAAAAGGTATGAAAAGAATACTGCGATTACATTTGCATAAAATTTGAGAGTTGAGCAGGAATGGAGGATTTATATGAAGATTCTGGAAACCAGAGACCTGAAGAAATATTACGGAAAGGGAGATACTCAGGTAAAAGCTCTGGACGGTGTGGACTTAAGCATTGAGGAAGGTGAGTTTACGGCGGTGGTGGGGACTTCCGGTTCCGGGAAATCCACGTTGCTGCACATGCTGGGCGGTCTGGATTACGCCACCGGAGGCACTGTGACCGTTGCCGGCAAGAAGATCTTTGAACTAGGCGAGAATGATCTGACTATTTTCAGAAGACGGCAGATCGGATTTGTGTTCCAAAGCTACAATCTCGTACCCATCTTAAGCGTACATGAAAATATTGTGTTGCCGCTGGAACTGGACGGCCGAAGTGTGGACAAAGCATATTTCAAAGATATCGTAAAGACACTGGGATTGGAGAGTAAGCTGGATAATCTTCCGGGACAGCTTTCCGGCGGACAGCAGCAGCGTGTGGCGATCGCCCGGGCGCTGATCACGAAACCTGCCATCATTCTTGCCGACGAGCCCACAGGCAATCTGGACTCTAAGACGACCCAGGAGGTTTTAGGCCTCTTGAAGCTGACCGGGGAACAGTTTCATCAGACAATTGTGATGATTACCCATAATGAGGCGCTGGCACAGCTTTGCGACAGAGTGATCCATATTGAGGACGGCAGGATTGCAGACGACAGGGAGGTGCGCTCATGATCAACAATAACGGTGCGTCTATCCGCAGATTATCCAACAGAAGCCTGAAAAACAGCCGTATGCGTAATTTTTTTGCAATTGCAGCCATCAGTCTGACCAGCATTCTTTTTACGGCGGTCTTTTCGCTGACAGGCGGTGCCATGCAGATGTCACAGGAAAGTATCATGCGGGAAGTGGGCGGAAAATTTCATGCCGGATTGAAGGCAGCGACCACGCAGCAGTATGAAAAAGTGATTCTGGATCCTCTGATCCAGAAGGCAACTTACAATATTTATATCGGTTATGCTGACAATATCGTGAAAAGAATGGCGGAGCTGCGCTATACGCCTTTTCATGACAGTCTGCAGGATATGTTCATTACGCTGGAAGAGGGACATATGCCTGAGGCGGAAAATGAGATTGTTGTGGACAGCTGTATTATGGAGGAACTGCAGCTGCCCTGTGCATTGGGGGAAAAGGTTACACTGTCCTTCCGCTTTCAGGATCGGATGGTGGAGAGTGAGTTCGTGGTAAGCGGCTGGTATCAGGGGGATCTGGTGGCACATGCCAGCGAACTTTTCGTGTCGGAGCGCTATTGGACGAAACTGAAAGGTTCCCTGACGGATGAAGATTTCGTGAGATGGGGAGAGGCGCATCCGGAAGATGCAGGTGTGGGCCTGAAAAGCGTCAATGTCTTTTTTGAGGATGCGTCTGATATAGAAGAGAAAGTTTGTACGGTCATTCAAAATGCCGGTTATGAACCCGGAACAGAGCTGACCTACGGCGTAAACTGGGCATACATGCAAAACAGGTTTGAATCGCTGGATCTGTTTTCCGTTGTAATTGTGATCGGTGTGGCAGCGGTCATCCTGATCACGGGATACCTGATTATTTATAATATTTTTCAGATATCCGTTGTCAGTGACATCAGATTCTACGGATTACTTAAGACCATAGGCACGACGAAGAGGCAGATCCGCAGACTGGTGCGGCGTCAGGCGGCGATTCTGTCACTGATCGGTATACCTGTCGGATTACTGATCGGCTATGGCATCGGTAAGCTTGCACTGCCTTTTGCATTGAGTTTTGGAGATTTTGGCGGAATGGAAATTTCTTTGAAGTTTCATCCGTGGATTCTTGTATTCAGTGCGGTTTTTTCAGCAGTGACAGTATTTTTAGGCAGCTGGAAACCAGGGAGAATTGCCGGAAAAGTCTCACCCATAGAAGCGGTAAAATATACGGAAACGGGAATCAGAGGAAAAGCTGCTTCCCGAAAGAAAAAAAGAAAACATAACACGCGTAACTATTATAGTGCATTTTCTATGGCACTTTCCAATCTGGGCAGAAATAAGCGTACTACAGTGATGGTAATCATGGCAATGTCTCTGAGTATCATTCTGCTGACGATGGTTATGACGGCGGCAGGCAGTTTTCGGATTGATCAGTATCTGGAACAGCGGATTGTAGGAGATTTTGTTCTGGGAAATATAGAGGTAACGTCCGGGATGGGGAGAAGCGGAGACATTACCATAGAGCCGGAGTTTCTGGCATTGGCGGATGAGCAGGACGGCATTGAGGAAAAACAGGAACTCTGGACTGTTTTTCAGCGTTTTCTGCAGATGGATGACCAGGCAAGGGAGCGGATGCAGGAACTTGATGGGGCAGGTATGCTGCGGCGGGATGTATATGAATCGGAGAATCTGGACCGGCTGCTTCAGGGAGAATCAATGGAAGGGTTTTGTTACGGATACAGTGAAGGACTTCTTTCGAATCTGGAGGTGCTGGAGGGAACGCTGGATGTGGAAAAATTTGCGACAGGAGACTATATTCTGGTTACGCCGATTCTGGGAAATGATGATTTTCTGCCGGCAGCGGAGCATATCTGGCATCCGGGTGACACAGTGACAGTGGAGAGTGTGACGGAGACATCTCAGGTACATGAGATTCTGGATGCAGGCGGGGAGACCATCGGGCTGGAATATGATGATCTGGCAGAAAAAGAGTATGAAGTCATGGCCATCGTTGATATTCCACGCAGTATGAATCTGGGCAGATACAGGGCTAACGGATGTGATGTGGTAATGCCGTTGTCTGAATTTGATACGGCATATTCCCGGTGCTTTGGGGTGGCGTATCAGATCAGGGAGGAGAAACAGGAGGCTTTTGAGGCTGCAGTGAAAGCATATACGGAGGAACATACGCAGATGGGGTATGTTTCCAAAGGCACTTTGCAGAGTGAGTTTGTAAATATGGTAACGGTTGTTACAACCATTGGCATAGCGCTTGCCGGGTTGATTGCCCTGATTGGTACACTGAATTTTATCAACGCTGTCATCACGGAAATTATTTCCAGAAAACGGGAGTTTGCCATGCTGCAGAGTATCGGCATGACAAATGCTCAGCTTAAGAAGACGCTGATTTGTGAAGGGATCAGCTACATTGCAATAGCGGGTGTTATCAGCTTTGTTCTGGGCAGTTTTCTGGCATGTGTGCTTTTACGTGCGATGAATCATATTATTCTGTTTTTTGAATATCAGTTCCAGATCCTGCCGTTTGTGATTATGATTCCAATTCTTATGCTGGTGGCGGTCCTTGTGCCGGTTCTTTCTTACCGGAATCTGCAAAAGAAGAGTATTGTGGAGAGACTGCGGGAAGAGTAGATTTCTAACGTGTGTCATCATCGTAAACTGTTCTGATATTGCGGATAGAATGAATCCGGGCGCAGGCAGAATAAATTATTCGATGTACCCGTAGAGATATGCATTCAATATGTTCTGCGGGGCATCGTAGTAGAAGCTGCTGTTGTAGTCGTCAATCTTTTCACTGACAAAGGAGTTGTAGGCGGCAAATAGTGCTTCGACCACATCAATCTGCTGTTCTCTGGCTATGCCGAGTATAAGCCGCTTATAGACTTTGCCGATGTCCCAATGGCTTGGAACGGCATATCTGGCAGCGGCCACATTGTCGAAGTCTCCTTCGGTGATTTGTGCGGAAGCAATAAAGTCATCGCAGACACGGTCAATACTGTCACTGTGATAAACATCAGCCAGGTCATATATTTTGGCAACAGAGGCTCTGCCGAGTGCGTTTACTACGACAGACCTCTTATTTTTTGTCTTTCTTGCTATATAATCAATCAGACTGCATGTGAAAAATAAGTCATTTGATTTTGGGTCTTCACGTCCGGTCATGCTGTTCCTCCGTTTTCTGTGATACGGTCAGTTTACGATTTATTGGTTCAATAAGTTGTCGCCAGATACCAGTCTTACAGTATAGGTGTTTATGACAGGGGTATTATAGCGTTTGGCCCAGCGTTCTGCCTGTTCACGGATCACAGTGCAGTAAAAACCGGTGCCGAAATCTTTTGTATTTTTACCCCTTATTATTTCGGGATGCTTAATGGCGGTGTAGCTGCCGTGATAAACGGTCATTTTACCCATATGGCGGATCTCTCCTTTTTTGAGGTGCTTTACGGATACATTTTCTCAGATTTATAAAGAATAGATGTTAATGAGAAAAATAACTCTTTTATTTACTGTATACCATCGGCTTTACTTCTGCAATATAAAAACATCAAGAATACAAATTCAACATGCCGCCAGTAGCGGAGCACTCGGCAGCAACTGTCACAAACAGGTAGACACCGCTGTAAAACCGGTGCAATAATATATTCATGAAAAAGCGGAATACACAACTTTGACACAACTGTGCCGTATGATTGTAATGAGCCGGCGGAAGAAAAGTATATCACCGGCAAGTGCCGCAGTGGTATTTTACAGCGGTACGGGTGACCGGAAGGAGTGACAGAATGAATGTATTGATTGTAGAGGATGATGAGGCCATTGCCGGCTTATTATATGCGGATTTAAGCGATGAAGGCTATCGCTGCACCTGCGTATACAATGGACGGGAGGCGGCAGATCTGCTGGAAAAATGCATGGATTTTGACTTTGTCCTGCTGGATATCATGCTGCCCGAAGTCAATGGATATGAACTGCTGGAATATATAAAACCTATGGGGATCCCGGTCATCTTTCTGACGGCGAAGGGTGCGGTCAGGGACCGGATACAGGGGTTGAAAATGGGAGCCGATGATTATATCGTCAAGCCTTTTTCCAGCGGAGAGGTGATCGCACGTATGGAGGCTGTGCTGCGGCGGTACGGCAAGAACGGAAAAGAGCTTTCTTTTGCGAATGTGACGCTTGACCTGGAATCCAGAAGAGTCTGCCGGGGCGGGGTAGAGATCGAACTGACGGTGAAGGAGTTTGACCTGCTGACAGAACTGATTCGGAATAAAAATGTGGCACAGTACCGGGACAGGCTTTATGAAAAGGTATGGAACGAGCCTTTTATGGGAGATACAAGGACACTGGACACTCATATACAGAGATTGCGGAAGAAGCTTGGGTGGGAGGACTATATCAAGACGGTGTTCCGTATCGGATACCGGCTGGAAGGATAGGGATGTGTATCTGCCGGATTTTTCAGGCACGGGCGGTGCACAGTGTATCTGTAGAATGTGTAGTATATAGCCGGAGCGCTGGAACAGTGGATTTTGACGGGAGCAACAGGACGGAATGAGGCTTGGAACAAAAATTTTCTTCTATATTATTATATTTTTCAGTGCGGCGTTTCTGTTTGGCGGGTATATTCTGCTGTCCTATTTCTATGAGGTCAATATGAACAGAGAGATCAGTTCTGCGGTGGAGCGGTACCAGTACAATAAATTTGTGCTGCAGGCGAATCTTATCACCAGGGGAACGGAATGGTTTCAGGGCGCGGCCGACGGCAGCTATGATATGCGTAATATTGTTTCGGATATGAATGACACGGTGGCTCTTTTTTCTATGGATCGTGAAGTGCTGTATTCCGGATTTCCCTCAAATGGGAGGGCTGTGAGTCTGGAAAAGGGAGCAGGAATGATGGAAGAGGAGTCTGAAAATGGGGATTTTCCGGAGTCCGGGGACAATACACGGGCGGTGATGTGGAATCTTTTAGGTATGCTCGACACGACGCTGACGGACCGGGTAGAGTATCAGTTTACCGTGATCAACGGCAGAACGTACCTGCTGACGGCGGGAGTCGTAAAACACGGGCAGACAGGTATTTATCTGGTGACGGGAGCGGATGTACAGAGAGTGTCGGAGCAGCAGGAACAGATCGTCGGGAAATTCGGGGCGGTGTACAGTGTGACCATGGTGGTGGGAGCCATATTGATATTCGGACTTTCAAATGTTTTGACTAAACCGGTCAAAGAACTGACGGAAGCCACAAGGAAGATTGCCGACGGAAATTATAAAGAGCGGGTTGCAGATAAGGGTGTGGACGAGGTAGGGCAGCTGGCGAGAAATTTTAACCGGATGGCCCATGCGGTGGAGGAAAAGATACAGGAATTGTCAGACAGTGCGAAGCAGAAAGAGGACTTTGTGGCGAATTTTGCCCATGAATTGAAAACGCCCTTGACTTCTGTGATCGGCTATGCGGACCGGATCTACCGGAAGGAACTGCCCAGAGAAGCACAGAAACAGGCGGCGTGGCATATCTGGAACGAGGGGATGCGGCTGGAAGCTTTATCATTGAAGCTGATGGATCTGGCATCTCTGGATCATGGCACGTTTACGCGGGAAGAAGTACGGGCGGATATTTTGCTTGGCGAACTGGCTGCTGATCTGGATTATATGATGGAAAAGCATGGCATATCCTTTGTCTGCAGTGCACAGGAGGCATATATTGCCGTTGAATATGACCTTTTTAAGACATTGATGTTGAATCTGGCGGATAATGCCGTCAAAGCCGGCGCGAAACATATCGAGATGTGGGGGCGGGTGGAATGTGAGAAGTCCGGCGGGAGCAGCCAGGCAGAACCGGCAGACGGGCAGGACACGCAGGCATATTATAGAATCCGGCTTTGCGACGATGGCAGCGGCATTCCCGAGGAGGAAATTAGGAGAATCACAGAGGCATTTTATATGGTAGATAAATCCCGTTCCCGCAAACAGCACGGTGCCGGGCTTGGACTTGCCCTTGCGGAAAAGATTGCACAGATTCATGAAAGCACGCTGGTATTCGAGAGTGACGGCTGCAGCGGGACTACGGTCAGTATCAGTTTAAAGTGCAGAGGAAACGGTGTGGATTGTGTATGATTAATCATATGAAAAACAAGAGTAAATTTTATACAGGAGTCCTGGTTCTGCTGGCGTTTGCGGTTGTCTTCGGCGGATGGTTTCTGACGGTGAAGCTGTTGAAGCAGAGGGAAGAAAAGTTTCTGGCCGGTACCGGAGCAGTTTCCATGAAGGCATCGGAAATGTCGCTTTTTGCTGACAATAAAAAAGGCAGCGTTACAGAAAAGAATATAATAACAACCGTAGAGGGCGGGGATGCAGGAAATGCAGACACAGCGGCAGGAATATTAGCAGTGATTGAGGATCCTGAAACGGAGACGGAGTTTCATGGCATAAGTATGTCTGAATCCGTGCGGGCCAGGATCCTGATTGTCTGGGAGGAAGCCGAAACCAGGGTGATCCATGAACCGGAAGAGGATCAGATGAATATGGAGCAGGCCATTGTGACAGGACAGGACTGGATCAAGTCCATGGCGGGATACGGAAAGATTCCAGACAGACTGAAAGACTATGTGTTTGAAGAAACTTATGCATCGTTTTATACACCACAGTCGAAGGGGGTGCCTTATCCTGAATTTGATAAGTCGCTTTTCAGTTATTGGAACGTGCAGTTTGAAGGAGAAGGGATCAGTGTGGGCATGAAGATCCATGCTGCCAGCGGAGAGGTGTGGTACGCTGATTTTTCAGTAGAGGATAATCTGGTGGAGTATTCTATGGTCAGTTATCCGGGGGCGAGCGATTCCGCGGCAGAAAGTCCGGAAGCAGGAACTTCCGGGGAGGTAGTCGGTCTTGTGCAATCTGATGCACCGGAAGAACTACTGGAACGTGCATTTCCTTTTATGGTAAAAGACGGTGTGGGCAAGGAGAGTGTTACAGACCTGCGTGAAAATACGGTATATCAGATGTTTCCCGAAGGATCGGTCTATGCTGCCGTCCGGCGGTACAATTTATACGCGAAGGGAAATGAAAATGTGACGGTAACGGTTTTCTGGATTGGCAGCAGGGAGAAAATGTAGCAGCAGAATATGGTGTTTTTTTGCGGTATAGGGTTAGCGTGTCAAAAGGTGCTTACGAAAGGCTGAGAGGGCAGATTAC
>CAJUJP010000011.1 GCA_910586615.1 uncultured Lachnospiraceae bacterium
TTCTTACCAAAAAAGAGGTATTTTTTTCCAAAGACACAAACTATTTTACACTACCATCAGAAACATTATCCGATTAGAGAATATATTGTAACGCCAGCGGAGATGATGGAAATTCTTGAGGCAGGAGAAGACCATAGCCCGCCCAACCGTGATTTAGGGAGTCATGATTGTTAATTTCCGGTACCTCAGTTATGCAATCTTGTCCGCAAATTTCTTTATAGAAATCTCGGTCAGTATTATAAATAATACTCCTAAAATGAGTGATAGTTTTTGTATATCCTGACTTATTAAAATCTGTGCAATGATTACCGACAGCAGCGATGTCAGAAATACATGCTGGTTTGTCTTCTTAATGAATGCCATACTTATATTCAATAGTGTAAAACTGATTATTAATATAATCCCCCAACAAAACTGGGTAAGCCAATACACAAAGTCAGCTTCGCTGAATGTATTCAATGCCAGTTTCATATGTGGACCTGCCACAATCAAATAAGTGATGCTGATCAGTTCTGTAATAATCGCAAAACAAACCGTTATTCCAAGTATTAATAACACCTTTGCCATCATTATATGCCGTCTGCTGACGGAATAGGTAAACAATATTAGCGCCGTTCTTTTTATGTATTCTTCGACAATTACTCTTGTTACGAGAACACCCGAAAAAATAAGATAGCAATCTATAATTGCCGCATTCATCATTTTGACAGCATTATTATAATTCGTTGCCCTGTCCTGTTCAATCGCAAAGAGTGAAATCGTAGTAAACAAGCACATACCTGTCGTTATTAACACGCAGGATAGAATATACCTTTTTATTTTCTTTAATTTGGATAACTCCAACTGTATCAATAACTGCATCAAGTTCCACCTGCCACTTCAAAGAAATATTCTTCCAATGTTTTTTTAACTATATCTATTTGGTAGAGTTTTAATCCATTCTGTACAAATAATTCTGCAAAACAGGATGTGTCATATGTTAAATCAAATATATGTATTTGCCCGTCACTCATAATCTTAAAATCCTGGACACCTCTTTCTTCCAGTATAATAGCTGCCTTTGATAAATCATCTACCCGCGCTACAATTTTATCCTTATTTTCCTTATGTATTTCCTTTAATGGTTTTTCTTCTATTATTTTGCCATTACTCATTATACCTATATCACTTGCAAGATACTCCATTTCCGAAAGAATGTGGCTTGAAATAATAATAGTAGTATTCAGCTTTTCATTTAACAGTATAAACAATTCCCGCATTTTCTTAATTCCATCGGGGTCAAGAGCATTAATAGGTTCATCTAATATCAGTAATTCCGGTTTAACCAGTATGGCTCTTGCAATTGCTAATCGCTGACGCATCCCCATAGAATAATTTGCCGTTTTTTTCTCGGCATCTCTTGCTAAGTCAACCTCATTCAAGACTTCATCAATTCTTTTTTTGTCATAATATCCCATATATTTAGAATGAATCAGCAGGTTTTCCTTTCCTGTTAAATCATCATAAAAATAGGGATATTCTATCAAAGAGCCTGTTCGATTGAGTTCATGCTTCCCCATTCCGGCAGGATTATCAAAAACCTGAATATTTCCGCTGTCTATAGGTATCAAATTCATAATACATTTTAATAATGTACTTTTTCCTGCGCCATTCGGACCGATTAAGCCATAAATGCCATTCATTGGAACATGAATATCTACACTATTAAGAACTTTCTTTGAACCATAAGTTTTATCTATGTTCTTTCCTGAAACACAATATTCCATCTGCCTGCTCCTTTCGCTAATATCATATCATCTGATCTTATCTTTTCTATTTCTGCTTTCTAACTTTTTTCTAACAATAATGAAAAAACTGTTTTTATCTTTGGGAGACTATTGACACTTAGTTCTGCCTGTAATTTTTCTGACAACTTATGGCATATTGCCAGCCCTAGCCCCGAACCGTTATTTGTTTGCTGCCTTGCTGCTTTTCCCCTGTAATTTCTTTCAAAAATATATAATTGTTCATCTTCCGCGATCCCCTGGCCATGATCTTCTACTTCTATAAGTATATGTTGTTTCGTTTCCCTTACAGTCAATCCAAAATACTTGCCATCTATTCCATATTTTAAAGCATTATCAATGAGATTATGTAAAATACAGGCGACTGCATTTTTATCACTGTTTGTTAAAAGTGGTTTGGCTTCTATGTGCAGGTCCACATCAAAACCGTTTATTTCCAGGATATCATAATATTCCATTGCAATTTCTTTGCATAATCTGCCAAGATCTATTTGTGAAAATTCTATTTCCATATCTCCTGATTCAATTTTTGCTATATCTAAGAACTGCATAATCATTCTGTTGGTTTGCTCTGCCTTTGCTTGAAGCTTTTCCAGGATTGTCTCAATAGACTGATAATTATTATGGTTTTCATGATATCGAATGTGCAAAAGCTGGACATAACCAGACAACGTTGTAAGTGGTGTTTTTAAGTCATGCGATAAATTTATCATCATTTCATGCAATTCTGTTTTCATGATCTGAAATTCGGTTTTCTTTTGATAGAGTATTTGTAAATAAGTATTAATGGAAAGAATCAGTTTTTGGAGTGCTTTGCTATTTGTCCGCAATAACAGTAATCCTCTTGGATTTTCCAACAGGAGATTTAACTCTGCACAAAGTTGTCCTATCTCTAATTGGTAATTGCGTATAATAATACATTGCCAGATAACAACTATAATAAGTACTATTTCCAAAAAAAATCTCATCACATTTAATCTCCCATTATTTTATAACCAATTCCCCATATCGTCTTTATATATTCGTTATCTTCGCTTTTTAGCTTATTTCTCAATCGGTTCATGTGTGTGTTTAATACATTTTCGTTTCCATAATAGGGCTCTTTCCATATTTTCTGATAGATGTCTTCTTTTGATAATGCCCGGTCTCTATTTTTTGATAAGTAAACGAGAATATCAAATTCTGTCCGGGTTAAATCTATAAAATCGGATCCCCTTTTTACAATATGTGCAGATAAATCAATCTGTAAATCTTTTAACTGTATCACATTTTCTGCGGGTGTCTGAACATCGTACATAGCTACTCTTCGAATGTTTGCCTTAATCCTTGCCGATAGCTCAACAATGGAAAACGGCTTGGTCACATAATCATCAGCACCCAGAGACAGCCCTCTTGCTTTATCATGGTCACTGTTTTTTGCAGTAATAATAATGATTGGTATTGTACTGGTTTCCCGTATTTTTTTTATCAATTCAAATCCATTGATTTTTGGAAGCATCAAATCCACTAATACCAACGCATAATCCGTAATATCTGTATCTGGTCTGAAAAAGGCACCGTCTGCATATGCTGTTATTTCATATCCCTCGCCGCTTAAATAATCAATCAGCATTTCACGAATATCTGCATCATCCTCTATGATCAAAATTTTCTTCATGTCAGTTTCCCTCCCATACCTGACATATTATACCATAATCCCGATTGTGGTTTGATGCTTTAAGGAAAATATTAGTTGCTGTCACTTTGTTTTTGCGCCGTAATTTGCAAATAAACCGCCGGGAGTTATTAAGAATCCATTGTATTATTATTTAAAAGAATTGATTATGAGGACGATTTTCTATATAATGCAAATAACATATTTGCAAAAGACTGCCGGCATGTTTTTGTGTTTTGGATGGATTCATTTTTTATGAAATTTGCCTGCGTATAAACTGCAAGACATTTTTACGACATAGGAAATTCCACCGCTTATCCGAGTTCGCGAAGCGAATCTCGCAATCGAACTTGTTCGATTTGTTATTTTGCGAAGCAAATTACTTCTTTTATGGTATTAGGGAATTTCTACGCTTATCCGAGTTTGCGAAGCGAATCTCGTAAAGTTATTTGCGAAGCAAATTACTTTTGGATAAAAGGAGACACCAATTGTATCTTAGAGAGAAACGAATCAAATTACTGAAATTCAAAAACGTAGTGTTTACGGTATTGGGAATTTTCTTTGTTGCCGTTTCCCTCTATGTGTTGATCTCCTTGATCTCGCATTACCATGACGACCTAAACACGGTCCTGGAAGCAAAGGCAACACCGGAATGTGTTGTGTTAATTATCATTGGCACGATCCTCCTGCTGATAGCAGGTGCATCAAGGCGCCAAATTGGGAATGCGAATTTCTATTCCAGTTATTTTGAGGGAGATTTGAGCGGATGCATTCAATATCGCGATCTGGCGGAGGTAATGGGAATAAGCGCCGCCAGGGTCAGACTACAGTTGCTTTTTTTCCGTAAGGTCTACATGAAGGGATATGAGCTGGGTACGGTAGATCATACGGAACAGATCGTTCTAAACAGCAAGATATGTACCTGTGAATGCAGACATTGTGGCGCGTCAATTGAAAAACGGATCTACTTTACCGGCGTCTGTCCTTATTGTGACAATTCGGATCTGTCTGCAAGAGTTCTGGCCGGCAATCGGTTTTACCGTATTGAAAATCAGGTGGCGGAAGGAGTAAAAAATCCTGATTTCTATGCCACAAGGAACCTCGCCGCGAAAAGAACACTGTTTCTACTCTATCTGGGGCTGGGATTGTTTGTGATCGTTATTGCGGTAATCTGTTGTCTGGATCATTTTTCCCATTATCATGATCAGGAGTATTTGAAGGATCTGCTGCTATCGGGCAAAAGTCCGTATTCCTCGTTTGCGCTTATCAAGGCAGATATCATGGATAGTATTATCTGGGGTGCCGTGCTTACTTTGGCGCTTATTCCCGTGGTCCTTTACAGATGCAAGAAGATACGATATATCATTACGGCAGGCAGCTGTTCACAATATTTTGCCCAATGTAAGACGCCATTTATTGACGCAAGGAGCCTGCCGATCCTGACAGTGAATCCTATCAAAAATCTTAAATCAGTCAGAGGTGCACTCCGGCTGCGCTATCTGTTGAATTGTACGTTGGAAAAGCATGAAGATACACTGAAAGTAGTGCTTGCCAGAAAGATTGTCAAAGATCAGTGTCCGTCCTGCGGGGGCGCGATTGTCGGGGCAGTTGACGAGCATTATCAATGCCGATATTGTGGCAATGTTATTATGGATGCTATTCGCAAAAAGTAACACGGAATAAAACGCCTTTTCGCTGCCTTGAAGGAAATTTTCAATCGTACCTCCTTGACACATGCAAAGAATTGTGATAGTTTATTAAGAAATTTCAGGAGAACATGAAAATGCAGAACTTACATTTTACCATGCACTATATGTACATGTATGACAGACGTACTTAAAGTGATTGTGAACCGGTCGGGGGCACAGTTACGCGGGTAGGTCTGATATGTCTGTGCACGGGAATCGGTAAATGTGAGTCAGAATCATATAGAATGCTGTTGAAGCGCCGAATTTTTAGAAATGCACCAGACATATCGTATGTTTGGTGTTTTTTGTGTTTAGAAAGGGGATATTTATGAAATTAACAAACGGAACAGAAGTCATTGTCAAACCCTATGAGGAGAACAATGCGGAAGAAATCGTCAATCTGATCATCAGAAATTTCAGAGAGGTAAATGTGAAAGATTACGGAGAGGAAGCGATAGAGGCAATAGCTGCCACGCACGATGTCAAGTGGTTTCAGGGTGTGGCGGGATACGCACACGTGTATGTGTTCTGGAATGAGGACAGGATTGCAGGCGTCGGCTCCATAGCCAGTTTCTGGGGAAGCCCGACGGAAAGCATACTGCTCACGATCTTCGTGCTGCCGGAATTACACGGGCAGGGGATCGGCAGCTATATCGTTGATACACTTGAAACCGATCCGCTGTTTCTCAGGGCAGAAAGAATAGAAATCCCGGCGTCCATTACCGCAGTGGAATTTTACCGGAAAAAAGGGTACGATTATAAAAACGGCGTTAAGGAGCTGGATGAGGAACAGCACTATCGGCTGGAAAAATGCAGAGTGCCTGCATCAGAATCTATGGAAACGAAGTTATTAAGGGCGCATGTCTGCGATGCAGCGGAAATACATGCCATGCAGATAGAAGCCTTCAGGGAATTGTTAGAGAAATATCAGGATTTTGATACCAATCCGGGCAATGAAACCGTGGAAAAAGTCGAGGCGCGTTTGAAACAGGAATTTACTTTTTACTATTTTATCTGTATCGGACAGCAGAAAGCCGGTGCGATTCGTATAGTAGACAGAAAGGAACACGGAGCAGGCAAGCGGATTTCCCCGCTATTTATATTGCCGGCATTTAGAGGGAGGGGCATTGCGCAGGAGGCGATCCGGCTGTGTGAAGAGATACACGGCAAAGAAAACTGGGAACTCGACACGATTCTGCAGGAGCCTGAAAACTGTCATCTCTATGAGAAAATGGGATATCGGCAGACAGGCAGGACAGAAGTCATTAATGAAAGACTGACACTGGTATTTTATGACAAGTAAGAGCAATGTCTGTTTGTCGGAGATGGCGGCTCAAATGAATTATATGGCGCGAAGTCAGCAGGTATGGGCACCGTTTTTTCTGAAATGCTTGAAACGAAAAATGCTGCACAGAGAGAATCTATTATCAAATATTCAGATTATTATATTGAGCATATTAACGAACTATTTAATTATCTGTGACGATAATTCCGGTTTGTAGATTAACTACCTTAACTTTCCTTAATTTTCAAGGTTTTGCGGTATGCCTTTTTCCTCCTTATTTTCTCCATTTGCAGTCATACGCACAGGAAACCTGTGCCGGTTACTGAACTAAAAGCCCCTTTTAGGAATATGGTATTGTATAGGGGTATGTTATAATTCTAAAAAACGTGTATGAAAGGAAAAATTAGTATGGCAGTATTAAAAAATCAAATACCAATATTGGAATTTGATACAGAGCAAAGCGCAGTTATAATGCCGGGGCATCACTCTGATTATCATTTTCCACAGAAAGCCGTAATGCTTTTTATGGAGCCTGAAATAGATGATTTTGTAGCCCAAAATAAATGTGAAGTCGTCGAAAAATTTGTCAGCGTGACAAAAAATTTTTACGTCTATAAAACTCAAATTAATAGCATGGATATCGCATTTGTACAAGCACCTCTTGGCGGAGCAGGTGCTGTACAGATTATGGAACAGTTAATTGCAGGAGGCGTGAAAGAAATAATAGCGGCAGGATGTTGTGGGGCTTTAGTGGAAGATACCGAGGGCTCGTTTTTTGTTCCTACTGCAGCGCTTAGACAGGAAGGAACATCATATCATTATTTGCCGCCATCACGAGAAATCGAATTAGACGCTGCACCAATTAAAGCAATATGCAGAGTACTAGAAAATGCAAAAATAAGTTACAGGTCCTGCAAAACATGGACAACAGATGGATTTTACCGAGAAACAAAGGATATGGTTCGGTATCGAAAATCAGAAGGATATGCCGTTGTAGAAATGGAATGTGCATCTATGGCTGCGTGTGCAAAAATGAGAGGTATCCTATTTGGACAAGTGCTTTTTACCGCAGATTCCTTGGCAAATGTCGATGCACATGATATAAGAAATTGGGGAAATAATTTTTTTGCGGCAGCCATGAAAATTGCAATGGAAGCAATAACGGAGGTGTAGATATGAGATCAGAAAATGAAATGTATAACCTTATTTTAGAGGTTGCGAAAAATGATGTTAGAATTAAGGCTGTTTATATGAACGGTTCAAGAACAAACGAAAATGTTCCAAAAGATATTTTTCAGGATTATGATATCGTTTATGTGGTGGAGGATACCCAAAGTTTTATAGAGGACAAAGACTGGATTGGGATTTTCGGAGAAATTCTTTATATGCAGTATCCTGATGAAAATCCTTGTTATTCTAGCGATAAGAAAAATTCTTATGGTTATTTAATGCAATTTGCAGACGGAATCAGAATCGACTTAATGGTGCAGTCTGTGAATTACGCACAAAATCATATTAAAGATGATAGACTTTGCAGGATTTTATTGGATAAAGAAAACATATTGCCCGAAATAGAAGCGGCAACAGATTGCCAGTATTGGGTAAAAAAGCCTACAAAAGAACAATATCTGGCGACCTGTAATGAATTTTGGTGGTGTACCAATAATATAGCAAAGGGCTTATGGCGGGAGGAAATCCCTTATGTGCAGGACATGACAAATTATGTTGTAAGGCCTCAACTTATCAGAATGTTAGATTGGAAAGCAGGTATTTTGACAGGCTGGACAGTAAGCACTGGGAAATCATCAAAATACTTGTATCAATGGCTTCCTGAGGAAGAATGGCAGATGCTTTTATCAACTTATTTCGATGGTAATGTTGGTAATGCATGGAAGTCTGTTTTTGACATGTGTGATCTGTTTAGAGACGTGGCTCAGTTTGTCGGGAAGAAATCAGGATGGGAATATAATGAAAAAGAGGGGAAAGCAGCTTACGATTTCTTGGAATATGTACATCAATTATCAAAAAAGGATGATCGTGTTAGATAATAAAAATGTTGATGCATAAAATAAGAACACAATAGAATTTCTTGGCATATAGGAAGAAATATTCTTGACTTCGGGCGCGGAATCAGTTTGGTTCAGCAAAAATAATTTTTCTGATTCCATGCCGTTCCCTGAGTGGCTTTATCAAACCGGTTTCTGGCAACGGCATGGTTTTCAGAGCAGGATAAGTACAAAGATGGGTATGAAGTCAATCAGAAGATTTTGACAGGACATAATAGTCCTTATATTCTTTTCCGTCATCGCTGCCGGTGAGAACCTCTTCTGACAGCGTAAAGCCCAGCTTTTCGACTGCGGCTTTGCGCTCTGCGGCAAAGGGCGGCACCTTGGTCGCCGCCATCCGGCTGCCGAACATTTCATAAGTCTGCGGCACGATCAGAGACAGTATTTCATAGATACTGTCGGCGCGCTCATAATCGCTTCTCAGGTCCAGCCGCAGGAGTGCACAGCTGGTAAAATAATCCTCTGCTTCACGGTTGAATAATTCGATCGTCCCGATTGCAGTGTTTCCTGTGCTTCGTGCTTCCGAATCCACGGAGTTCGTCGTGGTGTCCGGTCGTCTTCCGTGTTTGTCAAGGATCACCCAGCGGACAAACCATCCTTCGCGGTGTGCCTGACACCAGAAATCCACGGCGCTCTGCATACGCTCCAAAGTAGTGTAGTGGAAATCGTCACCGTTGCAGTTATCTCCGTTGAAGAAGGGGACAGCCTTCTCGTCAGAATACACGAGAAGCAGATCCTGCGTGTCCGTGGGTTTGATCAGCCTCAAAAGATAGTTTTCGCTTTCAAATACAGGGCATGTTTCGTATGGGTTCATAGGCAGCTCCTTTCTGTGCTGTTGTGTTTTCAAGTTCATCATCCTGCTATAGAATAGCACCCGATATACGACAACAGCGTGTCATAAATAAGAAAATAGTTGAGATTGCGAAGCAAAACTCATAAACTATAAAGTTAATCACGCAGAGATTAGAAAAATTACCGCATAGTTGAGATTGCGAAGCAAACTCACAAAGTTAATCTCGCAGAGATTAAAAGAGATTTACCGCATATTTGAGTTTGCGAAGCAAACTCATAAAGTTAATCTCTACGAGATTAACTTTTGTATACCGAAACAATTTCTTCTGCGGCCGTAAGCAGTCGCTTTCTTATGTTATCAGGAGAGATTACTTCAACGCTGCCGCCCAGCGATAACAGCGTTCCGATCCAGAACTGCTCGTTTTCGACGACAGTTGCTCTGATCAGCGCGCCGCCGTCTTCTCGTTCTTCTGTTACAGTTCCCTTCAGATATTCGATGACCCGTGCTTTCGCAGATGCGCTGCATTTGAGGAGTATTTCAGTGTACTGGCGGGCGTCAGTCTGATCGATCCTGTGCAGAATCGCATCTGCGGATTCGTGGTCTCTGGTAAAGGGGATATCGGTTATGTTCACATGGCTCATCCGCACAAGTTTGTAGGTGCGGTAGTCATTTCTGACTTTGGAACAGGCCAGCAGATACCACGCGTACCACCGGTAGATGACGGCGATCGGTTCCACGGTATGGGAACGGGTCTCCTGGTTATTATTCGTATAAGTAAACTCCACGGCACGTTTTTCTCTTACAGCGGTCTGTAGCAGCTGTAAAGTGTGCGGTGCGGTTTCCTGTAAAACCGAAAAATCCAGAATAATTCCGTTATCGTCCGGACGCTGGGCATGGACGATTTTTTCTAATGTATGTCTGGCACTGGGGTCAGCGGTCGCCGAGATCAGGCCTTGAAGTGCGGTACGGATATTAGAATAATCGTCCGGGGTGGCAAAACCTTTCTCCAGCCTGTAACGTCCGGATATTTCATAGCCGCCTGCAGCGCCCGCTGTTGCGATGACCGGGATTCCCGCCAGGCACAGAGAGTCTATGTCCCGCTGTATGGTCCGTAGGGATACTTCGAAATGGTTGGCGAGTTCGCTTGCGGATGTTTTTCCGTGGTTTAGAAGATACAGGGTGATGGCGTACAGGCGGTCGATTTTCATGGATTATCCTTTCAGCAGATATCACAGGAACAGTACAGGCAATGAGCGGCATGTATAATATTGTGGTATGCCTGATTTCAGTATACGGGATAGTTGTCGGGGATTCAATGTTTCATTGCGGATGAAGAGGAAGTGTGAGACAATAATGAGACAGTACACCAGCTGTTACAGCACATGGAAACGGAGGAACATATGAACACATGCAGACTTTTATTATTTGACCTGGACGGCACATTGCTGCGCAGTGACAAAACCATTTCGCGAAGAACCTGCAATGCATTGCAGAACTGCAGAGAACAGGGGATTTTGATCGGTGTATCCACTTCCAGAGGTGAACAAAATGCTTTGACTTTTATCCGGGAATTACAACCGGATGTGCTGATCGTAAGCGGCGGCGCTCTGGTGAAATATCATGGGGAATACATATACAAGGCGGAATTTTCCGGGGAGGAGACGAGACAAATGATCGCCAGGGCCAGAGAAGTATGCGGCCGTGACTGCGAGATCACCATTGACACCGTTGATGCCCATTACTGGAATTATAAGATCGACCCTAAGAAACAGGACGAAAGCTGGGGAGACAGTACTTATACGGATTTTGAGGATTTCCATGAGAACTCTTTAAAAATGTGCGTGGAAATTTTCGATGATAGTCTTGCTGAGAGGTTATGTGTAGAACTTCCGGATTGTGACTTTGTGCGATTTTCCGATGGATTCTGGTATAAATTCACGAAGAAATGTGCTACCAAAGAAAATGCGATCCGTGAGATGGGTGCAGTGTGCGGCATTCGGACGGAGGAGATGACAGCCTTCGGGGATGACTATGCGGATATTGGTATGCTGCGGTTATGCGGGACGGGTGTCGCCATGGGAAACGCGATCGACGAAGTGAAAGCGCAGGCAGATCTGATAATCGGCAGCAATGATGAAGACGGAATTGCGGCGTATCTCGAAATGGTTTTAAACTTATGACAGCCAAAGACCAAAATCGGTGATAACTGCCAGATGGCACCTAACGTGGATCTTTAGGGGAAGTCAGGCGGTTCCCCATAGAAACCATCTGCCGAAGAAGGAGGTTTTTATGGGGAATACAGTACTGAACAGAAAGGAAATATTTATGGGAGCGGACTCAAAGAAAATTTATACGGTGGCGGATATCGAGGCTCTTCCCGAGGGAAAACGGGCAGAACTGATCGATGGGGAAATGTTTGAGATGGCATGTCCGACATTTACACATCAGAGTATGCTTAGCTGGCTTAATGCAAAGATTGCAATACATGTTATGGAGCATAATGGTCCATGCAGAGTGCTTCCGGCACCGTTTGCGGTATACATACTGAACGATGACTATAATTATGTGGAGCCTGACATTTCCGTGATCTGTGACAGGAACAAGGTGGATGACAGGGGCTGCCACGGGGCACCGGACTGGGTGATTGAAATTGTATCGCCGTCCAGTAAGCATATGGATTATGTAAGGAAGCTTGCCTTATACCAGACAGCGGGCATGAGGGAATACTGGATTGTAGACCCCCAGCAGCAAAGCGTTACAGTATATGACCTGGAACATGAGGCCGGACCTGTACTGCATGCTTTTTCCGAAAAGATCAGGGCCGGGATCTATGAAGATCTGGTCCTTGACTTTAATGAATTTGTTTCGCAGGCATGGTAGATATGCTGGTATAATGAATTATGAATATTTGTCGTATGAAATTCCCGCTCAGGATGATAAGCTGATGATAAATTTATCTGACAGGGTGGGATTTTTTTGACTTTTTATGCTTTTCAATCGTTATAAAGGATAGAGAGGCTGTTGCATGTAACATACTTTTACCGTTGCTAAGACAACATGATGGTACAAAGAGCCTGCAAGAGTGCACTTAAGGCCGGAAAAAGCAATCTTTTTATGGCGTATGGGGAATGTACAAAAATTTGTTCTGGTATGGGACAATAGTGACGGATCCGTGAGAGGGAGGTGGTTATGTGCTTGAGAAATTCATACGGAAGTATTATGACGAGATATTCCGTTATTGCTATCATCATGTAGAAAGCCGCGTTACGGCAGAAGATCTGTGTCAGGATACTTTTGTAAGTTTTATCGAGCACTATCAGGAATACCGCCACATGGGCAAAATAAAGAACTATCTGTATACCATCGCCGGGAATAAATGCCGCGACTATTACAGGAAAAAGCGGCCTCTTTTTATGGCGGAAGTTCCGGAACAGGAAGCAGGACAGGAAATGGAGGAAACAGTGGTCATCAGGCAGATGGTCATGAGTCTGCCGGAAGAGTTCGGGGAGGCGGTCATACTGCGGTATTTCCAGAATATGCGGTATGGAGAGATCGGGTCAATTCTTGGAATCAGCACATCTTTGGCTAAATACCGGGTGAAAAAGGGGCTGGAATTGTTAGCCGCAATGGAAGGAGGCACTTATGGGACAAAAAGAAATTGAGAAAAAACTGAAACAATATGCGGCGGTAAGTGAGAAAATTGTGCCGGAAAACAGAGAATGCAGGATTCGTGAACTTCTGCAGACAAGTGTGGAAGATTCAGATATGTCCGGGCTGGTCCGTATCCGGGGAACTCTGTGGAATTTTGTATGGGACCAGATTGGGTATCTGGGCCGGTACTGTCTGCTCTGGCAGGCTTTGTGGATTCTGGTTTTCTGGTATATGATGCGGTATGGCGTGTCAGATTTCTGGGGAAGGGACAGCGGAAACGGGATTTTAGTGACAGTCTCGATTCTGACCCCGTTGCTTGTGCTTCTGACCGTGGAACAGGTCACGAAAGTGTATCAGAGAAGTATGCTGGAAATAGAGTATGCGACGAAGTATTCTCTGCGAAGTGTGGTGATGATTCGTATGTTGGCGCTCTGCGTGGTACATTCGATGATTCTGGTGATCTGTATTCTCTGCCTGCATTCCCGTACAGAGGCAGAGCCGGAGCAGCTTCTCGTGTACGGATTTACGCCCATGATCGTTGTGACGGCCATATTGTTTGGCCTGATGCAGCACTTTCAGGGAGAAACGCTGCGGAGCGCGGCGGTCGGGTTGTACGCATTGATGACGGGTCTGATGACCATCGGAAATACGGAATATTTGGAGTGGTATCAGCCGGTATATTTCAGAGTGTGGTGTATGGTATGCGGGATTGGCATCGTGTCTGGCGCGTGTCAGCTGGTGTATTTGAACAGGAAATTGTCAAGTTATGAGAGCATCGTATAGTATGTGCCGGATTTTTTCAATGTTCCGGGAGGCGGATCAGGAAGAGAAAGAGCGGTATAAGGGAAAAGCCGGCATTGAAAGTATGGCCGGCAGGCAGCAGGACAGATGAGAGGATGAAAGCAATGGAACTGATATTAGACAGGGTTACAAAACAGTATAAGAATAAGATCGTGGTAGACCGCCTGAATGTAGTCTTAAAAGAGGGCGTATATGGTCTGCTGGGTGCCAATGGTGCGGGCAAAACAACTTTAATGCGCATGATCTGCGGCATCGCAAAGATCAGCAGCGGTGAGATACGTCTGGACAGCGAGGAAATTGGAGACATGGGAAGCCGGTATCGGGATTTGCTGGGATATCTGCCCCAGGATTTTGGTTATTATCCTAATTTTTCAGCCATGGAATTTATGTTGTATATTGCATCGCTGAAGGGGCTGAACCGGAGTTATGCCAGAAAGCAGAGTAAGATTCTGCTGGAAAAGGTGGGGCTGGAAGCTGAAATGCGGCATAAGATCAAAACCTTTTCGGGCGGTATGCGGCAGCGGCTGGGGATCGCGCAGGCATTGTTAAACGACCCGAAAATTTTGATTCTGGATGAACCGACGGCAGGGCTTGACCCGAAAGAGCGGGTGCGTTTCCGCAACATGATTGCGGAGCTCGGCAGGGATCGGATTGTCATTCTCTCTACGCATATCGTATCAGATGTGGAAGAGATCGCAGACTGGATTTTTCTGATGAAACAGGGACAGTTTATTGCACAGGGAACGCTGGAAGATTTAAAAGAGCATTATCTGGAAGTTGCGGGAACTGAAGAACCGGAGAAGTTTAATCTGGAGAAGCTGTATCTCTTTTACTTCAGTGAATGATGAACAGACGGATGTGAAGTGTGCAATCGGTGAACGGGGCGGGAGAAACGGTTTTTCTTGCTTACAAACTTATTATACGAGGAGAGAGATGGAAGATTGAAAATTAAAATTTTCAATCGCGAGATTTGTGTCTGCGCGTTGCTTGCCACAAACTCGTTTAATGCGACGTCTCAACATAGTTGAGACAAAAGCAGCGCAGAAATGGAGAAACTATGATGCGATATGAATGGAAGAAAATATTTGAGAGAAGACTGAATGTGGCTGCAATGCTTTTGGGGTATCTTTTGATCGGCATCTGTGTGTACAACTATATTACACAGGAAAGCTGCTATGATGCCGCGACGGACAGTTACATAGAGGGAGTCGCGGCATACCGGATGCAGGAAGAACTGGCGCAGTCGCAGACGGATGTCATCACGGAAGCGTATGTGACGGATCTGATCAGGGACATCCAGAGCCGCGGTATAGATCTTGAGAGTGATGACGCATATACGGAAATCATCAGACCGCTGGGCGACATGTTCTATTTTGTGTCTAAGAATTATACGGATATGCGGAGTAAAAATACGGATATGGATGCACTGGATAAGGTTGACGTGAGTGAAGGCGCGCATTTTTATGAGCATCGCATGGAGAAGATCACGGATTATCTTAATATGGATTTCTCATACGGCAACTATACGGAGGCAGAGAAAGCATACTGGATCGCGAAAGCCGGCCGGACGAACGTGCCGCTTCGCTGGGGCAGCAAGAGAGTGATGAATCAAGTGGGAGAACTGTTGTTCGCGGGATTTTATCTGTGGTTTGTCGTTGTCATATGTGTAAGTTCTGTTTTTTCCTCGGAATATGAGTCCGGTGCGGCGTATCTGCTGCTTACGACGAAATACGGCAAGGACAGGCTGGTGCGGTCGAAAATCGGGGTTGCTGCACTCTTTACAGTGGGATATTTGACGGGCGGAGCGCTGCTTGCGGTCGTGCCTGTCGCGCTGCTTCTGGGACTGCCGGGGGCGGATCTGCCGATACAGCTGTGGAATCCGGTAATACCGTATAATATGACCATAGGACAGACATGTCTGGGGATGTTCGGGCTTCTTCTGCTGATCGGGTCTGCAATTGCGCTCGCACTTATGTGCTGCTCGGCGGGTCTGCGCTCATCGCTGGCAACGCTGGTCATCGGTGTGGCGTTTATCATCGCGCCGGCGTTCATCCCGATGAGTAAGAAGAGCGGTCTGTGGAACCATATCAATTATCTTTTTCCGGTCAGGGCGTTCAACCTTGAGGACGTCATGGGAGCGTATGTGAGCTATGCGGCGGGGAATGTGGTGATTTCGTATACGGCAATGGTGGTGATTGTGTATGCGGCGGTCAGTGCCGTGGCGCTGCTGTTAATCAGGAGGATGTTTGTAAAGGTGAGATGAGCGCTTTCCAGCTTTATAAGACTTAAATACATGCAATGGGGAGGCAGTTCATACTGTCAGTGGATTGCGGCAGATTATACTTTGTGATATTATATATGTGAAAAGGTACAGGACGGGGCAAGACACTGTCTTGTACTTTTTCATGGAGAAAAAACAAGGTAGTATATGCAGAAGGGTAAAAGAGGCGATACGAATGAAAGCTGACAGCATGGCAAAGTGGAGGAACAGGATCAGAGGCGGCGCGTTATTGCTGATTACAGCCGGTGTGCTTGCAGCATGTGGAAAAGAACTGCCAAAGGAGACGAACGAAGGCCGGATAGTACAGACGGAAAACATAGAAGACGGATAAGGGGAAACGCTGCGGCTGTCTGATGAAGGGACGGGCGGAATTGATTCTTGAAAAAGTCTAAAAAAGTAAAGGAATGAAAGATTTATGAATAAAGACATGACACAGGGAGATCCCCGGAAAATTTTATGGATGTTCTGTCTGCCTATGTTTGGCAGCATTGTGTTTCAACAGTTGTATAACATAGCCGACTCGCTGGTGGCAGGCCGGTTTATCGGAGAGAATGCGCTGGCGGCGGTAGGCAACAGCTATAATATTACGCTGATCTTTATTGCTTTTGCCTTCGGGTGCAACATCGGATGTTCTGTCACGGTGTCGCAGCTTTTCGGGGCAAAGGACTATAAGACTATGAAAGCGGCTGTTTACACTGCGCTGACTGCCAGCGGTGTTCTGTGCGGCATTCTGATGCTGGCAGGCCTGCTGTCCTGCGACACGATGCTGCGCCTGATGAAAACGCAGCCGGAGATCATGGAAGATTCTTCTCTATATCTGAATATTTATATCTGGGGACTTCCGTTTTTGTTCTTTTATAACATTGCCACGGGGATCTTTTCAGCGCTGGGAGATTCCAGAACGCCCTTTATCTTTCTTGCAATTTCTTCCAGTGCCAATATTCTGCTGGATATCGTTTTTGTAAAAAGCTTTTCCATGGGTATTGCCGGTGTTGCGTGGGCGACTTTTCTCTGCCAGGGGGTAAGCTGCGTCTTCTCTGTTATTCTTGTATTAAGGAGACTGGGAGGCGTCAGAACAGAAGGGAAGATAAGTGTTTTTTCATGGGATCTGCTGGGAAAAATCGCGGTGATCGCGATACCGAGTATTTTACAGCAGTCTTTTATCTCCGTGGGAAATATGATGATCCAGGGCTGCATCAACGGCTTTGGAGTCAGTGTTGCCGCCGGTTATTCGGCGGCTGTCAAGCTGAACAATCTGGTGATCACTTCTTTTACCACCATCGGCAACGGCATTTCCAATTTTGCGGCACAGAATCTGGGAGCCCGCAGGCATGACAGGATTCGTGCCGGATTTGGTGCAGGACTGCGGCTGGTATGGTGTCTGTGCATTCCTTTTTGTGTGCTTTATATAGCCTTCGGAAAATACCTGCTGCTGTTGTTCATGGAGGAAAGTTCCGCCACAGCCCTTATGACCGGGCGGTATTTCCTGTGGATTCTTTCGCCGTTTTATTTTGTGATCTCCGTGAAGCTGGTAGCGGACGGGATCCTGCGGGGCGTGGGTGCCATGCGGCAGTTTGTGATCGCTACCTTCACGGATCTGATTCTACGTGTGGTTCTGGCATTTATTTTGTCAGCAGTGTTTGCATCTTCCATCGGGATCTGGTGTTCCTGGCCTGTGGGCTGGACGATCGGCATGGGGATTTCGGTATTTTTTATATCCCGTCAGTGGAAAAATGTCTGATTTCCTGTTCCAATGAATTGCTTACTCCACGGCACACATCTACAGCACTCTGGACTTCACTCATTTTGTCCACCAGACTGACTGCATTCTGAGCGGAAAGGTTGACGGCCTCAGAACCTTCGCTCATGGCGTTGGTGATGGAGCCGACAGAGTGAATAATGTTTCCCATGCTGTCATTTAATCCCTTCGAACTGTTAGAGAAGTTCTGCAGGATCGTATAGAATGATTCCATATTGTCCACATATTCATCCATCGCATCCACAAACTGATCATAGTCTTTGAGCACGTTGCTGTTGACATATTCCAGAACCTCAGATGTATTGTCGGCTAATTCCTGGACTGCCCTGATGACTTCCTGATTGATATGCTGGATGTCCTGCGCTGTTTTTTCACTGTTGTCAGCGAGGGAATTGATCTCGCCGGCTACTACGGCAAAACCGCGGCCTGCCTCGCCTGCCCTGGCGGCCTCAATGGAAGCATTCAGTGACAAAAGAGTGGTCTGGTTGGCAATATCCATGATTGTTTCTGACAGTGTATTGATCTTGTTTACTTTTTCACTGTCTTGTATGGAGCGGTTCAGCAGTTCTGTAATCTCACGGATTTTGTTTTCCGTAAGGTGTTTGACTTTAGTGATATGCTCCTTCATTTCTCTGGCGGCATTGGATACCTGGACGGCTTTTTGCGAACCGTTGTTTGCCTCGTTCCAGAGAATATCTACCTGATTTTTGACATCCCCGATGGTATCCTGAATGCCGTCAGAAGTATTGGAGACCATTTCCATGTTAGCGGCGAGTTCCTCTAAAGCAGCAGAGGATTCTGTAATATTTGTGTTGGCAGTATTAACCATAGTGACGATCTGGCTGTTGGACTCTGCCAGTGCCCTGGTGCTGTCAGACACTTTGGTGATAATAGCCTGCAGCGTATCAAGAAAGTTATTCATTCCGCCGATCAGTATGGAAAGCTCACTCCGGGTACGGGTGGTAAGGCGGCCGTTCATGTCGGCTCTGTTCTCATTGATATCATCGACCATCTGCTGCAGTTCACGGGAAGACCTTTTGATCGGCCGTATTACATTATTCTGGAACAGAATCTGATTGATGCCGATGATCACAAAGATGGCAATGGCCCCCAGAATACTTGTCTTGATCGTGCGGTTATACATATCCTGCTGTTCCTGACGCAAGTTTATAATGGACTGTTCAAAGAATGCATTGGCAAGTTCCAGATTGCTGTCAAATTTTTCATCTTCTGCTTCCAGAGCATCGATTTCTTCTACAACGGTTTCTGTACTTTTTCCTTCCGAGGAAAGCAAAGCGCTTTTGGCGTTTTCCGTATAGGCCTGCAGACCGGATTTCATTTCTTCGATATTTACATCTGTATTTCCTTCCAGATAGCCCTTAAGCTGTTCAATGGCATCATTCAGCTCGTTATACCGCTTATCTATATTTTCCAGCAGGTGTTCCTTTTCAGCGGCTTCGGAAGTGGCCAGATACGCATAAATATATCGCTGTACCTTTTCATAATCTTTCTTCATATCGCCTCTGAGCACCATTGCGGAAAGATATGTATCACTGATTTTGTTACATTGTTCAATTGTACTTTGGAAATTAGTGATGCTGCTTCCGAAGTAAATGCCGAAAACAACCATTAGTACAAGATTCATTAACACTAATTGTGTTGTAATGCGGCTCCAGAATGAGACCTTAGGTACGTTTTTCTCCATGTTAAAAATTCCTCCAATACAACTTTAATTTTGCCTTACTGTCTTATTGCCTGATGTGTAATCATCAAAGTCATAAAAATGAAATTTTTGTCATGCCTGATGTCCGAACAGACAAAGAAACAGGGCATATGCTTAAGAATGTTCGTCATATTTTGACGCATATTATATTATATATTATGTTATGTTCAGTATCAATCAGTTGTACGCTTGTATGAAAAAATGAACAATCTGTAAAAAAAAAACGAGCATAGCTCGTTTACGAGATTCGCTTCGCGAACTTGAATAAGCGTAGAAATTTAAAAAGTGTGCAGTACTGTCAGTGATCAAAAGAAGAACCGACAGGGAGAGCAGAGGCATAGTACTGTGCATATTTTTCTGATATTACTTGAATGTGTGTGCCGCAGATGTTAAGCTGAATTATAGTTCGTTTATCTGTTTTGCTTCTATTCAATTCCTGTTCTGGCAGGAAGGGTATTTTGGCGTGAACAGAGGCGGTGACCGTGTAAGGAGAAGGAGTTGCGGGATAAAGCACATGTTACGGACTAAACAACGAGGATAATTTGCAAACGAAAGAAAGGTATGAAATCAACATGGCAGGAAATGAAAAGACTACTTCATCACATACGGGAAAGAAACGAAGCACTTTCTCAGGAAAGCTGGGATACGTGCTGGCAGTGGCCGGTTCGGCAGTGGGGCTTGGCAATATCTGGCGGTTTCCTTATCTGGCGGCGAAATATGGCGGCGGCATTTTTCTTTTGACCTATCTGATTCTGATGCTGACCTTCGGCTATGCGCTGATCGTGTCGGAGACGGCTCTGGGGCGTATGACGAAAAAAAGCCCGGTAGGCGCGTTTCAGGCTTTTTCGGAGAAGCTTCCCTTTAAGCTGGGCGGCTGGATCAACGCGGTGATCCCGATGCTGATCGTGCCCTATTACAGCGTGATCGGCGGCTGGGTGGTAAAATATCTCTTTGAGTATCTGCGGGGCGGCACCCAGGTTCTGGCACAGGACGATTATTTTACAGGTTTTATCTCGGACGGGATCAGTGCGGAAGTCTGGTTTCTGCTGTTTAGTCTGGTGGTGATCGTGGTTCTGTTTGCCGGCGTGAAGCACGGGGTGGAGCGGGTTTCCAAGGTGATGATGCCGTTACTTGTGATACTGGCTGTATTTGTGGCAGGATATTCCATGACGAGACCGGGGGCGTTAGAAGGCGTGAAATATTTCCTGATTCCGAATTTTGAGAACTTTTCCTGGATGACGGTGGTTGCGGCCATGGGGCAGATGTTCTACTCACTGTCCATTGCCATGGGAATTTTGTACACTTACGGTTCTTATATGAAAAAGGAGGTTGACATCGAGCAGTCTACGGCACAGGTGGAGATCTTCGATACGGGTATTGCCATGCTGGCAGGATTGATGATCATTCCGGCTGTCTTTGCCTTCTCCGGCGGCGATCCGGATACGCTGCAGGCGGGGCCTTCGCTGATGTTTATCACCATTCCGAAAGTGTTTGCGAGTATGGGCTTCGGAACGGGGGCAGGTATTATGTTCTTCCTGCTGGTGCTGCTGGCGGCGCTGACCAGCGCCATTTCTCTGGCCGAGTCCGGCGTTTCTACTTTTGAGGACCAGCTTGGACTGAGCCGGCATAAAGCCACTGTTCTTATGGGTGTTATCATGGTTCTGCTCGGTTCTGCGTCGGCCCTTGGATTCGGGGTGCTTGATTTTGTCAAGGTGATTGGCATGTCGATTCTTGATTTTTTCGATTTCCTGACAAATTCGCTTATGATGCCTGTGGCGGCGCTGGCTACCTGCCTGTTGGTCACCCGTGTGGCCGGGCTCGATCAGGTGATACAGGAAGTGGAACAGTCATCCAGGTTTAAGCGTAAGAAAATGTACTGCTTTTTCATGAAATATCTGGCACCGATCTGTATTGTGATCATTCTGCTCAGTTCTATTGCGAATGTGTTCGGGTGGATCACGATGTAATCGGGAATCGCTGTATATTTCAACGAGCGGCGGTTTCGTATCAGTATTTGACTTTTATAAAAATGGATATTATCATCTCCTGGCAGCAGGGGGTGATATTTTTTGTTGTATTAGGAAATTCCACTGCTGTATTGACAAATGATTTTGGAGTGCATATAATAAAACGTGCGATTTAAAACACATGTTTTAGAAAGGGATACATTATGCCGCCAAAAGCAAAATTTACCCGGGAAGAAATCATTGAAGGGGCCTTTCAGATTGCAAGGACAGAAGGCTTCGATAAGATTACCGCCAGAGAATTAGGTAAAAGGCTGCAAAGTTCCGCCCGGCCCGTTTTTACGGTTTTTGAAAGTATGGAAGAGGTCAAAATGGAAGTGATCGCCCGGGCGAAGGAAGTTTACGGACAGTATGTTGCTGAAGGATTAAAGCAGGAACTGGCATTTAAAGGAGTGGGCATGGAATACATTAAGTTCTCGATGGAGGAGCCGATGCTGTTTCACCTTCTTTTCATGAGCGCTGTGCCAGGAAAATATGGCGTGGAGAGTATTCTGCCGCAGATAGATGCCAGTTATGAAGAGATTCTGCAATCGGTACAGAAATATGTGGTCACCAGAGAAGCCGCGGATATGATTTACCAGCATTTGTGGACATACACCCATGGTATTGCGGCAATGTGTGCCACCGGATTGTGCAGCTACACGGTGGAACAGATCGGGGACAGAATGACGCAGATTTTTACCGGACTGATGATGCTGGTAAGAGAAGGCGACAAATGAGTGAAGCATAAAGAAGCGCAGACACTTGTCTATATGGTGTCTTAATCATCGGGGAAACAGAGGTGCAGAAACGGAGGAAATCATGATAAAGATCGAAAACTTACATAAGTCATACGGGACAGGAGACAGCCGGAATGAGGTGCTTAAAGGGGTGTCGCTCACGGTGGAGGACGGGGAGTTTGTTGTCATACTGGGCACATCCGGCTCCGGCAAATCCACTCTGCTCAATGTGATTTCGGGACTGGAACCGGCGGATGAAGGGACGGTTTGCTATGACGCGCAGAACATATCTTCCATGAATGACAGGGAACTGACGAAATTCAGAAAAGACTGCATCGGCTATATTTTCCAGCAGTATTTTCTGCTTCCGAATCTGAATGTGGATAAAAATGTGAAAATGGGTGCTGACCTTGCGGGCAACAAAGAATACCGTGAGACGATCAAGGCCGTGGGACTGGAAGAAAAGCGCATGAAATACCCTCATGAATTAAGCGGCGGTGAACAGCAGAGAGTTTCTGTGGCCAGGGCTCTTGCCAAGAAACCGAAGGTTCTTTATCTGGATGAGCCTACGGGGGCACTGGATGAGGCTACAGGAAGACAGGTTCTGGATTACATCTGCAGACTGAAAAAAGAGCTTGGTTTTACCATGGTCATGGTTACGCATAATCAGAATATCGCACAGATGGCGGATACAGTAATCCGTATGAACAGCGGAAAGATTGTGGAGACCTGCCGCAATGCGGAACAGAAGACAGCATATGAGATTGCGTGGTAGGGCATTGGAGGATGCGAGATTCCGGAAAGCAGAATCAGGGAGGATTTAGATGATAATCAGTTTAAAAGATATCTTTAAGATGATCGGTATTTTGATCGTGAGTTTCTGTGCCGTGCTGGTGTGTACACTTTTTCTGAACTATTACATAGACATCACGGCAATCGAAGAGCAGATCACCGGGGAAATGGCAAAGATTCTGTACGAGGCGATGCGAAGCACAGCGAAGATGATCAGTGCATTGTGCGGCGGATGTCTGCTGTTGACCAGTGTGGTGCTGTTGTGCTTCTATATCGGTCACTATGTGGATACCCACAAGAAGCAGCTGGGGATTCTGAAAGCGCTGGGTTATTCACGGTTTGCCGTGGCAAGAGGTTTTGCCGTGTTCGGCGTAAGCGTGTTTGCGGGTACGGCGGCAGGATATCTGGGTGCACATCTGCTTATGCCCAAATTTTATGAGCTGCAGAATGGGGAGGGGTATTTCCCGGCGTTTGACGCAGCATTTCATCCGGGGCTGTTTGTGGCGCTGGTAGGCTTTCCCACTGTCTTTTTCGCACTGCTGGCGGTTTTATACAGCTTTCATAGGTTGAAAGTGCCGGCTCTTTCTCTGATGAGAGAGGCGGTGAATGATAAAGTGGTCAAAGCGAAAAAGGAAACGGATCTGCCCTTTTTGGCGGAACTTAGAAAGAGCAGTGTCAGACAGCGGAAATCTTTGGTGTTTTTTATTACCTTTGCGGTATTTTGTTTTGCTTCCATGATGCAGATGTCGCTTGGCATAGATGAACTTGCAAGCATCATGATGTCGGTGATGATCATGGGAATCGGTATGACGCTGGCGTGTGTGACGCTTTTGATTGCCACCACCTCTGTGATGAAGGCAAACGCCAAAACCATTACCATGCTGAAAGTGTTCGGATACGAGACAGGAGAGTGTGCGAAAGCGGTGCTGGGAGGCTACAGACCCTGGGCTTATATCGGGTTTGCGGTGGGCACGGTCTATCAGTACGGACTTTTAAAGATTGCGGTGGAGATTGTTTTTGCGGATATGGAAGGGGTGCCGGAATACGGGTTCGATGTTCTGGCGCTGGTCGTTACTCTGGCGGTGTTTGTCCTGCTCTATGAAGGCATTATGCGGGTGTATGCGAAGAAAATGGAGAAGCTTTCCGTGAAAGAGATCATGCTGGATTAAATAATAGGAAGAGATTTTCTAAGACATCTGAAAAACGTTTTTTTAAAATCTCACTTCTTATCATGGATTGGGAGATCCCGTGAAAATATTATATTTGAATCTGAGCGTATGGGGTGGTATGATAATGCAGTAAGTTTACTGCAGGAGAAAACGCCATGCCATACAAGACGAAATTGAAAAGTGCATTTCAGGCTGCCTTCCCGCATACGATTCCGATCTTTGCAGGATTCTGGTTTCTGGGGATGACATACGGAATTTATATGAATGTGTCGGGATTTGGCTTCTGGTATCCGATGCTGATGAGTCTGACAATCTTTGCAGGCTCCGTGGAGTTTGTGACAGTCAACCTGCTTCTGGGCGCGTTTGATCCGCTGCAGGCTCTGGCGATGACGCTTATGATCAATGCAAGGCATCTGTTTTACGGGATTTCCATGCTGGACAAGTACCGCGGGCACGGTCTGAAAGATCTGTATCTGATCTTCGGGATGTGTGACGAGAGTTTCTCCATCAATTATACGGCTGATATTCCGGAAGGGGTTGACCGGGGCTGGTTTATGTTCTTTGTCACACTCCTGAATCATTTCTACTGGGTTTTTGGTGCCACGCTGGGCGGTATTTTTGGCTCGCTGATTCATTTTAATACGGAAGGTATTGAATTTGTCATGACGGCGATGTTTGTCGTGATCTTCCTGGAACAGTGGATGAAGGAGAAAAATCATGTCAGTGCGATGGTCGGGGTCGGCATTTCGCTGCTGTGCCTGACCGCGTTCGGGGCGGATGATTTCATAATACCGGCCATGGTTGGGATTCTGGGGGTACTGACACTGCTTAAGAGGCCTTTGGACAAGAGATGGAAAGAGTGAAAAAGTCTGATAATCTATTTTAGTCGTAAATTTATGACGCTTTGAAACGGGGTATATTATGACAATAACACAACAGATCATTACAATCGGCATGGTGATTGTCGGGACAATGATAACGCGGTTTGTTCCGTTTCTTGTTTTCCCGGAAGGGAAACCTACACCTGAATATATACAGTATCTGGGCAAAGTCCTTCCGGCGGCAGTGTTTGGAATGCTGGTGATTTACTGTCTGAAGAATGTCAGCCTGACTGCCGGAAGCCATGGAATACCGGAACTGATCAGCATTGCTGTGGTGGCCGGGCTGCATCTCTTTAAGAGGCAGATGCTGCTATCCATAGCAGGAGGAACGGTCTGTTATATGTTGCTGGTGCAGTTTGTGTTTTAAATGATTGTGCAAAAAACTAAGAATCCCGCCGTTTCTTCGATGGGATTCTTAGTTTTTGTGACTGTATACAAATTTCAAAAAAGAAATGCTGAGTTATGAACTGAATCCGGTTCTCAACTCAAAAAATCTTTAAGGACAGATATAAAGATATCCATGTCGAGCGGTTTCGCAATATGGGCGTTCATGCCGTTTTTCAGAGCGGCTTCTTTATCTTCTTCCAATGCGTTGGCAGTCATGGCGATGATGGGCAGTGTTTTGACATCATCTCTTGCCATGCTCCGGATCGTGCGTGTTGCTTCATAACCGTTCATGATAGGCATCTGCACATCCATAAGGATAGCGTCATAATAATATTCCTCTGACTGTTCTACCATTGCCACGGCATCAGTTCCATCCGGTGCGGATTCCACGACAAAACCGGATTCGGTTAGGATTACTTCTGCAATCTCACGGTTCAATTCGATATCTTCCACCAGCAGGATGCGTTTTCCATTGAAATCTGCCAAAGTCCATGCAGCGGCGCTTTCATCCTTGTCATTCAGGTTGTTGGCCGCAAGCAGTGCCGCCTTAAGGTCGGACATAAAGAGCGGTTTTGCACAGAAAGCTGTAACACCGGCTTCTTTTGCCTCATCTTCGATATCAGACCAGTCATATGCAGTCAGAATGATGATGGGAGCATCTTCGCCAGCCACGTGTCGTATTTTACGTGCGGTCTCTACGCCGCTCATTTCCGGCATCTGCCAATCAATGATATAGGTATGGTAGGGATCGCCTTCCTCATATGCTGCATTGGCGCGATAAGCGGCTTCTCTGCCGGAAGTGGTCCACTCGGCACGCATATCCAGCTGTTTTAACATTTTGCTCACACTGTCGCAGACGTTAAAATCATCATCCACTACCATAGCACGAAGGCCGCTCAGTTCTTTCAACTGCTCAGCATTTTTCTCGGTATCCTGCAGCTTCAGGGTAAGTTCTACTGTAAAGGTGCTTCCTTTGCCCGGCTCACTTTCCACGGAAATCGTACCACTCATCATTTCCACGATATTTTTGGTGATCGCCATGCCAAGTCCGGTGCCCTGGATACCGGATTGCGTTACAGTGGATTCACGTTCAAAAGGCTCAAAAATATGCTGCACAAATTCCGGTGACATGCCGATGCCGGTGTCTTTGACAATAAAAACATAATCGCCGTATCCGTGGCGGAATGTGGTCTTCTGCATAATGCGGAAGGAGACTGTTCCACCGGCAGGCGTGTATTTCACCGCATTGCTCATCAGATTGATGAATACCTGATTCATTTTAAGTGCATCGGCAATCACGTCTTCGTTGGCCACCTCAAAGGTATCAATGAACAGCTCAAGCTGCTTTGCCTTTACCTGGGGCTGAATGATATTTACCAGATTATGCATTAATTCGGAAATATTACATTCCTGTTCTTTGATCTGAACCTTGCCGCTCTCGATTCTGCTCATATCCAGAATATCGTTGATCAGACTCAAGAGATGGTTGCTGGAGGAAAGAACTTTCTGCAGGCTGTCTTTTACACGTTCCTTATTGTCAATATGCGTAACTGCAATAGTCGTAAATCCGATAATGGCGTTCATCGGTGTACGGATATCATGAGACATATTGGAGAGGAAGGTGGTCTTCGCCCGGTTTGCATGTTGTGCCTGCATCAAAGCGTCCTGCAGAGCCTGCGTCTGCTGTCTCTGTTTTAAAACGCTCTCCGTGATATCTTTGGACATGGCCAGTACCACGATATCTTCGGTATCATAATCCCGTGTCATAATAAAGGACTGGCGTACACACATCTGCTCCTCATCGGAAATCAGACCCCAGAAATCTACCACAACTTCTGAGTCTCCCTGCTCAAAACGTTCTTTCAGCCGGTCGGTGTTGATTGTATGACTGTATTCTTCTAAAGATTCCGGTAAAACATAGGCTTTCCATTTTTCAAAATACTCGGACGCTTTGCAAGGAGTCTGCAGACCGACTTTTTCCAAAAGAGAAATCTGCTGTCCATCTATGTTCTGAATGACATCACCTGTGATCAGATCCTGTGTCAGATTAAACTCAAAGGTGCAGAATGCGTTGGAGGTAACTGCAATCCGGTATTGTTTTTCCTTGCGGTTGGCAATGGACATTTTGGCCTGGATCCGCAGTTCTTTTTCCTTCAGATCCGTGATATTCTGCCGGATAAACAGGATCTTGTCGGCGCGGCCCTCTTTCCGCTCAAGGCAGATCATATTCATATGTTCCCACTCTGCATTGCCGTTTTGCATAATATGGCATTCAAAGCGCAGGTCATTATGGCTGCTCAATGCCTCAATGATAAAATCTCTGTTAATAAATCTTGCAAATTCCTGCCGGTCATTTTCGTCCACCATGATGGAACAAAGATGCTCGGACAGTTCGCTGTAGCTGCCTTTCCGGGCGAGGCCGCCGGCTTCCGGCCTTGTGTCGGCCAGATACTGATAAGTGTCCGAACTGAAATCAATCAGGGCAAAACGGGAAAAGAGTGTGGTAACGCCGTCTATGATGTACCCCATTTCGCGGTTCTCCTGAGCCAGTATCTTTTTTTCCCGGCCGGCACGGACAAGGAGTGTAATGATATAAATGATAAACAGCCCGATCAACATGATTTCCAGTTGTATGCCGACCAGATTTTCAGTTCTTATCATGTCCTGAGTAACGTTTTTGGGGAAGATCTGTACCAGAACACAGTCTTTGTCGGGAAAGTTAATAACACATATGTTATCTGTCTTACATTCCTCAGAACAGACAAATGAACCTGTGCCGCCGTTTGTAAAGATGTCTTTTGCTTTTGCGGCAGTATTCTCATCGATCACACCAGATTCGGTCAGCAGGTCAATCAGGTTTCCCTGATAGATCTGATCATCGGAATTTGCGATAACACCGCCGTCCGGTGTGCAGAGAAAGGTATCGGCCTGTTCTCCGAAATAGGTCGTATCAAGCATACTCTGCAGATATTGCTCCGCCAGATAGACACCGCGGAGAATTCCTGTGATTTTCCCTTCAAAATATACAGGTGCATAGAAGCTGGTCACTGTTTCTTCGGAAAAGTAGGGATCGAAAATGATGGTAATATTACTGTTACCGTTTATTCCGTCGCTAAAGTATGCCCGGCTGGAAGCATTGGCTGTCCGCCCGTCGGAAGCATATTCCATTCCATTCAGATCAGTAAAAAAGAGATTGTCAAACTGGGAGGTTTCTTCCATCTCTGCCAGCATCTGGGGAGTGATCGCAGGTTCTGTAAGACTCTTGCCTACTAAATAAGAATAGGCGTTGATGAGATTGAGTGCATTATCAAATTCGTCATTGATCTGTTCTGCCGTCTGTTTTGCTGAATCTGAGGCGTAATTTTTATTCTGTTCGATTACCCGTGCCCGGTTCTGGGACGTATACCAGTAAAACAGAATGATCATGGCAAGTAAAAGGAGAAGGACATATAAGATTTCCTTCAGAGATTTTTTGGTTTTTGTGATTTTCATGGCAGTATCTCCTCTATTGCGTTTATTTTATCATGCTTTCGGAGCGCCTACAAGATATTCCTGTGGCGGGAGATACATTTTAAATACAAATGGAGAATATTGTATGAAATGATGCTGCAGATGGGAACAGGACGAACCATGTGTCCGCAGAGAATGTCTGGAATGCAGGCACTCTCTGCGGGAAGATGAGACTTTGTAAAATGATATTATGAAGAGGTCATACGGTCTGTATGATGGCAACATCTCTGCCTGCAAGACGCAGAGTATCACCTTCCTTATATTCAGTGCCTGTCAGGATATCCCTGCCTGTCCGGTTCAGCGTGATCTCATGAGTCTGCGCATCATGGTTCAGCAGGAAAAGGAAGGAGCCGTTTGCGTTGATGCGCTCGGCTGCCTCGATGCAGTCCGGTGTGTCAAGAAGAGGAAAAATACCCGCTTCCGCACAGATTTCGCCGATAAAAGTACGATAGAAATTGGAATCGGAACGGGTCGCAACATAGTAGGCGAATCCTTTTCCGAAGGCATTGCGGGTGAGCGCCGGCATACCTGCATAGAAATCCTGCTCGTAGGAGGCGAGGGACCGGGCGCTTTCCGTGTGCAGCAGGTCACAGATCAATGTGGCAGGATATGCAGTGCCCTGATAGGTAAAACGGTTGCCGGCTTCTTCGGGAAGGGCGTCTTCCTCCTCCACCCAGATTCCCAGAATATCCCGGAGTCTGCCCGGATAGCCGCCCACTGTGACCAGATCATGCTCGTCCACATATCCACTGAAAAAGGTGGTCAGGAATCTGCCGCCTTCCTGTACAAAGCGGCGGATCTTCTCATCATGGCCCGGCTTCACCATATACAGTAAAGGTGCGGCCACGAAAGAATAGCCGGTCAGATCATCCTCGACACTGATCAGATCCACGGGAATATTCAAATCGCAGAAGGCCTTGTAATAGTTCATGATTTCGTCGCAGTAGTGCAGATTCACGCTGGGGCCTGCAGAATAAGAGGTGGCCCACCAGTTATCCCAGTCAAAGACGATGGCCGCTTTGGACTTCATGCGTGAACCCAGAGTCAGGTCACCGATCCGGTCAAGTTCTTCACCCAGAGCGGCGACCTCCCGGAATACCCTTGTATTTTCGTGACCGGCATGGTCAATGACTGCCCCGTGATATTTTTCGCAGGCGCCGATACTTCGTCTGATCTGAAAAAACATAACAGTATCTGCGCCGTGGGCAACTGCCTGGTAACTCCAGAGCCTCATAACGCCCGGACGTTTCAGTGCATTGTAGGGATGCCAGTTAGTCACGCTGGGTGTCTGCTCCATCAGCGCAAAAGGCTTGCCCTGTTTTAAGCTGCGCATCAGATCATGTCTGAGAGCGGTATCCTCCGGTGCGGCATTGTAGGCCGGATAGTTGTCCCAGGAGATAAAATCCATGTATTTTGCCCACATCTGATAATCCAAGGCATCATAAGTTCCCATCAGATTGGTGGTGATGGGAATCTCCGGGGTGATGGCGTGGATTGTGTCATACTCCAGACGGAAGCAGTCCAGAATACTCTCTGAGTTGAAGCGCCTGTAGTCCAGTGAGATACCCTGAAAAGTGGTCCGTTCAGGAGCAAAATGCTCCGAAAGAATATTGGGTAGTACAATATCTTCGAAATCATAGAAGGTATGTCCCCAGAAAGCAGTGTCCCAGGCTTCATTCACAGCGTCGATGGTCTGATACTTGTTTTTCAGCCATAGGCGGAAGGCACGCTCGCAGTTTTCGCAATAGCATTCCCCGCCGTATTCGTTAGAGATATGCCATGCAACGATATTGTCATAAGAACGGTAACGTTCAGCCAGCTTTTCGGCGAGGCGCTTCGCATATTTACGGTAGGTCGGGCTGTTGGGACAGGAGTTATGGCGGCTGCCGAACTTGTGCTTCCTGCCACTGAAGTCTGTTCTGAGGATATCGGGATATTTCCGTGCCATCCAGGCCGGGTGCGCGCCGGTGGAGGTGGCCAGACAGATTTTCATGCCGTTGCGGGTGACTGTCTCCATGATTTTATCGAGTTTTTCAAAGCAATAGGTGTCCTCGGAGGGCTGTAAAGCCGCCCAGCTGAAAACATTCAGGGTGACTACATCTATATGTGCGAGCTTCATCAGCCGCATGTCTTCTTCCCAGATTTCTTCGGGCCATTGTTCCGGATTGTAGTCCCCGCCGTAGAGTATTTTCTTTACTTTGTTACTTTCGATCATTGAATGTACCAGACCTTTCTATTGATTTTTCTATTTAAGCAGTATCGCAAGCAAGTTTGCTTGTGATATGCATGGGGATTAGATTGAAAAATCAAAGATTTTTCAACTTTCTATTTAAGCAGTATCGCAAGCAGGCTTGCGATATGCATGAGGATTATTATGGAAACATTATACCTTATTTATGAAATGGCAGCTACCCTATAAATTACTGGTTATGATGCCGGTGCGGATATGTCCCTCTGTGCTTATGAAATAAAGGAAGCCGGGTACAAGTCCCGGCTTCTTTTATCAAGAATATAATTATGTTGATACAGACTAGTTTGACGTTGTAAGTCCGGCATCTTCAGCCATCTTGTCAAACTTCTCCATTACAGCATCGTAGGTTTTCTGAGAAATATCGGGAAGCTTTCCGCCCCATGTCTTCTCAGCCTGCTCGTAACCCTTCTTGAAGGCATCGCGCATCTCTTCAATCTTGCTCGGATCGCCGCCGGTCAATGCCGTTGCGAAATCAATGATTCTGTCAGATGTCTGCTGAACACCCCAATACCCGTCTTCGGCAATATCCTTTTCAGCCTGTGCCTTGGTGGCAGCATCTACGGTGAATTCACCTTTTGCGAGGAAAGACCAGATGTCATTGGCCGTATTGTAGGTCTCGCCCTGTTTGCTCATCAACTGCTGTACAATATTTTGTAACTGCTGAGCATGTGCTTCAGCGTCAGCTTTCATCTTGTTTACTAAATTCGTGTTCTGCGTGTAAGTCTTTGCAGTTGTAGAGCCTTTGTCGGTTGACGGTTCATAGACAACACCGCTGTTCTGCTTGTCGTCAGAAGTGTTAGTAGTATTTTTGTCCTCAGCAGCCGTCGAAGCCGTAGTCTGATTTACCGGATAGGTATCGTAAGTAGTTGTAGCACCTGTAACTCCGTTTACGCTCATTGGTATCCCTCCTTGGAATGTGATTTTATTGTGTTTCCGGTTACATACAGAGAAAATCCCTGCTTTTACATACTATATCGTACAATAACTCTGGAAAAATTAGGAGTAAAAAATTTTTTTTGAAAAAATTTGTGACCGTTTTGGACTGTTTCATGACATGGAGAAAAGAAGGCAGAGTAGAGATTGCCCTCCAGACGAAAGAAAGGAGGGCGATACAATGTATGTTACATATCAGGATGTACAAAACACACCTGAATAACAGGACTATGGACAGCATTTACAATAAGTATGGTTTTGTGATATACAACGGGATTCAGGAATAGATTCCAGTGTTCATGCGGCTTAAAGGCCAATGATGAAACTGGATATAACTTGACGAAACATCCCTGTTTTGTATATAATTAAGTACAATTATTGTATACAAAATGCAATCTGCCAGACAACGGAGAAAAAGATGGAACGGATCACGAAAAAAGCATATGCGAAGATTAATATAGGGCTGGACGTCCTGCGGCGCAGGCCGGACGGCTACCATGAAGTCAGGATGATCATGCAGACGGTGGATATCTGTGACGATCTGGTTTTTGAAAAGACTGCACAGCCGGGGATTACACTGCAGACAGACCGGAAAGAACTGCCTGTGGACGGCAGCAATCTGATCTGCCGGGCGGCGGAGCTGCTGTTTCGGGAGAAAGGCATAGACGGCGGTGTCAGGATTGCGCTGACAAAAAGGATTCCTGTCGCTGCCGGCATGGCGGGAGGGAGTTCGGATGCAGCGGCGGCCATGCATGGGCTGAATGAATTGTTTGAAATGGGATATTCTGTAAGGGAACTGCAGAAACTGGGTGTGAAGCTGGGGGCGGACATTCCCTACTGCCTTGTGGGCGGTACTATGCTGGCGGAGGGAATCGGTGAAGTTTTATCGGAACTTCCCGCTGTGCCGGACGGATTCCTTGTGGTGGCAAAGCCGGACATTGATGTATCTACGGCGTTCGTTTACGGAAACCTGCAAATTGACAGTCTGACAGAACATCCGGACATTGACGGCATGATCGAGGCACTCCGGGCAGGCAGCCTGCAAGGGGTGACAGACAGGCTTGGCAATGTGCTGGAAACGGTCACGGCCAGAGAATATCCGGTGATCGAAGAAATAAAAAAGCTGCTGCGCCTTCAGGGAGCGGAGAATGCTCTGATGAGCGGCAGCGGTCCTACCGTGTTCGGTATTTTTACAGAGCGTGGGAAGGCGGAACAGGCAGCCGGAATTATGGGCGACAGCGGTCTTGCCGGAGAGATTTATGTGACTACGTTTCAGAGGGGTACGGATAGACAGGACGCATGAACGAAAGATGCGAATCGGAAGAAAGGTGATGTTGAATGAGAGATCGTTTTGAGGTGGCAATGGATGAATTTCTCCCTCTTCGGGATGTTGTATTTAATACGCTGCGCAAAGCAATCCTCACGGGGGAACTGAAGCCGGGAGAACGGCTGATGGAGATTCATCTGGCGAACCGTCTGGGGGTCAGCAGGACGCCGATCCGTGAGGCGATCCGCAAACTTGAACTGGAAGGGCTGGTGATCATGATTCCAAGGCGCGGTGCTGAGGTAGCCCAGATCACGGAAAAGAGCCTGAAGGACGTACTGGAAGTGCGGCGTGCACTGGATGTTCTGTGCGTGGAACTTGCGTGCGACAGAATCAGCCAGGAGGAGAAAGAACGGCTGAAGGATGCCTGCGGTGATTTTGCGCGGGCGACGAAGACCGGGGATACCACTGTGATAGCCAGGGCAGATGTGATTTTTCATGATATCATCGTACAGGCTACCGGCAACCAGCGGCTGATCCAGCTGATCAATAACCTGTCGGAACAGATGTACCGTTACCGCTTTGAATATATTAAAGACGAGAACCGGCATGATAATCTGATCAGCGAGCATAGAATGATATATGAAAGCATTGCGGGACATGACAAAGAAAAAGCGGCAGAAGCGGCAAAGCTTCATATAGATAATCAGGAGAAATCCATCATCCGCCAGATCCGTCTGGAACAGGAGCATCAGACAAAACGGCGTAAACTTTGAGGCTGGATGAATAGAGGACCGAATAGGGGTTACACTTCTTATGATAGATGAAAAAGACAGCGGTATCCGCAGAGAAGGATGTTAAGCTGACAATTTTGATATAAGGAGTGTGACGAAATGCTGAACCGGAAAGTAAACCCTGACATTTTGCGGGGCGAAAGTATAGAAAGAAACCGTAGTGCAGGGTACAGTTGGAGAAGTCAGAGAGCCTGGAATAAACTGTACAGTGTGAGAAGCAAAAATGCTTTTAGTACAGTGTATGGATTAGGGAAAAAAGCCGGAATTACGCTGAAAAATATCTGTAAAAACTATCGTATCCGGGCAGCGGCGGCGGGAATCTGTGCACTTGTATGGTGCGGCCTGCTTTATCCGGAGCTTTGTTTTACCCAGGGGACCTGTGAACAGATTCTTATCGTACAGGGACAGGAGATTGTCATAGAACAGTTGGAAAATACAGATATTCTGGGTGCGTCCGGTGATGAGATCATAGTAAGAAGCCGATTTCTGGAATGGCTGAAAGAGATAAAAAGTAAAAAATAGATTGGAAGATAAAAGGTTATGAGTGAACAGGAATCTATGCGTAACAGACCTGTCGGAGTCTTTGACTCAGGCGTGGGAGGCCTGACTGTGGCCAGGGAGATCATGCGTCAGCTTCCCAATGAACGGATCGTATATTTCGGGGATACGGCAAGGGTTCCTTACGGCAGTAAGTCCCCGGAAACGATTACGAAATTTTCCAGACAGATCGCACGTTTTCTGCAGACACAGGAAGTCAAGGCAATCGTGGTTGCCTGTAACAGTGTAAGTGCCTGTGCCATGGATGTGCTGGAAAAAGAGATCGACCTGCCTATCGTGGATGTGGTGAAGCCCGGCGCAAGGACTGCGATCGAGGCCACAAAGAATGACAGAATCGGGGTAATTGCCACGGAAGCCACGATCGGAAGCGGTATATACAGCCGGTACATAAAAGAAAATAATTCTGATGCCATGGTACTGAGCAAAGCATGTCCTCTTTTTGTACCGCTGGTGGAGGAAGGTCTGTGGGAAGACCCGGTGACGGACGAGATTGCAGGTCGATATCTGGGGGAGCTGATCGACGTAGGAATCGACACGCTGATATTGGGATGTACCCATTATCCTATTATACGGTCCACCATCGGCCGGATCATGGGAGAGGGTGTGACACTGGTGAATCCGGCCTATGAAACAGCCCGCGAACTGAAACGGATTCTGCAGGAAAAAGGATTGGAAAGCGAACACAGGCCGGGGCTGGGAACCGAACTATACCGCTTTTTTGTAAGTGATGCGGCGGATAAATTTCAGAAATTTGCAAATTCCATCCTGACTTACGGTATTTTATCAGCAAAGGTGATAAATATCGACGAATATTAGATTAATTGGATTGAAAAATCAGTTGAAAGAAAGGCATGGTTTTCAATATGACAAAGGAAGTATTGCTGACGCTTAGCGGGCTGCAGTTTGATCAGCGTGAGGAGGATGCCGGCCAGGTGGAGGTGGTCACTGTAGGCGACTATTATAAGAGAAACGGAAAACATTATGTGGTGTATGAAGAGATCACAGAGGGCTTCAGCCAGCCCACCAAGAACAGGTTGAAATTCAGTGAACATATGCTGGAATTATCCAGAAACGGTCTGGTTAACGTACATATGGTTTTTCAGGAAAACAGGAAGAACCTCACCAATTATAATACGCCCTTCGGCCAGATTCTGATCGGAATCGACACGAAGAAGATACAGGTCAATGAAAAAGAAGATGACATTGTTGTGGAAGTGGACTATTCCCTGGACGTAAACTATGAGTTTCTGTCAGACTGCCACATCAAGATCGCTATCTGCTCAAAAGAAAACAGCAGCTTTTCCCTGAATTAAGATTCCAGCCACCGATATTACAGCCGGGATCTGTACGGGAATAAACTGCTGTATGGGTTCGTCTGTTCCGGATATACAAGTTCACGAAGCAAACCTCGTAAAGTTATTTGCATGTTCCGGATATACAAGTTTACGAAGCAAATCTCGTAAAGTTATTTGCGAAGCGGCTTTGCACCGGCCTTTTCCTGGGCACGTTCAACAAGCTGCTTGAATTTACTCTTTTTCTTCTGCTCCTTGACGATGGGCTTGCCGTGGAGACCTTTCACATCTGTGATGTAGATACCGCTGACTACTGCCTTTACTTCTTTCTTGACAGGCACGGAGTCGAAAATCTTTTCTTCACAGATCAGCGACATGATCTGCGGGCCGACCTTCGCTTTGACAACGGGAAGCTTGGAGCCGCGCAGCCACTTCGGCGTCTGTTCAAGAACCATCTGTGGAAGCCCGGCATCCTTAATTTTCATACGCTTCTTGTCTATGATCAGCATGGAGACGGTCTGTTTCATGGCATCAATCTGTGCCTGCTGCTCTTCCTGCTTCTTCTGAGCCTTCCTTCCGACAAAATATAATGCAACTACTGCAATGATTAAAACAGCCAGAATAACTAACAGGACAATTGTTAATGTACTCATGGGACCACCTCCGAACAAACTTAATTACACGCAAGAATCATTTTAACATTGATTCCTGCATTAAGCAAGGAGATTTCCGAAATTCTTTCGCCAGCAGAAACAGTCCGAAGAGGATTCCGTTTATCAGAAGCGCCGCCGGGATCATTCCCCATGTCACCTGCTGGTTCTGCAGAACATCCGCCGAGTAATCGCTGACCATTACAGGCCCCAGGTTGTTATTCAGAAAATGCAGTATTACGGGCACCCAGATGTTGCCTGTTTTCATATAGGCCCATGCAAAAAAGATGCCCAGTGTCACGCAGGTAATGATCTGCGATATGGTCATGATCAGTCCTCTGTCCGGTGTTGTATAGAAAAAAAAGTCCAGAAAGACATGCCATATGCCCCACGCCACGCCAAGAAGCAGTACACCGCCGCGCAGACCGAAGCGTTTCTGCATAATAGGCTGCAGATAATACCGCCAGCCGTATTCCTCACCGAAAAATGGTGCAAAGGCCATAAAAAAATTAAGCGGCGTGACGAGCAGATAGACCCACGTTGCAGGATCCTGCACAATCGCAAGTACAACATCTGACTGTCCGTCTGCGAGATACGCGAGAACCGCACGGCCGAAATACAACGCGAGGAAGACGAGAATGCAGATAAGGGATGCCTTCCCCTTCTGCCAGCGTAGTCCGTAAGCCGCCCGCCGATTTTTGCCGGAAATGAGCAGAGTGATCCAGCACAGGATCGTACCGCCGATCAGCAGATACTGGCTGAGCATTGACCAGAGGGGTATGGACAGGCCGTTTAAGTCCAGCGTTTGTCCGGGCATTGCTATGGCACACACCGCACACAGAAGCATGACAACGGTTACGAACAGAAAGCAGATATAAAAACATTTTGGCATCAGACTGTCTTTCCGGCGGGTGACCAGGTAAGCCAGCATCACGCCGGCTGCAGGATAGAACATCTGAGCGTTGGGAAAAGCGCCTAAATCCGCCGATATGGTATTGCCATACCAGGTCAGAAGCCCCATTGCATAAGTCACGCCGTAAGCGATCAGTAGAAAAAGCAGGAGCTGTTTTCTCTGTGTCGGGATATCTGCCGGAAGGGCAGAACTCTCATATTCATTTTCATTCATTTTTGTTTCTTGATTCATCTTGTACCTCCATTCCGGGACGTTCCAGACAGAGACAGCCGGAAGACTGTGCATTTCCTATCTCTTGATGCCCGAATTTCTATAGGTTTCAAGTATAACACCGGGAAACTCCGGAGAGGCATAAAATGCCCCGATGGTCATTCTGATGCCTGAATGGCAGTACTGTCAGGAGAGGTCAGGAGAGATCCAGAAGCCGTTTGCGCATGTTTCTGGAATAAGGACAGCGTTCGCCGTTTTTCAACAGGATCTCATGGTTCTTTTTATCAATCTGCGCGATCTGATCCGCACGCACAAGGCAGCTTCTGTGCACCCGGATAAAATGTTCCCCCAGACGTTGTTCCAGTTCCTGTATGCTCCCGATAAAGTCCAGCCGCTCCCGTCCGGCGTGAAGTTCTATGCGGTGGGTGCTGCCTGAGGTGGTAAAATACACAATTTCATCCAGAGGAATATGCCGTACCACATCCAGCGTTTTGACGGTGAAGTACTCCTGCTGGCCGCCCTGTTCCCGTTCTACCCGCTGCATAACGCTTTTCAGGCAGCGTGACAGACCGGCGTACATCTGCTCAGGGTTCTGTTTGCAAAGATAGTCCAGAGCTTCCAGATGATACCGGAAGGTCTCAAAAGCAAGATCGGCAAAAGAAGTAACATAGATCAGAAAACCTCTGGCATCGACTTTGCGGATTTCCTGTCCCAGCCGGAAACCGTCCATGGAGGAGCCCTTCAGTTCTACGTCCAGAAAGTATATGCCCTGTCTTTGGTCCTTTGCCAGACAGTCCAGAAGTTCCTCCGGGCTGCCTGTGCACAGCGCAATCTCCATATCGTAATCTTCGATTAAAATCTGTTTTTCCAGCCAAAGGCGTTCTGCATTCCGGATCTGTTCATCGTCCTCGCATAGATAGATTGGCAGCATGGTATCCTTCCTTTACTCCTGAATTTTCAGTTCCTGTACAAAATATCCGTCCTGCACGGCCGTGAAGGGAAAGACAAAATCGTACTTTGCCAGTATCCGGCGGCAGTTTTCCAGTCCGATTCCGCGGCCCATTCCTTTGGTGGTATAACCGCTCCTGCCGAGACGGCCGAAATCTACCGTTCCGTATAACGTATTTTTGATCCGGAAAGTGGTACAGCCGTCCAGAGAACTGATCATCATATGAACCCGCCCGTTTTCCCGTCCACGCACTTCGTCCATGGCATTGTCGATGAAGATTCCCAGGCATCTGCACAGGTCGGTACTGCGCATTCTCGTTTCCACGAAGGGATTTAAGACTTCCAGTTCACAATTGATCTGATCCTGCTGCATTTTCGTCAGTTTATCCAGAAACAGGCTTTTGACTTCCATCATGCGCACATTGCCCAGCTGGTTCAGCAGCCGGATCTGTTCACCCACCTGTCTGTCGAAATCCCCGGTCATTTCCTGGATAAAGTTCTGCACGGCGTCCAGGTCGCCCTCTTTTGCCTGCAGATACATACCCGCCATCATATTTTTAAAGTCGTGGCGGAAGCCGCGCAATTCCTGCTGTATCTGCTCCATTTTCTCTATATAAATAGTCTGCTGCTGCAGACTGGCCTGTTGAGCCATGATATATTGTCTCTGCTGGCTGTCTCTTCCCACGTAGACGAAAATAAGATGGATTAACAGAAGCAGGAACAGGGGGAGCAGCAGATAGTAACTTGTCGGAATTTCCATATAAAGTTTTCTCAGCAGCACATAATTGAAAAGAGGATAAAGCACCAGCAGGCACAGAATGCCCTTATGAACTGTTTCCTGTTCAAGCCACAGCCTGTAAATTTTTCCCATACCTGATATATGGATTATCAGTCCGCAGAGAATCAGGAAGAGCGGATGGATGATTAACAGCCAGAACAGATAACTCTTGCGTTGTGCCGGATCTGACAGATCATAGAACATTCCGTAGTTATACAATTCCGAGAGAAGCACTGCGTAAGAAGCCAGGATTTCCACCATCAGCGCGGCCAGACAGCAGTTTCGCGGTGACGTGCGCCATACGAAGTGCAGAAGCGGCATCAGGCATACCAGCGTAAAGTATTCCCAGATTGAATAACCCGTATGATTCATCCAGTTCCATGCGCCGGTTATGTAACAGACTGCTCCCATTGATGATATAACAAATATATAAAGCAGACATGCCAGAGCAGACTTGACAAGATGTGCCATTCTGCGGTCGGGAATCTGTCCCAGCAGAATGTGTGCCATCCACAGGATAAACAACATCGGGATGATCTGCGCCTGCATATTCGTGCAGACGATTTGCTGGAAATACTGCCAGTTCCTCATAGTAATCCTCCAACTCAGTGCCGGTATTGTCTGCTGTGTGCAGACATGATGACTCGGCTCAATTATATATAATTTGCAGAAACGTGTAAAGAATAAACAGTGAAGGATATGTTACTGTTCAGACAGGACTTGGCATTTATTGCTAAGTCCGTACGAAAACGCATATATTGCAAGTAAAAATCCATTTGCGAAGCAAATTTTGCATGGATTTTTACATGTTACTGACACAAGACCCTCTTTTAAGAAAGAAGGATATATGGTATGATAAACTGATATGGGATTTTGATGCCTGTTTTAAGCAGTATGACAGACACCGGTTTGTGTTCGCATTTCAAATTTGCAGTTATGGAAAGGCATGGTTATTTATGGAAAATAAAAGAAACAATATGGGACAGGGAAAAGATGCCGCATCGGGTACGGCAGCAGTACGGGAAGGAAGGAGCACAGCACATTCGGGACACAGAAATATTTCAGGCAGAAAACGAACAGCTTTTGCGGGATTGATCCTGACAGTCTCCATGCTGCTCACTGCCTGCGGAAATAAGGAATACCTGAAAGATATCAAGGCGGCTGACTATGTGACGCTGGGCAATTATATGGGGATTCAGGCGTCGGCGCCGGAGCCTGTTGTGGAGGATAACCTGGTAGACATGTATATCGAGTATTATATTCTGCCCAATCATGCCACAACGGAGAAAGTGACAGACCGGGCGGTTCAGGAAGGTGATACGGCAAATATTGATTTTACGGGCTATATTGAAGGAGAGGCTTTTGATGGCGGTACCGGCACCGGTTATGACCTGACCATCGGCTCCCATCAGTTCATTGACGGCTTTGAGGACGGACTGATCGGCGCAAACATCGGTGATACTGTGAAGCTGGACCTGGCTTTTCCGGATCCTTACGACAATAACCCTGATCTTTCCGGCGTGCCGGTGGTGTTTGAGGTGAAGGTCAACAGCATCAGCCGGACGGTGCTGCCGGAGCTTACCGATGAGTTTGTGCAGTCTCTGAATATCGAAGAATGTAAGAACGAGACGGATCTGCGGAATTATGTGTATGACTATTTTTACCAGAATGCGGTGCAGACGTACCAGAGTACGATCGAGAACACGCTGACAGATAAGATCATGTCGGAATGTACGTTTAAGGAGCCGCCGGCGAAGATGATCGACCGGTTTACCAGAAATCTGAAGGATGCGATGAATGCCCAGGCTTCGCTGCAGAACATGACACTGGTGCAGTATATGCAGACCTATTACGGAATGGATGCGGAAGCCTATGAGGAGAAGTTTAGCGGGGATGCTTTGACGGCCGCCCAGCAGTATATCATGTTTCAGGCGATTGCGGATGCGGAGGGACTGAATCCCGATGAGGACCAGATTCAGGAGGAGATTAGCGGCAGAGTGGAAGTTTACGGCTACGAATCCGAGGAGGCTTTCCGGGAGAGTACAGACCTTGAACTTTTGCGGGAGCAATTGATGAGAAGGAACGTGATGGAGTTTCTGAAGGAAAACGGCAACATCGAGATGGTATCAACAATCGAGGACTGACAGCCGGACAGGCATGTAAATGAAAAGGATAGAAAAGGAGAGAAAGTAACATGGGCAGTATGAATTTGACGGACATTAAGGAGTTGTACCGGAACAGCAGCGAATACATCGACCGGGAAGTGACGGTGGGAGGCTGGGTAAGAAGTATCAGAGACTCCAAATCTTTTGGGTTTATTGTTTTGAATGATGGTACTTTTTTTGAACCTTTGCAGGTGGTTTACCATGACGGGCTTGAGAATTTTGAGGCGGTCTCAAAACTGAACGTGGGATCAGCCATTGTGGCAAAAGGCAGGATTGTTGCCACGCCCCAGGCGAAACAGGCTTTTGAGATGCAGGCGTCAGAGATTCTGGTGGAAGGGGTCTCTACAGCGGATTATCCATTGCAGAAGAAACGCCACAGCTTTGAGTATCTCAGGACGATCTCACATTTAAGGCCGAGGACGAACACGTTTCAGGCGACTTTCCGCGTGCGCTCCCTGATTGCTTATGCGATCCATACCTTTTTCCAGGAGAGAGGTTTTGTATATGTGCATACGCCGATTATTACGGGGAGTGACTGCGAAGGTGCAGGAGAAATGTTCCAGGTGACCACGCTGGATCTGAACAATCTGCCCATGACGGAAGACGGGCAGGTGGATTACAGCCGGGATTTCTTCGGAAAGGCAACGAATCTGACCGTGAGCGGGCAGTTGAATGTGGAGACGTATGCTTTTGCATTTAAAAATGTATATACTTTCGGTCCCACATTCCGGGCGGAGAATTCCAATACCACAAGACATGCGGCAGAATTCTGGATGATCGAGCCGGAGATTGCATTTGCGGATCTGACCGATGACATGATGCTGGCCGAGGCCATGCTCAAACATGTGATCCGCTATGTGCTGGAGAACGCGCCGGAGGAGATGAACTTCTTTAATCAGTTTGTGGACAAAGGACTGATTGAGCGGCTGAATCATGTGCTGAATTCAGATTTTGCCCATGTGACCTATACGGATGCGATCAGCATTCTGGAAAAGCATAACGACGAATTTGAGTATAAGGTATCCTGGGGCTGTGATCTGCAGACCGAGCATGAGAGATATCTGACGGAACAGGAATTCAAGCGTCCGGTTTTTGTGACGGATTATCCGAAGGAGATCAAGGCTTTCTATATGAAGCTGAATGAGGATGGCAAGACCGTGGCGGCCATGGACTGTCTTGTGCCGGGAATCGGTGAGATCATCGGCGGAAGCCAGAGAGAGGACGATCTGGAAGTATTAGAGAAGAGAATGGCGGAGATGGGGCTGAATAAGGAGGATTATGAGTTCTATCTTGACTTGAGAAAATACGGTTCCGTGCGTCATGCGGGCTTTGGCCTGGGCTTTGAGCGGTGTGTGATGTATCTGACCGGCATGGGCAACATCAGAGATGTGGTTCCGTTCCCGAGAACCGTGAACAACTGTGAACTGTAGATGTGGTACAGCAGCATGGCTGTTAAGCGTTCTGCGTGTCAGCAAAGGTACAGTATGAACAGTAAGTATCTTTCCTGACTGCGCAGAGGTATGAAATGAGGCACGATAAGATGAAGCGAAGATATATACGGCATGTATGTGTCATTCTGTCTTTCATAATGTTTTTGATAGTGGTAGATCCGGTATCGGCTACCACTATTTCTGATCTTCAGAAAGATCTTAAGAAAAACCAGTCCCAGCTGGATGATGTCAACAAGCAGATTTCCGACTTCAAAGGTGCACAGGCGGATATCGGGGACGAAATCAGTGAACTGGATGCGGAGATGGTCGCTCTTTTGACGGACATCAATCTGATCCAGGAGGCGATTAAAGACAAAGAGGAGGATATCGCCGATACACAGGAGGCATACGATGAGGCAGTGGCAGAGCAGGACCGTCAGTACGAATCCATGAAGATACGTATCCGGTTTATGTATGAAAAGGGGGATGCCTCATATCTGCAGATTTTTCTGGGTGCCAAAGGCATGGGCGATATGATGAATAAGGCAAATTACGTAGAGGAGCTCTACGAGTATGACCGGAAATTGCTGGCAGAGTATCAGGAGCAGGTTCAGCAGGTTGCCATGCTGAAGGATACGCTGGAAGAAGAGAAATCTGAACTGCAGACTTCGGAGACGGAGCTTGCGGAAGAACAGGCTTACGTGGAACAGGTTCTGGCACAGAAAAAGGAAGAGTACGAGAATTATAATGTGGTGCTGGCCAAAGCCAGACAGGAGGCGGCGGCTTACACGGCGCGGATCAAGCAGGAGACTGCACAGATCCGGAAGCTGGAAGAAGAGGAACGCAGACGGCGGGAAGAGGAAGAGCGCAAGCGCAGGGAAGAAGAGGAACGCAGACGGAAAGAGCAGGAGGAACTGCTGGCGTCCCGTGACGGCGGTGATGACGCAGACGGCGAAAGCGACAGTAAGGCTGATTCCGGCAGCAAAAACGATAAGAAGACGGAAACGCCCAAGCCCTCTTCAGGCGGAGGCAAAGGACAACAGATCGCGGATTTTGCCTGCAAATATATCGGTTATCCATATGTGGCGGGAGGGACAAGTCTGACCCAAGGAGCAGACTGTTCGGGTTTTGTCATGGCAGTTTTCAAGGAATTCGGTTATTCCCTTCCCCGCAGTTCCTATGCGCAGTCAGGGGTGGGAAAGGCGGTATCCTACTCCGAGGCACAGCCGGGGGACATTATTTACTATGGCGGACATGTGGGAATTTATATCGGCGGCGGGCAGATTGTCCATGCAAGTACGGAGCGGACAGGAATTAAGATTACATCCGCTACATACCGTAGTATTATTACGGTTAGACGAATTGTATAAAAACGTTGCTTTATGTGTAATTTTTTAGTACAATAGTAACAAGTGGCGGAGAAGGGGGAACTTTTGGTTGAGGGATATTTCAGAAACTATATGGAGGTAGTGCAATGAAGATCAGGGCGAAATTGACGACATTCTTTTCGATTATATGTATCGGATGTATGTTAACTGCAATCATGTGTATCGTATCGGTGGTTAAGACACGGGTTGCGGGTATGAATGACGAGAAATATCAGCTGGAAGCGAAATATTATGCGACGAAGGTGAGCGAATGGCTGGAAGAGAGTTCAGCGCCGATCGGTACCATCGACGTGTATCTGCAGTCGCAGTCGCAGGTTAACAAAGAGCTTTTATGGGGATATCTGCAGGCGCTGACAGGAGCATATGAGAATACCACGGATATTTATGTGGCCTATTCTGATGGAGAATATTATGACGGAGCCGGCTGGATCCCGGATGAGGGATGGGAATTTTTTGACCGTTCGTGGTATAAGGGCGCGATTGAGTCAGAAGAGAAAGTATGCAGCGAACCTTTTCTTGACTCTGTAACCGGTGAGATGGTAGTGCCTGTGGGACAGAAATTTACATGCAAGGACGGCAGCACCGGCGTGATCAGCATGGATCTGCAGCTTCCGGTTCTGTTTGATATGCTGAACGAGATCGTGGATACTTCGGATGGCAGTTACGCTTTTCTGGTAAACAATTCCGGCTCGATCCTGATGCACAAGAACGAGGAATTTATCTCTACGGAGGCAGAACCCAAGCGGGTGAAGGATGTTTTGAACGGTGCATATACGACGGCGATCAGTGACGGCAGCGCAGTGGAAGACTATGACGGCGTGCGCAAATATCTGAAGGCGAGTCCGGTAGGCACCAGCGGCTGGGTTGTGATTGTTGCCACACCGGCATCGGTGTATGATCAGGTGGTGGGACAGATTTTGAAGTTTGCGGTGGTAGTTATGGCTGTGGCAGCAGTCTTTGCGGCGCTTATTGTTGCGGTTTACAGTGGCACATTCACAAAGCCGATTCTGGTAATGCAGAAGGAAGTTACGGAACTGAAAGAGCTGAAACTTCAACTGAAGGAAAGCGCGCTCAATCCGAAACGTAAAGATGAAATGGCAGTCATGGACCGGGCGATACAGGCCATGCGGCATTCTCTTCATGAGATTCTGCAGCAGATGATGGATGCGTCCGGAGTGCTGCGCAGACAGTTTGAAAACGTGGAAGATTCCGTGGAGAGTACGGTTACGAACAATGCCTCGGTGAAAGATACGGTAGAACAGATCGTTCTGGCTATCGATGATGTGGCACAGCAGACACAACATGCCAATGAAAATCTGGCGGACTTTGCGGATAAACTGGCTCAGGTTGCGGAGCGGATGGAGAAGATGAACGCGGTTGCCAATGCGGCGGTTCAGCAGTGCAGTGAAGGTATGCAGACGGTGGGAACGCTGTCCGCTAAGATTAATGAGAGCCGCGAGATTCAGGATGCTACATATGAGACGGCCAACAGTCTCACACAGAAGTCGGTTTCCATCGACGGAATCAGCAAGACCATCGGTGAGATCGCTACCCAGACATCACTGCTTGCATTGAACGCGTCCATTGAGGCGGCCAGGGCAGGTGAAGCGGGCAGAGGATTTGCGGTTGTGGCGGAGGAGATCGGCCAGCTTGCCGGGCAGACCACATCGGCGACACAGAATATTAATCAGATTATTACAGAGATCCAGAATGAGATCAAGAATGTCAGCGCACAGATCGGACAGATGCAGGAGACAACGACAGAGAGTATGTCGGCAATGGAAGATACCCAGGGTGTGTTCCAGAAGATCAGCGAAGACATTTCAAGTGTGGGCAGTGACATTAATGAACTGGAAAATGCGGTTGAAACGTTGAATCTTAATAAGAATGAGATTGTGGATACCTTCTCAGGCATATCCAGTGAGACACAGGAATTATCGGCTGCAAGCCAGGAAGTAAACAGCAGGGTAGAAGATCAGAATACCGAGATGAACAATATCGGCCAGGCTATGCATGAACTGGACGGCGTTGTGAAACAGCTGGATGAAATTATCGGAAGATTTGAGCTATAAGAAGCAGATCAGGAAACCGTTGTTTCTGCAGGATGAAAGAATTATATTCACCTGCGGAAGCAGCGGTTTTTTTATGGTATTAGGAAATTCCTACGCTTATTCGAGTTCGCGAAGCGAATCTCGCAAACGAGCTTTGCTCGTTTTTTTATGGTATAGGAAATTTCTTAGAAAAATTTTATCAAATCTTTTGATTTCTAACAAAAATATAATTTTTTTGTAAGGTTATTGTAAGGTTACAGTGCTATCCTTTTTGTAAATATATGCCAAAAGTATAAACCGGCCTGTTCAGGTGCAGAAACCGACCTTCAGGAAGCGGGAATAATAACCACAGCATCGGAAATCCTGTTTTTATAATAATGGCGGAAATGAAAAAGGAGAAAAACTTGTGTTATCAGTCATATTAAGCTGGGTTTACATTTTTCTGGTCTGCATGTTGGTGGGGACGGGCGCTTTAGGTTTTTTTAAAAAGAAGCAGTTTTCCCTGATCTATTATCTTGTGGCAGGCGTCATTGCAATAACTGTTTATGCAGAGTTTTTCAGCCTGTTTGGAAAGACAGGCGCCTGTGCTCATGGGATTCTTCTGGCCGGGGCGCTTGTGGCAGGCTTCATAAACAGAAACAGGCTGCGGCAGATCTGGCAGGAATACAGGGGTGTCCTGTTTTCCTGGGAGGGATTTTTTTACTGCTGTTTTGCCATTCTGATTGCGTTTTTTACATCCCGGGGAGAATTTCATACGGACACGAATATTTACCATGCGGCGGCAATCAGGATCTATGAAGAGTATGGTCTTGTCAAGGGCATCGGCAATCTGCAGCTCCATTATGCATACAACAGTTCTTATCTGGCTTTTGCATCCATTTTCAGTTTCAAGTGGCTGATTGGGCAGTCTCTGCATACGACCACCGGCTTTCTGGAAACGATTATGTGTCTGTATGCTTTTCACGGCCTGAGAGATTTCGTAAGACACAAAAATCATGTTGCGGATATGATGAGAGTTGGTATATTATTATACACACTGGTGAATGTGATCCGAAGTATGTCGCCTGCCACGGATTATGCGACGATGTATTTTGCTCTGTTTATTATGACTGCATGGTGCACAAACCTGTTTGAAGGTGAATCGGATCTCACTGAGTTCTCTCTGCTGTCCGTTGCGGCAGTCTTCACGGCCACTTTGAAATTTTCCTCCTGTCTGCTTATTCTCGTCGCGGTTTATCCGGCTGCCTGTCTGATCAGGGATAAAAAGTGGAAGGAGATCGGAGGGTATCTTTTCTGCGGCTGTATCATTTTATTTCCGTTTCTGGTGAGAAATTATTATATTTCAGGCTGGCTGCTCTATCCTTTTGACAAGATAGATCTTTTTCAGGTGGTCTGGAAGATTCCGAAAGAGTTCCTTGTGAATGATGCTGACCAGATCAAGGTCTGGGGACGGTGTCTGTACGATGTGGCGAAAGTGGACATGCCGGTGCGGGAGTGGCTGCCGGTCTGGTGGGAGCATCAGTTCCGCTATGAAAAAATGTTTCTGGGGGCAGTGGTGCTGGGAGCGGTCCTGCAGATAATGATCCTGTTTATGAGGGTAATGAGACGGCAGAAACGAAAGCCCGGATATGCGGCGCTGCAGTTTGCCCTGTGGGCGAATATCGCGGAATGGTTTTTGCTGGCGCCTTTTATCAGGTACGGTCTCGCCTTCCTGCTGGCGGTGGTCATGATTGCGGTAGGGGAGTATCTGAGTGAGAGAAAAAGCGGCTTTTACAGTATTGCGGCGGGATGCCTGACATTTTGCATCATAGTTTCGGTGAGTCCCTATTGGGATCAGTATGTGACGGATGCGGGGGTTTTTGTCAAGCAGAGCCTGAAAGAGCCTTACTATATTATGCAGAAGGATTATGACCAAGGCAGTATGGAAAGCTATGACATCAATGGAAATAAAGTTTATTTTTCCACAGGAGAAGAGGTCAACAGTTATCATGTTTTTCCGGGGACATGTTACAAACCCATGCTTGAGCGGAGCACGCTGATCGGGGACAAAATCGAGGACGGATTTCGGGCAAAGTAAAATATGCAATTAATTTAAGTTTTTATCAAACGAATGCAAAATTGTCTATAGGTAACAATATAAAAAGAAAAAAATTAAGTTGATTTATAAAGATTTATACAATATAATTTAGAATAAAGTATAATAATTTAATCAATATTTAAAAAGAAAGGTAAGACAGCACAATGAGTGGAATGGGAAAAGAGATACACTATAATAAACCATGGATTTTGCAAAGAGCAGACCCGTATATTTATAGACATAAGGACGGAACATACTATTTCACTGCTTCTGTGCCGGAATATGACAAAATTGTACTACGAAAATCGGATACTCTGGCAGGACTGCAGGATGCGAAGGAAGAAGAAGTATGGCATAAGCATGAAGACGGGATCATGAGTTACCATGTATGGGCGCCGGAGCTTCATTATATTAACGGGGCATGGTATCTGTATTTTGCAGCGGGTGAGAAAGACCATATATGGGATATCCGGCCCTATGTTCTGGAATGTAAAGACGAAGACCCGATTACAGGCACTTGGGTGGAAAAAGGTAAAATGGGCTGTGTTCCGGAAGATGAGTTCTCATTCCGTGCCTTTTCACTGGATGGAACGGTATTTGAAAGCAATGGCAGACACTATTATGTGTGGGCGGAGAAGACCGGCGTGGGAAGACAGATTTCCAATCTGTATATCGCGGAAATGGAGACACCTTACCAGTTAAAGACCCAGCAGGTGCTTCTCACAACACCGGATTATGACTGGGAGCGGATCGGGTTCTGGGTGAACGAAGGCCCTGGTGTCCTTAAGAAAAACGGAAAGATCTTTCTGACATATTCTGCGTCGGATACCGGTATTGCTTACTGCATGGGAATGCTGACGGCAGACGAAAATGCGGATCTGCTTGATCCGTTGTCCTGGAAAAAGGAAAGATATCCGGTACTTTCCTCCGATGCGTCCAGAGAAATATACGGTCCGGGACATAATAACTTTACCGTGGATGAAGAAGGAAATGACATACTGGTATTTCATGCCAGAACGGAAAAAGAAATCGTCGGCGATCCGTTATATAATCCGAACCGCCATGCAATGCTTATGAAAATTAAATGGGACGAGCAGGGGCGGCCGGTGTTCAGTTTTGACAACTAAAAAGGAAGAGGGGATTACTATGGCAACTTTGTATATTAATGAAAAAAAGAAAAAAGGGCATATCAACCCGGAAATTTACGGACACTTCTCGGAACATCTGGGAAGGTGCATCTATGAAGGGCTTTATGTGGGGGGAAATTCTGAGATTCCAAATGTAAACGGCATGAGGAAAGACGTGGTGGACGCCCTGAAAGAAATGCAGATCCCGGTACTGCGCTGGCCGGGCGGCTGTTTTGCGGACGAGTATCACTGGAAGGACGGTATCGGACCCAAGGCAGATAGAAAGAAGATGATCAATACGCACTGGGGCGGTGTGGTTGAGGACAACAGTTTCGGCACGCATGAATTTTTTGAACTGTGTGAACAGCTTGGATGCAAGACCTATGTCAATGGTAATGTGGGAAGCGGTACGGTGCAGGAGATGAGCGAATGGGTGGAATACTGTACCTTTGACGGTGTTTCCCCGATGGCGGATCTGCGGAGAGAAAACGGTCATGAGAAGCCGTGGAAGATCGACTATTTCGGTGTGGGAAATGAGAACTGGGGCTGCGGCGGCAATATGACGCCGGAGTACTACGGGAATCTGTACAGAAGATATCAGACCTATGTGAGACAGTACAACAACGATGCACCGATTCAGAAAATATGCTGTGGCGCAAATGCCGCGGACTACTTCTGGACAGAAGGCGTACTGAAGACTTGTACAACAGCGCCGGCTCCCGGTCCTGATGCAGACAGCCCCGGTTTTATGAACGGCCTGTCACTGCACTATTATGTACATCCGGGCGGATGGCAGAACAAAGGAAGCGCAACGGAATTTGACAGTAAGATCTGGTATCAGACACTCTGCAAGGCGATTTACATAGAGGAACTGATCAACCGGCATGGCGCTGTCATGGACCAGTATGATCCGAAGAAAAAAGTGGGTATGATCGTGGATGAGTGGGGCTGCTGGTTTGATGTGGAGCCGGGTACGAATCCGGGATTCTTATATCAGCAGAACACCATGAGAGATGCGCTGGTGGCAGGCGTCACGCTGGATATTTTCAATAAACATTGTGACCGTGTCAAGATGGCGTGCATTGCACAGATGGTCAATGTGCTGCAATCGGTGATTCTGACAGAAGGACCTAAGATGATCCTGACGCCTACCTATCATGTTTTCCATATGTACAGACATCATCAGGGTGCGGAACTGGTCGAAAGCCATGTGGAAGGCAATCAGAACATAGGTGAGGAAGAAGCGTATCAGGTGCCGCAGATCAGTGAATCGGTATCTGTCGGCGGGGACGGTACAGTGAACGTGACGGTTAACAATTTGTCTGTGACGGAGGCTGCTTCTCTTGAGTTGTCTTTTGCGGAACTTGAGCCTGCCTGCGTGGAAGCAATGATCCTGACGGGCGAGATGTGCGCATATAATACTTTTGAGGAACCGGAGAATGTAAAAGAGGCGGTATTCCATGATTTTAAGATTGATGGAAGAAAAGTAAGCTTTACGATACCGGCATGCAGCGTGATCAGTTTCCGTGTGAAGTGAGTGTGAGAGAAGAACAGATCGGTGCGAAGCGGATTTGCAGAAAATGTCTGACGGCGGATATGGATGAGAAGGCATATTTTGAAAGTCTGCATACATATATCGAGAATCTGGATGCCGATCTCAAGGTAAAACAGGATATCTATGAAAAAAGACTTGCCGTCTGCAAAGAGTGTGATCTGCTGGCAGACGGCATGTGCAGGGCATGCGGCTGTTTTGTGGAATTGCGTGCAGTCGTTTGGAAGAACTCCTGTCCATATGATAAATGGACGGCGGAAAAGGGCACGGCGGAGCGATGATGGAAAACAGTGTTTATGACTATTTAACCGGTTTGTACAATCGAAAAGGCCTTTACGAGAAATATGACGAGATGTCAGGCCAAGACAACATTCATTTCATGTTTCTTGATCTGGATAATTTTAAGACTGTCAATGATGTATACGGACATAAATCGGGCGATGAGCTTTTGATCTCCACAGGCCGCCTTCTGAAAAAATGCGTGCCTGAAGCCACTGCAGTACGGCTTGGCGGGGATGAGTTTGTGCTGATGCTTTTCGGTGAGAAAACAAGAGAAGAGTTGACCAGCGCAGCAGAACAGATCTTGTCAGAGATGCGTAAAAAAGGAAAAGAGATGGACTTTTTTACGGTCGTATCCATGAGCATCGGGATTGTCTGGAATGCTTCCCGCGATACGGGCTTAGAGCAGCTTCTGAACCAGAGTGACGCGGCGATGTACGAGGCAAAGCAAAACGGAAAAAGCTGCTATATGGTCTACAACGATCTGGAAAAGAAATTTCTTCTGGAAAAAGAGATGGAAGAGAATGCGCAGCAGGCGTTAAAAGAAGGACAGTTTGAAGTTTGTTACCGGCCGGTGTTTCATATGCTCAGTTCTAAAATAGAGCAGTCCCAGGCTTGTGTGATCTGGCGGAAAGATGCGGAGACCGTCTGGAAAACGGAAGAGTTCAGACCGTTGTTTGAGCGGAACAGCTTCAGCAAAGAACTGGATCTGTATGTATTTGAGACTGTGTGCCGGGATTTGCAGAGATTTCATCAGGAAGGAAGGCTGCATGAGAAGATCAGCGTGCAGCTGTCCAGACAGTTATTCTGGGATGAAGGCTTGGGACAGCGGTTGCTGGAAATGATGGACCGGTACGGCGCGAAGCTGGAAGAAATAGAGCTGGCATTGGATGAAAAGGCAATTTCTTCCAGAGGTATAGACAAACTGCTCGTCTCTATGAACAGGCTGAAAAGTTATGGTTTTTCGCTTGCACTGATCCACTTCGGAGAGGATTTTTCCAGTTTTCGTTATCTGAGGAATCTTCCGGTGGACAGTCTTAAATTCGAAGAGGCGTATATCAAAGAGAACATGCAGAACAAAAAAGGAAGGCAGATCATCAAAACAGTCATCAGACTGGGGAAAGATTTGAAACTTTTACTTGTGGCGCAGGGAATCGTGGATAAGGAAGAGGTAATTTTCCTGAGCAGCTGCGGATGTGATGCGGCAACGGGTGATTTCTATTCCGGGCAGATGCCTCTGGAAGAGTATCTGGATTATACGGAGGGACAGACTGCTAAGGGTGAAAACAGAAGAACGTTTCGTTTTACAGATGGACTGACCGACGAGGAAGGCGATATGTGCGGTGAGATCTGGGGACAGGGAGTGGAGTTTGTTTCCGGTATCAGTGACATCTGGGGCGGCGTTTATTTTCCGGGCGGAGAGAGCGGACAGAATCTGATCTGCCTGCCGGGCAGTCTGTTTCCCGGCAACAGCTATACGCTGACCTTATGGATCAAGCCGGAAGAAGGCCATGAATGGACGAGTGTCATCTATATGCGTTATCTGGACGGGTTCGCGTCTCTGGTGCCTTATCTGGGTGACGGATTGAGTATATACCGCATCAGCGAGGATATTGACATGGCAAACGGATGGCACGATACCTTCTGCCGTGCCGCGGCGCTTCATAAATGGTGTTTTATTGCCGTGACTTACGATTCTTTCAGTGAATCGGTCTGCTATTATATTAACGGCAGGAAAGCAGGATACCGGGTTGATGTACCGACAATGCTGTCCTGCCGCCAGGTGCTTCTGGGAGGAGATCCCTTTCAGAAATCCTATACAGGCTGTGTATCGGCTCTGACAGTCTATGACTGTGTGAAAACAAGTGAAGAAATACAGGAGCTTTACAGTGCATTTTTGGAGGAGCCGGGGTTCTGCGGCGGCAGAGAAAGCTTCTGGATGGAAGTCAATTAGGCCGTTTTTTGTACCAGGTGCAGATGCCTTTGTTTGATAATCCCGACAACATTAAAGTGGGACGATCCAGTTCCCTGTCCCATGCCGGAGAGGCGGTAACGGACTCCGTTGTATTACCGTATTGAATGGTGAGCGTATGATTTCCGGTCATTTTCCAGGAACCGATCACAGAACAGCACTCCATGCGGCCGTTTTCCATAAGGCGCATGGGGTGTGCGCACATAATACCCTGGGGAACAGAAGGGGTCAGAGAGATTCGTTCAAAGTGACCGATCATGTCTTCTGCATCCAGCTTTTGAAGTGTTTCGCCGGCATAAGGCTGTGCCGCGGCGATCAGCCATTCATCGGGAGTCAGATAGAGCCTGCGGATCTGCATGGTGGAAGGCTCATGCTCCTCTTTAAAATTCATTTCTCTGATATGGGATACCAGAAACATCCCGTCATCATCCTGCAAAACAGAATTGTGTCCCGGAGCCATGTACGGCATCCCGTCAAACCAGCGGTATCCACAGGAAATCATAAGGCCCACAGTGTTATCGTCATCATGCAGATCTGTCAGCTCACGTCCGTGATAATCATAAAAAGGTCCGGTAATGTGCCGGCTTCTCCCGATTCGGATATTATAATCACTTTTCAAAGAACCATAGGATACAAAAAGATAGTAATAATCTGTCTCAGGCAGGTAGATCATATAGGGACCTTCGAGGGAACAGTCTGTCCAGGAAGGGCGCCTTGCCAGACAGGTCCCGATTCCGTCTTCGGCGGCAAGCCCTGTGGACTTGTCCAGAAGAAGAATGTGGCAGCCGCCCCAGAAGGAGCCGTACAGCAGATATTGCTCTCCGGTGCGTGCATCCTCGATGATGTTGGCATCAATCCCGTTCACGGGCAGCGCATCGCTTGTCTTTAGAACGCATCCTCTGGGAAGAAAAGGGCCTTCGGGTGAGTCGGAGACTGCCAGGAAGATACAGGACTGTCTGACGCCCCAGGAGGAATTGGAACAATACAGGCGGTACTCGGAACCGACTTTTACGATATCCGGCGCCCAGATGTCGTGGCTTTTCGTCCAGGCAGCAGATTCTTCGGGCGGATCGTTTACGACTTTGCCCAGAGTTTCCCAGTGAAGCAGGTCCTTGGAGCGCCTGCACAGCGCACCTGTACTGTAGATATAGTAGTTCCGGTTGTCTGGATCGCGGAAGACGGCCGGGTCATGGGTCATCCACAGCCCCGGAAGCTGGCGGTCTTGTGTGATATGTTCCGGCTTAGGCGGTTCTACGGGTGGTTTTTGCGGGTAAATGATATGTGACATTTTTTTCCTCCTGTTAAATGGTGTTTATTATTTTATGTAATTATAAATTAGAGTGGAGAAATTATCAATTATTATAGTGAAAACTTCTAAAATATCCCCTTTTGCTTGCAATTATTAAGCAAAATGTATACAATATTTATATATATCAAAAATAATTTATCTTTGTATGGAGGCACAAAATGAAAAGAAAAAATCTCTTATTGTGGGGGCTCGTGTTCGCTGCCTTTTCAACAGTTTTTACGGGATGCGGCAAACTTCAGGGAAAAGATGCTTCGCAGATAGAACAGGGCAATGTTGTGGCGGGAGTGTCCGTGCATGATCCTTCTATTGTAAAGGCGGATGGAAACTATTATATCTTCGGTTCCCATATGGAGGCGGCAAAGAGCAGTGACCTGCAGGCGTGGGAATCTTTTGCCAGCGGTGTGAACGGAGCGAATCCTCTGTTTGACAACCTTTTTGATGATGAGATGAAAGCCTTCGCCTATGTGGGGGATTATGTGGATGGCGGATACGCCGTATGGGCGCCGGATGTGATCTATAATGAGGTCATGGGGAAATGGGTGATGTATTTTTCCACGAGCCATGACTGGCGCACTTCCAATATATGTTTTGCAACTGCAGATGCTATTGAAGGGCCTTACAGCTATGTGGACACGCTCCTTTATTCCGGATTTACTTCCATGACTGCGGATCAGACCAACTTGAAGGAAATTATGGGTGAGGATGTCAAGGTGACGGATTATCTGCAGTCTGCGGAATATAATCATCTGAATTATCCGAACTGTATCGACCCCACAATTTTTTATGATGAAGAGGGAACGATGTGGATGGTTTACGGTTCCTGGTCAGGCGGAATCTGGCTTTTACAGATCGATGAACAGACAGGCTATCCGATTCACCCCGAGACCAACGAGGAAACGCATACGGACCGTTATTATGGACAGTATCTGATCGGCGGCCTGCATAATTCCTGTGAAGGACCATACATATTCCTGGATGAGGAGACCGGGTATTATTATCTGCTTGTTTCCTACGGCGGGCTTACCAGGGAAGGCGGCTATCAGATCCGGTGTTTCCGATCGGAAAAGGTGGACGGACCCTATGTGGATGCATCGGGCAGCACCTTTGGCTATACGGCGGACCATTCGGGCGTGGGCGTGAAGATGATGGGCAATTACAATCTGCCGAGTTTAAAGACCGCCTATATGGCGCCGGGACACTGCTCTGCACTGATCGACGAGGACGGCAGACGGTATCTGGTTTATCACCAGCGTTTCGATAACGGTTCGGAATACCATGAGCCGCGGGTACATCAGATGTTTCTGAATCAGGAGGGATGGCTTGTTGCCGCACCTTTTGCAACCAACGGTGAAAACCTGAAGGAAGGCGGATATACGGCGAAGGAAGTGGAAGGAAAATGGTATATCCTGAGTCATGGAACGGATATCGGCGCAGAGATCCACGAAGGCACGGAAGTGACGTTTAAAGGAGGCACGCTGTCGGGCAATGAAACATTCACGGGCAGCTATGAACTGGAAGAAGGGAGCTGCTACATGCGCCTCGTGCAAGGTGATGTCACATACAGCGGCGTTGTTCTGGATATGACAGACGAAGCAGGAAATGCAGTCAGGTGCTTCATGGGAGCAGGTGGAAACAATGAAACCGTGTGGGCGGTTATGTATCTGTGACACGCAATTATTTTAGAAATTTTAATAAAAATAAAAATACTTTAAATAATATTAAAATATATATTGACAAGATAATATACATATTGTACTATGTGTATAACGGATCAGATAAAAACAGATAGAATTATACATAGTGCACAAAAACGAAAAACGTCTTTGTGAAAAAAAGCCGGCAAAAAGATTTGTATAGTGATTCTGCAAAAATCTGTACAAAAAGAAGTATAATAATTTAATAAGGAGGATTAATATGAAAAAGAAATTGGTTAGTGTTTTACTTGCATCAGCGCTTGTAGCTTCCTGTCTGGCAGGATGTGGAAATTCCGGCAGCGATGCGGCAGCCGATAACAGTGCTGCAGCAGACACCAGCACAGAGGCTGAGGGAGAGGCTGAGACGGAGCAGATCGGTGCTCAGATCACCGTAGATGAGTCTGCGACAGATAATGTTACGGTAGAAGGTGAATTCAGCGATGCTGATATTACAGTTTTCATTTACGCGCAGGATCATGAGAAAGCAGTGTATCAGTCATTAATTGATAAATTTACGGAGTCAACGGGAGCAAAGGTTACCTTTGAGGTTACCACGGCTGATGAATATGGCCAGAAAATTCTTGCTTACAAAGCGGCAGGCGACATGCCCGACATTTTCTATGTAGGACCTGACACGGTTGCTGCGAACGTAGACGACGGTTATGTTCTTCCTCTGGATGAGTATGTGCCGGAAGCAACCATCAACGATTTGTGGCCTGCAATTACCTCCGCATATCGTTATGACGGAAAACAGGCGGGTTCCGGTCCGATTTATTGTCTGCCGAAGGATTTATCCACCTTTGCATTTGCATATAATAAGACATTATTTGACGAGGCTGGTGTGGAATATCCCGATCCGGAGAATCCTTATACATGGGAAGAGTTTCTTGAGGTATGCGGCAAGCTGACGATGGATAAAGACGGTGACGGCGAGATTGATCAGTGGGGATGTGCAAACGCATTACAGTGGGCGCTTGACGCATTTATCTACACCAACGGCGGTCATTTCCTGAGTGATGACTATACGCAGGTTGTCATTGACGGACAGAAGGAGTTCATCGATGCATTCCAGTATTTTGCAGACTTGACATGCAAATACGGCGTAACACCTACCGTTGAGCAGGATACGGCTCTTGGCGGATACCAGAGATGGCTGGATGGACAGATCGGTTTCTATGCATGTGGTACATGGGATGTAGGCGCATTCATGGACAAGAACACATTCCCTTATGAGTGGGGTCTGTGTGCATGGCCGACAGGTTCAACAGGCGTTTCCATGACACGTAACGGTTCTGTAGGTTTTGCGGTTTCTGCTGATACGGAATATCCGGAAGCAGCGGCGGCTCTGATCACACTGTTCTCCACAGATCTGGAAGGCCAGAAAGTGCTTTGCGGCGAGACAACAGGAGCTTCCTTACAGATTCCGAATATCATGAGCTACGCAAAAGGCGATTTCAAGGATAGAATCGCAGACGGTACGATCCCTTACGGCGAAAACGTAGACGTTATCTTTAACTACATTGAAGGCACTGACAAGTACGAAGGTCTCTTCGTTGAACTTACCTACACATACAACGGTGACTGGTGGCAGGAGTTCTTAAGCGGCGGTTACGAGTATGTATTGACCGGTGAGAAGACTGCAGAGCAGTACTGTGCAGAAGTACAGCCGGCAATGCAGGCAGCGCTTGACAACGCTAACGAAATGAAAGCAGCGGCAAGCGGACAGTAGAATAAAAAGGCAGGTGCGGAAACGATAGTTTTCCGCACCTATTTTATCAATAGAGATGGTAGAAAGGTGACATTATGGATTCTAAAACGGGTAAAAAAAAAAAAAGTAGATTGTCTGTAATGGCAAAACGCGAAGAAAAATGGGGGCTTTTGTTTGTTGCGGCGCCGGCACTGGGATTTCTTATTTTTATGCTTTACCCCATTATTTTCGCCATACTGACAAGCATGACAACGTGGAATGGGGCAAAAGGATTTGCAGGCATGATGGACCGCTTCTGCGGTTTGGATAACTATGTGAAATTGTTCAGGGATACGAAGTTCTGGCAGACGCTTGTCACAACGATCATTTATCTGCTGGGCATTCCGATCGGTATGATACTGGGATTGCTGTGTGCCATGGGGATGAACCGCAAGATCCCCGGCGTAAGGGTACTGCGTACAATGTACTATGTACCGGTTATTTCTTCACTTGTATCCGTGTCGATTCTGTGGGCATGGGTATACAATTATGATTACGGTCTTCTGAATACAATTATCAAGGCACTGACGGGACTGCACGGTCCGAACTGGCTTGGTGATGAGGCGCTGATAAAGGTATCCATGATCATTTTCATGGTATGGAAAGGTCTTGGTACTTCGATCATTCTTTATCTGGCCGGATTACAGAACATACCGCGTTCTTATTACGAAGCTGCTATGGTGGACGGGGCCAGCGGCTGGCAGAAATTCAAGAGTATCACACTGCCGTTGCTTTCTCCCGTAACATTTTACATATTAGTGACAACTTTGATCGGCGGTTTTCAGGTTTTCGTAGAGGTTCAGGTCATGACACCCAGCGGAAACGGCGGAATCGGTTACAGTGCGGCGACCATTGTATTCTACTTGTATCAGAAAGCGTTCGAGAGCTACCAGCTTGGATATGCAAGTACAATAGCGGTCATTCTTGCTGTTATCATCTTTATAATCACACTGATCAACTTTGTTGGTCAGAACAAATGGGTTAAGACCATGGACTAGGAGGGGTGAGATGAATAATAAAGACCAGTTGTCATCCGGGATAACATCCAAAAAAGAAAAAACAATCAATATTGTAGTTTTTGTTTTACTTTCGATCGGCGCAGTAGCCATGATCTTCCCGTTTTTCTATATGGTAATGACTTCTTTCATGACAAAGAACCAGTACCTGTCAGGCCAGTTAAGGGTCATTCCCGATCCGTGGGTCTGGGGCAAGTACTCGGAGGTAATGTCAAAAGGTAATTTCATTTCCGGTATTCTGAATACGGTGAAAGTGGAAGTGCCGGTATTGCTGATCGGCGGATTTACCTCCTCGCTGGCGGCATTTGCATTTGCCAAAATGAATTTCAGGGGAAAAGGCGCCATCTTCATGGGGCTGCTTGCGACAATTATGATTCCCTTTGCGGTTATCATGATTCCGCAGTATGTAATGTTTACGAAGTTCGGATGGACAGATACCCTTCTGCCCTTGATCATTCCGCCTTGCTTCGGCAATATCAGTATGGTATTCTTCTTAAGACAGAACCTTACAAGCATACCGAATGACCTGATGGATGCCGCGAAGTTGGACGGGTGCGGTTATTTCCGTACTTTTGCACAGATTTTCTTCCCTCTTATGAAGGGTGCGGTAGGAACACAGCTGACACTGTGGTTTATGGCGATCTGGAACGATTATCTGGCGCCTACGATCTTCTTGAGAAGTGAAGCGAACTGGACGCTGCAGGTCGTGATCCGTTCCTTCAATACATATTATTCCATCCAGAGCGATTACGCGCTGATCATGGCGGCTTCCGTCATTGCCATGCTGCCGACGATTGTGTTGTTCTTCTGCTTCCAGAGGGTTATTATCGAATCTGTGGCGATCAGCGGTATCAAATAAACGGAGATGTTTTAAATGCGAATTTGTGCCTTGCGGCAGTAAATGCCGCAGGCTGAGAGAAAGGCATGGTTATTGAGATGTCGAATTCACCTGTAATTGCTTTTCTGAACAAAATGACAGATCTGATTCTGTTGAATATTCTCTGGATCATATGCTGCCTCCCTGTTATTACAGCGGGGGCAGCTACTTCTGCGGCTTACTATGTCAGTATTACTTCCATTCGCTGCGGAGACGGTTATGTGATCAGACGTTTTTTTAACGGCTTCAAAAGTAGCTTCCGGCAGATTACGCCGGTCTGGCTGGGACTTTTGGCAGCCGGTTTTATTTTGCTGGCAGATGTGTTCTTCTGGAATCGTATGGGCGGCGGTACGGGAAAGATCATGCTTGCTGTCAGCGTGGCGATTGCGTTTCTGCTATGGACATGGTCAATGTGGATCTTTCCTGTCTTTGCCAAATTCACCGGGAAGAGAAGAGAGCTTCTGAAGAATGCGGCGGCATTTGCGGTGGGGTATCTTCCTTATACGGTGATCGTATTGGTGATTACCGGCGCGGTTGTGTATGCAAATCTGGTTTCGCTGGTGGCAAACAGTATCATGCTTTTTATTGGTTTTGCACTTTTGACCTATGTAAAATCTTTCTTTTTTTATCGTGTTTTCATGAATCATATCGACGAGAAATATGACGATTTCGATAACCTGGAGGAATAGATTGAAAAATCATGCTGATGCACTGATTTTTCAATCGGCAATTTGAGTCAGAGTCTCAAATATGCCTTGATCGCAGATGAGAAATCGCTTGCACGATTTTCTCATCGCGTGTCATCGCAGTAAACTGCTCTGACATGGGGTATAATATGGAGCGAGAGTTATGCAGCAGCCCGTTGTCTCTCAAAGCGATGGAGATCACGGACGGATTTTGGAAGAAGGAAATGGAACTGGTCAGGAAAGAAGTGCTTCCTTATCAGTGGGAGGCGCTGAACGATCGTGTGGAAGGAGCGGCGCCCAGTTTTTGTATGCGGAATTTCAGGATTGCCGGAAAGCTGAATCGCGAGAGAAGGGAAAAGGGAGATCAGTTTATAGAACCCGTATATACATTTCGGGGGTTCGAGGCACTGCCGGAAGACCCGGAGAACCCGGAAGACAGATTTTACGGATTTGTATTTCAGGACAGTGACTTTTTTAAATGGATCGAGGCTGTGGGATATTCCCTTGGCAGATATCCGGACCCGGAGCTGGAACGCATTGCGGATGAGGCCATCGACCTGGTCTGTCTGGCACAGCAGGAAGATGGTTATCTGGATACCTACTATATTATTAACGGAAGGGATAAGTCTTTTTCCAATCTGCGGGATCATCATGAACTATACTGTTTCGGACATCTGTTGGAGGGCGCTGTTTCCTATTATCAGGCTACGGGGAAGGATAAGCTTCTGAACGCCGCGAAGCGGTTTGCAGATCATATAGCGGAACGATTCGGACCGGAGGAAGGCAAATGGAAAGGCTATCCGGGGCATGAGATCGCAGAAATGGCGTTGTTCCGGCTCTATGAGGTGACAGGAGAAGAGAAATATTTGAATCTGGGCCGCTTCTTTATTGAGGAAAGGGGAAAACGTCCCTATTATTTTGACAGAGAGCACCCGGAAGACATACGGAAGGGCACGGAAAAAGAACTGCGGTATTTTTATCATCAGGCGCATCTGCCGGTGCGTGAGCAGACGGAGGCAACGGGCCATGCCGTGCGGGCCGTGTATCTGTATGCAGGCATGGCAGATCTGGCTCGTCTGACCGGCGACGATACGCTGTGGAAGGCCTGTGAGCGTCTCTGGGACAATATCGTCAGTCAGAAAATGTATATTACCGGCGGTATCGGCGGCACCCATCTGGGAGAGGCTTTTTCCTTTGCCTATGATCTGTCCAATGACACGGCTTATGCGGAAACCTGCGCTTCCATCGGGCTGGTTTTTCTGGCGAGAAGAATGCTGCAGGTTATGCCGAAGGGCGAGTACGCCGATGTCATGGAACGTGCCTTGTATAACGGCATATTGAGCGGAATGGCGCTGGACGGCAAAAGCTTTTTCTATGTAAATCCGCTGGAAGTAAACCCGGAAGCCTGCCATAAGGATGAGCGTAAATTCCATGTGAAGCCCACGAGACAGAAGTGGCTTGGCTGTGCATGCTGTCCGCCCAATCTGGCAAGGCTGCTTTCTTCTGTCGGCACCTATGCTTATACGGAAAATGAGGACACGCTGTTTGTACATTTGTATATGGGGAGCATCCTGACGAAGCAGGTGGGGGAACAGCAGGTGGATGTGCGTGTGGAGTCCGGTTTCCCCTGGGACGGCAGGGTCAGAATCCACGTGCGCGCAGAACACAGCGGTTTCAGGCTGGCGCTTCGCATTCCGGGCTGGTGTGAAGGGTATACAGTGACCTGCGGCGGGGAGTTTGAGAAGACGGAGAAGGACGGTTACCTCTATCTTAAGAAAGAGTGGGGCGAAGAAGATATTCTGGAACTGGATTTTCCCATGGATGTGAAGCTGATTGCCGCCAATCCGGCGGTGCGTGAAACGATCGGGAAAGTGGCTGTGACAAGAGGCCCTGTTGTCTATTGTCTGGAAGAAGCGGATAATGGTAAGAATCTGCACCTGCTCTCCGTAGATCTGTCGGGAAGCGCCGACGTGATAGAGGAGGCTGTTTGCGGAGAAAGAGCGAAAGCAGTGCTGCTGCGTGGATGGAGAGAACGGGAAGCGGACCGGACACAGGGGCTTTATCATGTGTGGAGGGAAGAGAGGACAGAAGCGGTTATGCTGAAGTTTATTCCCTATTATATGTGGGCGAACCGTATGGAAAATGAGATGCAGGTCTGGGTCAGAAGGTGACAGGTGTACAATATGCCTATGGGAAACTAACAGAGTACTTTAGTCTATAATTAAAAAAGGACGAGTCGGCTCATGGAGCGCCGGCTCGTTTGTCATATCGCAGAAATTTTCGAAAAGTATGTCTGCGTTACTTCTCTTCTTCTGCCGCAATGGGGCTGTAATTGATTCTCACATCAATATCCTGGTTATAGTTGCCGAAGCTTTTGCCGAAAATGGTGAGGCCGCCCACATGCTCTGCATCTTCTTCCACTTCCAGCTTTAATTTGATCGTACTGTGGTAGTCAAATTCAAATTCATTGATGGTTACATCCGATACCTGCAGACCGTCAATAAAAGTACCTTTTTTATTGATTACCAGAATTTTCAACAGACCATATTGATTCCAGTTGGGATACCACCAGTCAGGAGTGAAAATACCGCGGACAGTTCCGAAATCGCCGGGACTGGTCCATGTGGCTACTTTTTTGCCATTGATTTTAAAAGAGATGTCAGAGGGCCAGATATCGTTGATACCGGGGGCTTCCGAACTGATCTCCAAAGAGACGGTGATCTGGTCTATTTTTTGCCCGTAGGGGATAAAATTCGGAACAATGTATTCTACAAAGCCACGGGTAAACCAAAGGATATCTGCTTCATATCTTCCGGGATGGGCAAAATATCTGGTGTCGTCAACTTCCCCGATCAAGGCGGTGTTAGAGGCGATGCCGCAGGTGGGATATACATCATAGTCGGTAAAATGCCCCACTTTCAAACTTGTCTGATATACATTCTTAAAATCTTCCTGTGAATCAATATCAATCAGAATTTTATCCAGATATACGGAACACTTTTTCTGGTTGCCGTGTCCGGCGGATTCGCTGGATATGGAAACAATGCCGCAGTCTTCCAGTTTCTTGATATGGTTCGTCAGAGCTCCATTCGTGATGTTCAGTCTGCCTGCAAGCTCATTCATATTCATTCCGTGATTTTCCAAAAGTATTTTGATGATCTCGATTCTGACCTCTGACCCCAGAGCTTTAAAGATTTCCAGACCGTCGTCTAATGTTTTGATATGAAGCATAATGTGTTCTCCGACCCTAGTGTTTTGGTATTTGTTAAAATATACTTTTTATGGTATAGGAAATTCCACCGCTTATTCGAGTCCGCGAAGCGGATCTCGCAATCGAACTTGTTCGATTTGTTATTTTGCGAAGCAAATTACTTCGCTTATTCGAGTTCGCGAAGCAAATCTCGTAAAGTTATTTGCGAAGCAAATTACTTTTTTTATTATATAGCAGATAAATGAAATACGCAATGTTTTCATTGTTTCTTTGACAAAGGCTTCCTTTGACAAAAGTTCAACAGAGGGTTCGAGACAGTTTTATAAAAGGCTGTTAAATCAGAGCTTTTTTGTTTTTGGTGCAGGAACGGGATATGTGATAAACAGACAGCACAGCCGTAGATTATCTGCTTTTCACATATTCATGCATGGGCCTGACCAGATAATGATTCACCGGCATTTTTTCGGTGGTGACGTATCCGGCCGGTGCGTCGATCAGCATCGGTATGCGATTTGTCAGCGTTGCACAGGTCAATTCCACTGTTGCAGGACGGTTCACCACTAATGTTGTATCAGGTTCGCCTTCCAGAGTCCATTCGTTCCGGTCTGAATCCTCCGGGCCGTATACATAGCCAAGGCACCTGGTTTCCAACGTAATCCCCTCTCTGGTCTGCGTCGTCACGATGGCCGACATTCCGGTGGCATTGCCTGCTTTGATCGTCAGGCCCAGTGTATTTGATTTCAGATCGTCTTTATGCGTGACCGGAACGCATTCCTGTGTCTGGGAGAGGATGTGCAGGCCAAGCTGACTGCAGAGCCAGCCGTTCTGATTCCACATATAAGAAGGCTCGATCACACCGTCAACAATCAGCTTTTCGGTTTCTTCATAAGACAGACCGTTGTAACGGCCGATCTGCTTTTCAAACTCCGTAATGGAAAGTCCTGCGCCGTGGCCTTCTGCCAGTGCAATGCCGTAGTCCTCTACATTATAACTGCTGCTGCCCTTGATCTTTTTTAAAGTATGGATAGAACCGGCCAGTGTTGTGATAAGCGAGCCCCAGAACATATCCGGATAGCCGCTTCCGCAGAGTGTGCAGTTGTTCGCTTTTGCCAGTTTATCCAGCTCCTGCGTGATTTCATGGGAGGAGTTCCACGGATACAAGGATTCTTCGCAGGTTGAGATCGCATTTACGCCGTTTTTTGCACAGGTTGTAAAAGCCTCCCTGACATCGATCATGGTGGAACGCGTGGCGATAATACAGACATCAGGCTGCAATTCGCCCAGGATCCTGTCAGCCTCTTTGACATCCGAAACCCGGATGCCCACAGCGCCTGTTCCCATAATCTCTCCCGCATCCTTGCCGATCACTGACGGATTCATATCAAATGCCGCCACCAGTTCCGCACCCTTTTCCAAAACATACCGCATCAGGTATACACTCATTTTTCCGCATCCGTATTGTGCGATCCGTATCTTTCTATCCATTGAAAAACCTCCTTTTGAAAAATGTTTTTATAGAAAATTGCAGATGTTTATAGGATGTGTCTCAGAAAATGTCTTTATACGTGCTGTGGAGACATAAATTGTCCTTTCGGAGAAAGGAAATGGTTTGTGGGATCCGGCTTTTTACTTAAACGTAATGAAGTAAAAAAATTGTGGCGCAAGAGAGATTTTTCCTTGCGCCTTCATTGTTATAGTAAACGACATATCAAATTTCTTAACTATGGATTGACTTTCTGGCTTTTGCTTTGTCTGTCAATGTTGCGATAATACAGTAGAAGAACAAAGTGTCAATGGATACCCGGCAAAATACATCTGCCACCTGCTCACTGAAAGTGAGTGAGAGTATCATACGTGCGATAATAATTGCTGCCATACAAGCTGCTGCGATAATTACATTTTTCATATTTTGAATCTCCTTTTCCTTTTATTACCGTGAGGCGTTTTCTTTTCTGAAATTAGAATATCAAATATGGAGATTTGCATCCATTGATTTGACTTACATTTTATGGGCTGTAACTTACAATTGTGTAAGGTCAGGTGATTTCTCTTTTTAGGGAATGTTTTGTGCGGTGGCAGATGGGGTTTATATGAAGAATGATTTATGCTTTAGCAAAGGTGAAAACTGTTGGCTTTTTAGTAGGATAATGCCTATTTTTAGTCAAAGAAATAGATTTTATATATACATATATGAGAAAAAGTCTCATATATGTATTTACAAAATGGAATTAATGGTATATTCTAATAACAGAGTGGAGGTAGGACTATGCTGTGTCAGTTTACTGTGAAAAATTATAAGAGCATACGCGATGAAGCTACGTTTGATATGCAGGCGGCGGCTATTTCAGAACATAATGATAAAGTTATAGTGGGTGCAGATGGTCAACTGTTTTTGCCGGTTTCTGTAATTTATGGTCCAAACGGTGGTGGAAAGTCTAACGTGTTAGAGGCAATTCATACATTAGATTCTAAAGTATTGCGCCCTCTTTGTGCTACTTGCGATAAAAGTGATTGTGATTACAAGGTAAGAAAAATTCCGGTGGAGCCGTTTGCATTTTCGGAGATAAATAGAAAAATGCCGACTGAGTTTGAACTTTTCTTCCGTACTGAGACAGCGGAGTATCGCTATATTCTTCGAGTGCAGGAAGAAATTATTATCTACGAAAGTCTTGATCGGGTGAAAATGGACACTGGAAGGCGTTCAGCATTATTTTTGCGCAACAGTGAGGGAATAGAGTTAAAGGGGACATTTGGAAAATTCAAGATTAGTGAGGATTTGTCAGAAACATTACCTCTATTATCGTATCTTGGCATTACTTATAAGAAAAATGAAATAGTAAATGACGTGTTGGGGTGGTTTGAGGATTCTATTGATTTCTTGAATTATGGCAATCCATATCAGGAACTTAGGACAGCAATAGCAAGATCTGAAGAAGTCAGAACTTTGGTATTGAAAATGTTACGAGAAATGAATTTGGACATAGAGGATTTTCGCATTGAAGAGAGGGATGAAGACCATATCGAGGTATATACGCAGCATATTGTAGAGGGATATAGTACGGAGCTGGTATTGTCTGAGGAATCCAGTGGAACCAGAAAACTGTTTGGGCTGTTGCCGTATATTGCAAAAAGCCTTGTCTGTGGGACAACATTGGTCATAGATGAATTAGATGCTAAGATTCATCCGCTCTTATTGCAGCATATTATTGAAATGTTTACAGATATGGCTATCAATCGTCATGGTGCCCAATTGATTTTTACTTCACATGACTTGTCAACGATGAATAATCATGTATTTCGGAGAGATGAGATATGGTTCGTGGCAAAGGGGAGAAATCAAAATTCTAAGCTGTATTCTCTGGTGGAATTTAAGGATGAAAATGGAGTATCCATCAGAAAGGATGCAAAGTTTGATAAGCAATATTTGGAGGGGAAATATGGTGCGGATCCCTATTTGCAGAGAATTATAGATTGGGGGAATGCAGATGCCTAAAGGAGTCAGAGGTTATAAAACGGGTAAGAATGACTGGAAGAAAAAACGTCTTCAGGCACACTTAGAAATGAAAAAATATCGTTATTATATTTTCTGTGAAGGTCAACAGACGGAACCCCAGTATTTTGCAGGATTTAAACGGTTGATAGAAGACAATCCGATTTATAAGGATATGGTACTGATTGAGATTGAGCCTTGCGGAGTAGAAACAATGCGCGTAATTGGACGAGCAGAAGAATATGTGAATCGAAATAGGATTACAAGAGGGCAGATATGGTGTGTTTTTGATAAGGATAGTTTTCCTGCGAAAGACTTTGATGGGGTATCAGAACGTGTAAAGGTATTAAATGGGGAGAATGCAGAAATTCAATATCATGCTGCTTGGAGCAATGAGTGTATTGAGTTTTGGTTTCTTTTGCATTTTGCATATTATATTTCAAACAATCATCGAATAGATTACGTTGGATTTTTAAATAATAAATTTGTAGAACTGAAGATTAGCCGATACCAGAAAAATATGGAGAATATTTTTGATGTTCTTTTGGAATATGGAAATCCGAAGTTGGCAATTCGATATGCAAAACGGATTATAAAGGAAAATGAAGGAAAAACACCAGCAAAGATTGCACCGGGAACGAAGGTGTATGAGTTGGTGGAAGAACTGGCAGGGTACTTGCCAGAGGAAATACAGAAACAATTTATAGGAGAAAAGAAATGAATATAATAAAGTTAAATATTAAAAATTACAAATTAATTAAAGATTCTGGTGAAATTATTATTGATGACAAAATTATGTCTTTTATTGGCCAAAATAATGCGGGAAAATCAGCAATTTTAGATGCAATACAGTGTGCATTTCCATCTGCAAAAAAGACCGTTTCCAGAAGTGATTTCCATAAGGGGACACATGATAATATTGAGATTACTATTTGGTTTAATGGAGTAACTGACGAATATTTGGAAGATAAACTTTTTGTGGAGGCGATTAGTAGGCTGACTGCAAAAGCAAAAAAATTGCAAGATGAAAATGCTGGGGAAACTAAAGTTAAAGATGCATGGAAAAAGGTGGCAGAAACACGAGAACAGAAATTGGCAGAAGCAAAAGAAATATATCAAATTATTGATAATGTTATGTGTATTAAGTTTGTTGTGACTAATGCTGACAGGATAGGAACGAAGTATTATGTAGACGCAGATTCGGTAAAAGAGATAAAAGAAGTTGATTTGAAGAAAGTATTACCAATTCTTAAAGTTATTCCCGCAATTAGAGATCCTAAAAATGAAAGTACTGCCGGAGCTAATTCGTACTTAAAAGAGTTGATTGCGATGCTCGATGATGATATGGCAACAAATATCTCGATTGCTGGTAATGAGACTGTATCATACAGACAACTTAATGAAATAATTGCAGAAGAAAGTGCTAAGCGTTGTCAATCTATCTCAAGTAGTATCACAGAATATTACAATGAGGCTATAGGGGTAAATGATTTTGAAGTTATTGTAAGTTCGGATGTTAATATCTCCAAAGGAACGACATACTATACCAAAATTTTAGATAAAAGCACAAGTATAGAAAGCGATATATTAAGCTGTGGAACAGGATATCAAAGTATGATCATACTTTCTATTCTGGAGGCTTATGTTGAACTTGCACAGAAAAAGACAGAGTATATTTTAATTATAGAAGAGCCAGAGGTATATTTGCATCCGTCTCTTCAGAGAAAAATGATAGATACATTGCTTGTGATTTCCGAAAATAATCAAGTTATTTTTTCTTCACATTCTCCGATTACTGTTGGAAAGATGGAAGGAAATCAAATTAAATTAGTGAAAAGAGAAGCTGGCGAAGCGGCAATTTCTGATATTACAATTTCAGAAGTTATTCAAGAATTAGGAATTCGGGCAGATGATATATTAGTAAACAAGGGGATAATTTTTGTAGAAGGACAAGATGATAAAGCAGTAGTTGAGTGTATTTTAAATAAAATACATTCTGGATCAAGTGATGAAATAAATGTATTAGTTACGGGAAATTGTGAAAATATAAAATTTTTTGCTAATGCGGAATTGTTGATTAACAATAGATTTCATATTCCATTTTTAATTATTCGAGATTCTGACGGAATGAATGTAGAACAACGGAAAAGTGAATTATTAACCGATATAGTAAAAGTTGGACGAAATCTATCTCAAGAGCAAATCGAAAATATAAAAGAATCAATATTTATAGCACCTAAATATTCAATAGAAGGGTATTTCATAAATGAAATGTTTTTGAAGAATACGGGAATAGATACTGTTCTACTTGGTAATATGATTAAGTGTTATGAATGCCAATATAATCATTTCTATTCTAATGCAACAACGAAAGCTGATAGACAGCAGATAGCTAACTGGTATCAACCGAAGCATTTGCTTGAAAATTTTGAGGACAAATTTAAAGTAACCGAAGATGAGGCACGGGAAAAATATAAAAAAATGTATGAAGCAAAATGGAATGGGTTCCAGAAGTGCTTGTCTTGTGATGATAGCGTGGAAAAGTTTTTTGAAGGTAGAAACGAATTAAATAAATATACGCATAAAAAGAAACTGTCTAAAGAGGAATATTTGGTACAGTTGATGGAAAATTATTCTATAGATGAGTTGAAAGCAAGTGAACTTAGGGAGCTGATTATTGTATTAGAAACGATGTGTTCTGTTATTTACAAATAGTAAGTAAATAAAAGAAGACGGAAATATAGTGTAGTCTTGTAGCAAAAGGAATTCTAGAAGAGCGGATACGAAAGTGTGGGTTGGCTTTCGGTGAGAAAAAGGTGTTGATTGGAAGTGCTTCCAGCAGAAAGTGAGGACGCGGTTTTGTAGGGGAAAATTTTCAACAAGGAAATAAAGTCATAATGGGATGGAGCAGATTTAGGAATACCAAACAGTCATAACCCCTCAGAACACGTCATACAATGTAAAAAAGTGTTCTGAGGGGTTTCCTTTTGAAAGATTATATTGAGGAACGTGCAATCCAGATTGCCAATTATATTATTGAGAATAACGCTACGGTGAGGCAGACGGCGAAGGAATTTGGGATTAGTAAGAGTACGGTACATATGGATGTAACAAAATGGAAAGGAGTAAAATTTTAAAAAGATTTATTTGGGAAATAAAATAAATGGAATTAAAAGGGAATGTTTTATATAAATAAACATTTCCTTTTATTTATTCAAATGTAATTTCGCCATGATGTTCTTCGAACTCTGAAATATATTTCTTCATTAAAACTTGTAGTTCCCGATTGGCAGAACGAGCGTTATATTCAGCAACATAACGAAACTTTTTTAGTAATTCTGGTGACAACCTTAGCGTGAATTTTACAGTTTTCTGCAACATAGAAATAATCCTCTTTTCCTAATTATGACATTATTTTAACAGCGAAATGACGTCAAAAATAAATTGACAGCATAGTGACGGCATAATATAATTAAAAATATTGTGATTATGAAGGGAAAAGATAAGAATTAGGCGAAAAGAATTTAATGATGGAAGCCGAGAACATAAGAATGAATTACAAAAAATGAAGGGTATCGAATTATAAAATATAGGTTCAGAAAGTATCGCTTGTCGCCCTGACTTATTTCCTTGTTTAATATCCGCTTAGCGTCTAAGCTGATCCCAAGCACTTAACGAGGTATTTTACGAGTTTAGTGCGACGATCTGATACGGTTTCATAACTGACAGGTGATAAAAACTTTAATATGCTACTCATTATTCAAATGTTAGAAAACATAGAAATATACGATTGGAAAAACAGATATTTTGTAGTAAATTATTATAAGAATATGATTGATCAAAGGAAGGAATAAAGAAATGAAAAAATTCTTTATATTATTTATGGTAGTGATCCTGTCAACTTTTGTACTGATCGGGTGTGGCTCTGATCAGGATGCGGAGACAATAGCAGAGTTACAGGCTACGATATCCGATCTGCAAAATCAGGTTGGAGAATACTCTGCCCTGAAAACAGAACTGGATTCAGCAAATAACTCCATAGCAGAATTGCAGTCTCAAATGGATGCACTGACAGCAGAGAAAAATGAGATATCAGCTAAATTGGAGATGCTCTATAAAATAGAACCTGTAAATGAGACTATGTATACCATAGCAGATGCAGATATTTATGATGATCTGTATGGTGAGGCATTAGGCAACGAACCAACAAGCAATATTTCTGCTGAACAGGAAATAAAGATCACAGGAAAAAGTATCGTAAATGATTGGTATGAAATAGAGATGGAAGGAAAGAAACAATATATAAGTGGAAGTTTACTCTCCACAACAAAGCCAAGTGGCAATACTGGAAATATAAGCACTCCCCAACAGCCTAGCGGTGGCGGTCAACCCTCTAGTGGAGGCTCCGGAGGCAACGGCGGAGGCAACGGTGGTTCCGGTGGAGGCCAACCCTCTGGAGGTGACCCAGGCAGCGTAGGCATGGGAGAAGCGGGTGGAGCGTTCTCAGGCCTTCCAGTAGATAATAGTGGTATTGACTATTCTGCCCCAGAGTTAAATTTTGAATAATTAAAACAAAGTAAATGATTATACTGGGTACTGCTATTTAGTACCCAGTATAATTTTAAAAGGAGATTCAATATGTTTTATAGATCGAACATTATTAAAGAATTTCAAGAGCATATATCGAAATTAAATGATATAGACTTATACAATTTATTACAAGACATAATGAACAAGCTAGAAGAAGAAAGCACATTATATAATAATTGGTACACACAGTTAGAAAATATAAATGATAACATGCAAGTATCAATTATGTCTTATGAACAATCACAGATACTCAAAGCATCCTTATATAATAACGCGGCTATAGAATACATAAGACAAGAAACATTAAATTGCAATATAAAAGAATTAAGTATAATAATATTGGCATTTATAGAATCAGGTATAAAATCAACCTTGTTACTAATCGCCAGTAGTGCTAAGGGCGTAGGCGTTCGCCAATGCAGGGGGCAGAGTGGAGCGGAGCAGGAACGGAGCCGCCGGAATGCGGACGTCGTTAAGCGCCAGCACGATTTGGCGATCTCCCCGAAGGGGAGAGTCCGAGTAGTATTACCTCGGACTTATGTGTTCTGTGTTACACATCCCCCAACCCTCTATTTATAAGCATTTCTTCCAACACAAACTATCCTCAATTCCCTGTGTCTGTGTTATAATCTGTGTCCAAAATCTTAGATTATACAAATTCTATATTTTTCCCCAATCCCCTACTTTCACAGTTTTACTCATATTTTCTGAAGGTTATATAAAACAGGCTATGATATAATATATAAAAATTTGAAAAGGAGAAATAAAATGGATCAAAAAATTATCAAAAATCAAACTAAAGATAATGAGAAAAAGGAAAAAAAAGCACGAGAACCCAGAACCCCTGTGATGGATGAGAAGCGAATGAAAAATGAAAAGAATTTAGAAACAAAAAAATTAAATGCGTTTCTTATTAGGGAAACCTATGTTTATATGGCAAAAATTGATAGAATCCCGAATGCCACAAACCGCCTCTATAAATATCTGGGTGTAGATGAAGATTATTATAATCATCTGATTCAGAATGGAACAGGTGATATAAATAAAATAAAAGATAAGCTGATAGAATGTGGATTTTCAGATACTTTTTTTAGATCGGATAGTCCTACACAGATTAAGACCAGTAAAAATCTGAAAAAAATGGCTGATACATATTTCGAAAATAAATCTGGTCTTTCTTTGAGAGAGTTTCGGGATTTTTTCGATGCAGAAATAGGTTCTATAAGGAATCCTGATAATACTCTGTTAGTAGTAGCATCCAGAAACTTATTGAATAAGGTAGTACAAGCTTCTGATCCTGATGATACACTTCTCCATTTTCTGGATATTTTGGAAGATATGGATTATGAAGGACATGCTACCCAAAAAGGAGCAGCGCAAAGAATACAGGACATATATAATGAGTATTTAGGTCTTATCAAAGATCAACAAAAACATAACTGAAAAATGATTTTCTCATATCCCTGTTTCTATAATAATGGAGGCAGGGATATTCTATATGAAAGGCTTCATATCTATAAAATTTATCAAAATACTAATCCAAAAACCCTCCCAAAAACTGACGGACATAAATCCAGTCATCCCCCATAATAAAATATAAGATAAGCATAACTAAAGAAAAAAATAATCCCAAAAACACAGGGATTATCTGAATTACATAAAAGGACAAGCCTTTTAAAATAAAGGATAAGATAAGCAAAAAAATAATTAGAAGGAAAAGGAGAAAAAAGATGGCGTTTCCATTAAGCAAATTACATTTAAATTTAGGAACTGTGGCTAGGACAATGAACGATAAAGGCATGGAGGTTACAAATACCACGATTGTCTATGATTATGATGAATCTGGGCAAAAATTAGAGACCATAAAAGCACTGGCGATTACGTGCAATGGTTACCGTGGAGGGCAACTTGTAATCAAATTTCCTCCATCAATAGAGGCAAAATTCAGAAAATTAGAGGAGATGATGGAAAATGATATATCAGTTATGATTAGCTTTAAGAAGCTAAAATTAACTGCATATGCGCTCAAAGCATCGGATGGACGTATATTGTCTGGTGTATCTGCAAAAGCAGAAGATTTTGAGGTTATAAATGATATGGAATCTATATCGGAAGATTTAACTGATATGGGAGAGATAGAATTGTAAATAATAAAGGGGGTTCTGCTTATCTTCCCCCTCATTCTAAAAGGAGATTAAAGGTGAAAAAAATTTTTGAAAGCTTAATAGAAGCAATAGACTATCTGCTTTTTTTTTACAGCAACCTGTTTGGATTTGCTGTGGAAAAAGCAGATATAAAAACTGAATATAGGGATCAGGGAAAGCACGGTATGACTTATTTTATCGTTACGGTTCCCAAAACAAATATTCCCTGTGCTTACACGGTACAGGAAATGAAACGGATCATGCAGGAATACATGGAAATATGTATACTCCCTGCAAGTCAGATTCCCCTGTACTCTGCGGGGGAAGAGTTACTGGAATCATTATATATTGATTCCTTAAAAGAGAATCACAATAATTATGTAATTGAGATTCTTTACATAGATAATACGACAGCATTTCGCTATGTAAAAAATAGAAAAAAATTTGAGAGGAGAGAGAGACAATGATCAGCAACAAACAATTCATACAGGGGGCAAAAACTGCCCTCTCTGATCGGTGGGAAAAATCTCACCAGAAATGGTTAGAGGAACAAAGGCAAAAGAAGTCTGCACAACAGCAGGCTTTGAAATACCAGTCTGCATTACAGTTGCAGACAGAATTAGCAAACATATTTAGCCAGATGTCTGCGCCAGTAGGATTAAAGCAGATCCGCTTTCCCTCGGATCTTGTAATAGAAACAAATGATAAAGACGATAATAATATTTACCGTTTTAAATGGGAGAAAGCAGAAGATGAAAAAAAGGCACAGGCGATCTTGAACAGAATCAAGGACAAACTGAATGCTGTTATAATGGCAGATTGTCAGCGGGTAATAAATACTGCGGCAACTATGCCATATCCAGATAATCAATATTATCTGGGATCATATCCGTTTACATCAAGTGGATTCAGAATAGTAAATATTATAGATGATATTCTGGATGTAGAGATAACAATACAAGTCTGATAAAAATGGGCATCTGTCAAATGGCAGGTGCCTTTCGCATTTTCAGGCTGAAAACCTGAATGACCATTAAAAGCAATTCGATTATATTAGAATCAGCAGAAGAAAGGAGATAAGCGATGGGATCAAAAATAAGAAATGAAAGAAACCGTAAGTATCTGCTTACGATCAATAATCCAGAAGAAAAAGGGATTACGTCAGAGATGATAATAAAACAGGCAAAAAAATATGCTTGTAGATATTTTTGTTTCTGCGCCGAAACAGGATCGCAGGGAGTTTATCACTGGCATATATTTCTTCACTATATAAATGCCATAAATTTCTCTACAATTAAGAACTTATTCCCGTCGGCGCATATTGATGCTGTTATAGGTACATCTCGACAGAACCGAGCGTATATCTTAAAATCTGCATCAGAACATAACAAAAGAGAAGATGGATCATATGAATACAAGGATTCATCTGGAAAAATACATAAAGGGATTAATCACGAAGCTACATTTTATGAGTTTGGCGAATGTCCTGACGAGCATCAGGGCAGACGTTCCGATCTGGAATATATGTACTCATTAGTAAAAGATGGGCGCACGGATTCAGAGATACTTGATCTTTGTGGGGAGGCAGCGATCAAACACATTGATAAAATTGCAAAACTCAGGCATACATATCTTGTGGATAAATTTACAGGGGAAAGAAGGCTTGATCTAAAAGTACATTATGTATGTGGAAAAACAGGCACAGGCAAAAGCAGGGATATTCTGGATGAGTTCGGTGATGAGAATGTCTATCGGGTGACAGACTATCAGCATCCATTTGATTCGTATCAATTACAACCCAAACTGGTGTTTGAAGAATTTAGGTCAAGCCTTCGTATGCAGGATATGTTGAATTATACTGATATTTATCCTGTTACCCTGCCAGCGCGCTACTCTCCCAAAGTGGCATGCTACGATACGATTTTTGTTGTATCAAACTGGGAGTTTGAACAGCAGTATGCAGATATTCAGAGGGAGCCGGAGAGAAAAACAGATTATGAGGCATGGATCAGGCGGTTTAATGGCTTCGTAAAAGAATACTACGATGTCGGGAAATATAAGCTGTATAACTCGATGCAGGAATATTTGCATAGACATGAGGAGTTTCACAGCATACCAGAAGGAACAAAAATCCCATTTGATAAAGAAGAGAAATACGATCAGGAAGAACTCCCTTTTGAGTAGGGGATTCTCAATAAAAAAGTTTTAAATTAAGACAGGATTCCGCCACAAAAGATACCCGTCAACTTACAGCGATACCCTTTCGGAATCCCTTCTGATTGGCTAAAGATATAAGACATACTTTAATCTTATTTCTCATAGGATAGACAAAGGTCATAAGGAAGGAGATGCAGTTTATTGTGAGATGTCAAAAACTAAATTACATATTTCATAATCCGAATACAATAGATGCAACCGCCAAATACTTACTTGATATTTTTGTGGAAGCAAATACCATTAAAGTTGAGAATGCGATAAATGCAATGAATGAATTAGAAGAAAAGGAAGATAAGAATAATATTGAATGCCCTACTTGATAATGAGTAGGGTGTTTTTTTTGAAAGAATATTGCTGTATATAATGATATATGATATAATATCAGTAGTAACTGAAAGTATTTGAAATTATAGGGAGATTTGATATGAATATAGCCGCATATTGCCGAGTTTCTACTGACAAAGAGGATCAATTAAATAGTTTAAAGACGCAGAAAGATTTTTTTTTAGAATATACTGAACGCACAGGAGATGTATTGGTTCGCTTGTACGCTGATGAAGGTATTTCAGGAACAAAAATAAAAAATCGAAAAGAATTTTTACAGATGATGTCTGATGCTGAAAAAGGTCTGTTTGAAATGGTTGTTGTAAAAGATATTTCACGATTTGCCAGAAATACGGTTGATTTATTACAAAATATCCGAAAATTAAAGGCATTAGGAATAGAGACACAGTTTTTAACTGCGAATATGACCAGCATGGGGAATAGTGAATTTTTGCTAACGCTCATGGGAGCATTAGCGCAGGAAGAAAGTGCGAATACATCAAAAAGGGTTAAATTTGGCAAAAAGTTGAATGCAGAAAAGGGGCGTGTTCCTAATATTGTATTTGGATATGACAAAATGGTTGGTGATTATTTTAATTTGGGAATTAATAAAAAAGAGGCTGATATTGTAAAACAGATTTATCAGTGGTATCTATATGAAGGATATGGTGCGGCAAAGATTGCAAATATGTTGAATGAGCGTGGAGTGAAAACAAAACGTAATTGTAAATGGAGCCAGAATGCAATATGTCGGATATTAACTAACGAATTATATACAGGGAAGATTATAAATGGTAAGGAGGAAGTAAGCGATTTTTTGACTGGTCAAAGAAAAGAAAAGGATGAAACAGAATGGTTTGTGGTTGATAAACCAGAGTTAAAAATAATTGCTCCCGAGGATTATGAGAAAGTACAGGAAATACTTCGTAGCAGACATGAAGCATTTCATATAAATAAAGAGCGGCAAAGTAACAAATATTTATTTTCTACGCTTATCCGTTGTAAAGAGTGTGGTTGGTCTTTTAGGAGAACGGTGCGGACATATAAGAATACTTATATTCGGTGGGTATGTTCTGGGCGCAACGGGAAGGGAGCTGATAGTTGTTCTAATGCTGTAACAGTAGATGAAGAAGAATTAATAGAGGTTTTGCAAAGTTATTTTAGTAAGATTTTAAGACAGCGAAAACGTGTTATTAATTATGTGATTGGGGAATTTCAAAAGGTATATAAAGCGAGAGATGAAAACCTCGAATATAAAAAAGAATTGGAACAGCAAATATCAAAATTAATAAAAATCAGAGAAAAATATATGGATATGTATGCAGATGATCTGATATCCAGAGAAGATTTGAATAAAAAGATAGGCGGTTCCAAAAAAGAAATAGAGCGCTTAGAAAATGAGTTAAAAATGATCTCATATCATTTAACCAAAGAAGAGCAATTAGAAACTGTACTGAATAATACTTTTAAAGAAATTGAAGATATAACAGATGTTCGTACAATGTCAAATGCACAATTAAAAAAAGTTATTCAAAAAATAGAGGTAGATAAAAATGGAAATGTAGAAATATATTTAAGGCTTTTTGGAGATTTAGGATTAAATGAGACTGTGCTTGTTGACGATAACAATGAATTTGAAAATAGCGTTCTGATTAATAACTACGAAACATAAAGACGTAACCGACCGCCTGGCACAGTTAAACCCGTCGCTGGCAGCAGAAGCAAGAAAGGTATTGGACGTCAATAAGTCAGAAAGACATATCCGCGGGGGATTGGCTACAAGAGAAAAATATCTGCATCAGCACGTCTGCTAAGATATGAGACAGGGATAACAGCAGGCAGTAATTTGCACATATTCACATGGATTAGGCATTTGACTGTATGAATAAAAAGAGATGGTGACCGGCAGTTCCAGATCCGGTGTCGCTATTGCTTTTCTGAGAGGGTAATCTGAGGCTTTACATTATGGCTGAACGGGCATAGAATAAATTCAGAATTACATGAATGGATGCATGGGGTAATTATATAGAACAGATATCTTTAGAATTACGGGTAAATTTATTCTATATGCAAAAACAGAGGACATTCAGAATCTATGTGAGGGCAGTGCCAGATGATGCACACAAAGAAAAAAGAGGATGTACAGGGAACGATTTATAGTAATGCTGATCTTAAGAAACTGATTCTGCCTTTAATTATGGAACAGCTTCTGGCTATCTTAGTCGGTATGCTGGATACTGTTATGATTTCCGGTGTGGGAGAGGCGGCGGTGTCGGGCGTTTCGCTGGTGGATAATATCAATATTTTAATTATTCAGGTCTTTGCGGCGCTCGCCACCGGCGGAGCCGTCGTGGCGGGACATGCGCTTGGACAGCATAATGAAGAAGCGGCGGGACGGTCTGCGTGGCAGATGGTCCTTTTTCTGCTGTATGCTTCGGTGGTGACCACAGTCGTGCTGCTCGGCGGCCATAAAGCGGTTCTGCGGGCGATCTTCGGGCAGGTGGAGGCGGAGGTCATGGCTAGTGCCACGACGTATCTGATCATCACGGGACTCTCGATCTGTCCACTGGCGCTTTATAACGGGTGCGCCGCGCTTTTCCGTGCGATGGGTGATTCCAGAACGACGATGTACGTATCGCTTTTGATGAATCTGCTCAATCTGGTCGGAAATGCGATGCTGATTTTCGGGTTTAAGCTGGGTGTGGCGGGCGCGGCAATCTCGACTACCGTGTCGAGAACCGTTGCGGCGGTCATTATTTTCGGGCTTTTGTTTCGGGAAAACAAGGTGATTCATTTCAGGCATCGTATTACGGCGAAGATGAATCTTGGACAGATTAAGAAGATTCTGTATATCGGTATTCCGAACGGTCTGGAAAACAGCCTTTTTCAGCTGGGCAAAATTCTGCTCTTAAGTCTGGTATCTACGTTTGGTACATCTGCGATTGCGGCCAACGCGGTCTGCGGTACGGTGGCAAACTTCAACATTCTGCCGGGCATGGCGATCAATATGGCGATTCTGTCGGTGGTTTCTTACTGTGTGGGTGCGGGGGACTACGGACAGGCCAGATTTTATACGAGAAAGCTGATGCGGCTGACCAGTATCTGTATGATTGCGGTATCTGTGCTGATGATCCTTTTTGGGAGAAAAATGCTTTTGCTCTATCATCTGACACCGAAGACAGAGGAACTGGCTGTACAGGTGATTTGTTTTCATGCGTGTATGTGCATGGTCGCCTGGGTGCCGTCTTTCTCTCTGCCCAATACGCTGCGTGCGGCGGGAGACGTTATGTGGACGATGGTTATCGCGATTGTTTCCATGTGGGTGTTTCGAATCGGTACGGCATACTTTTTCAGCAATGTGTTTCATCTTGGGTTGATCGGGATCTGGATCGCCATGACGATTGACTGGATCTTTCGGGGGATCTGCTATGAACTCCGGTATCATAGTGGAAAATGGGAAAAAGCGATGCACGGGAAATAAATGGAGTGATGGAAAGAATAGTGCAGGATTTACGGAAAAACAATGGCATCGGGAAAGCATTGTTGACAGAACAAATGAATGACTGTATTTCGGATGAGCAAAGTGAAGTGAGTAAAGTGATTCAAATATTTTTTGACAAGGTTTTTGGTGCGCGGTAAAATGGGACGTGGATAAAACATAAAGCATACAAGAGTGAAGGCGGAGAGATTAAATGGAGAGAGAAACGGTTATCGTATTGGACTTCGGCGGGCAGTATAACCAGTTGATTGCGCGAAGGGTCAGGGAATGTAATGTTTACTGCGAGGTACACCCGTACAGTCTGAGTCTTGATAAAATCAAAGAGATGAATCCGAAGGGAATCATTTTTACAGGAGGACCGAACAGCGTGTACGGTGAAGGCGCCGTTGTCTGCGAGAGAGAAATCTTTGCACTGGGGATTCCGATTCTGGGGATCTGCTACGGTTCCCAGCTTATGGCACATCTGCTGGGTGGTAAAGTGACGACAGCGCCCGTCAGCGAGTATGGAAAAACTGAAGTTGATGTGGACGACGGAACAGAACTTCTGGCGGGGGTGTCCAGGAAGACGGTCTGCTGGATGAGCCATACAGACTATATTGAGAAAGCACCTGCGGATTTTAAGGTGACGGCGCATACACCGGTCTGCCCTGTTGCCGCCATGGAATGTCCGGAAAGACATTTATATGCGGTACAGTTCCACCCGGAGGTCATGCATACGGCAGAGGGTATGACGATGCTGCGGAACTTTGTCATGAATATATGCGGGTGCAGCGGAACGTGGAAGATGGACTCTTTTGTGGAGACGACCATTCAGGCAGTCCGTGACCGGGTCGGGAGCGGTAAGGTGTTATGCGCGCTTTCCGGCGGCGTGGACTCTTCCGTGGCAGCAGTTCTTCTGGCAAAAGCTGTAGGAAAACAGCTGACCTGTGTGTTTGTGGATCACGGTCTGCTCCGCAAAAACGAAGGCGATGAGGTGGAGGCGGTATTCGGACCGGAAGGACCTTATGATCTTAATTTTGTCCGCGTCAATGCACAGGAACGTTTCTATGAGAAGCTGGCCGGTGTGACGGAGCCGGAGCAGAAGAGAAAGATCATCGGCGAAGAGTTCATTCGCGTATTTGAGGAAGAGGCGAAGAAAATCGGTGCCGTGGATTTTCTGGTACAGGGCACCATTTATCCTGACGTGATTGAGTCCGGGCTTGGCAAGTCGGCGGTGATCAAATCCCATCACAACGTGGGAGGATTGCCGGATTATGTGGACTTTAAGGAAATCATTGAACCGCTCCGTATGCTCTTTAAGGACGAGGTGAGAAAAGCCGGATTGGAGTTAGGTATTCCGGAACATCTTGTATTCCGTCAGCCTTTCCCCGGGCCGGGACTTGGTATTCGTATCATCGGTGAGGTGACGGCGGAAAAAGTAAGAATGGTGCAGGAAGCGGATTATATTTATCGGGAAGAGATTGCCAAAGCCGGTGTCGATAAAGGGCTTGGGCAGTATTTTGCGGCACTTACGAATATGCGCTCCGTGGGTGTTATGGGGGATGAGAGAACCTACGATTACGCGGTGGCGCTTAGAGCGGTGGAGACGAGCGATTTCATGACGGCCGAGGCGGCAGAACTTCCGTGGGAAGTGATCGGCAAAGTGACGAACCGGATCGTGAACGAGGTGAAGGGAGTCAACAGAGTCCTGTATGACTGCACAGGGAAGCCGCCGGCGACGGTGGAACTGGAGTAGGGGTTTTTGTTTATGCAGATACAATTTTTGTTCCGCACAGATTATTTTTATGAGAGTAGAAGAAGCAACAAGAATAATTTCATTGCGCTCCGGTGCGACTATACTTTATAATAAATAGCAACAACATTGACAGCAAAACGAAGGACAAGGAGGCTTTCCCAATGAAACAGGATTTAATCGTAGTTTTGGATTTAGGCAGTACCCGGAATACCGTGGTTGCCCGTGCAATCCGTGAGCTTGGCGTGTATAGTGAGATACATCCCCACGACATCACCGTGGATGAACTGAAGGCTTTAAAAAATGTAAAAGGTATTGTGTTAAACGGTGGTGAAAACCGTGTTGTTGACGGACAGGCAGTGGAAATAAGACCGGAACTTTATGATATGGGAATCCCCATGCTGTCCATAGATTATCCGCAATCGAAGTGTGAAAAACAGCTTAATGATCTTCCGGATCAGGAAACACTTAAAGATTTTATTTTCGAGGAGTGTAAGGCGGAAGCTAACTGGAATATGAAGAATTTTATTGAAGATCAGGTGGAACTGATCCGACAGCAGGTGGGCGACCGCAAAGTACTTCTTGCATTGTCCGGCGGCGTGGATTCCTCTGTGGTGGCGGCGATGCTGATCAAGGCCATCGGCCAGCAGTTGGTGTGCGTGCATGTTAATCATGGCCTGATGCGTAAGAATGAATCAGAAAGTGTTGTGAAAGTGTTCCGTGACGAACTCCATGCCAATCTGATCTACGTGGACGCTTCCGAGCGGTTTCTCGGCAAGCTTGAGAATGTGGCTGACCCGGAACAGAAGCGTAAGATCATCGGCGGCGAGTTCATCCGCGTGTTTGAAGAAGAGGCAAGAAAACTGGAAGGAATCGACTTCCTGGGCCAGGGAACCATTTACCCGGATATTATTGAGAGCGGCACGAAGACAGCTAAGATGGTGAAATCCCACCACAATGTAGGCGGACTTCCGGAGGATTTGAAGTTCGAACTTGTGGAGCCGTTAAAACAGCTTTTCAAAGATGAGGTGCGTGCCTGCGGTGTGGAACTTGGACTGCCTCGTGACATGGTGTACAGGCAGCCGTTCCCGGGGCCGGGACTTGGTGTAAGATGTCTGGGTGCAATCACCAGAGACAGGCTGGAAGCAGTCAGAGAGTCGGATGCAATTCTGAGAGAGGAATTTGCAAAAGCCGGGCTGGATAAGAAGGTTTGGCAGTACTTTACCGTGGTTCCGGACTTCAAGTCAGTGGGTATGAAGAACAATGCCAGAGTGTTTGAATACATGGTAATTATTCGTGCGATCAATACCATTGATGCGATGACAGCGTCGGTGGAGAAGGTTGACTGGGATGTGCTGGAGAAGATTACGGAGAGGATTCTGGCGGAAGTGGAGAATGTGAATCGGGTTTGTTATGATATGAGTCCGAAGCCGCCGGCTACGATTGAGTTCGAATAGTAAACAGAGAGCCGGGAAGCCGCATAAACAGAGGACTTTCCGGCTTTTTATATGGGGCGTGATACCTTTTTGATACCTGAATTAGTAAATAGTGAAAAGTGAAATGGCTATTTAGTGTTTAGGAATTAAATCTTCCAGTGATGCCCATGTGCAATTATCACTATTTAACGGATGAGAGTTAAAATAGAAATTTGCGATTAGCGAGTGCAATGTGTTTTCGTATAAACTATTGTAATATTTTGTAACAGAAGTAATTAATTCGAGAACATAGTTAAAATAAGACTGGATAATCTGTGGGGTTAAAAATATTAAATTTCCTTCTATCATTGATGCGATTTTTGTGTAAGTTTGAGTGTTTCTAAATTTTTTATCTATCATACCATTATTGTGTACAATAGTATTTCTGATTTCAACAATATCAAGAAGATTATTCCAACAATCACAAGATATTAAATTTCGTAGGTCTATATCTAATGCTTTTTTATAATGGTTATTTGCCTTTCCTATGTTCATAAAATCGTTACCCGTGCTTTTTTTGATAATACTATCAAAATATTTATTTTTGGTATTTTGAAAAGTAAGATAAACAAGGCAAACAAAAAACTCTCGTAGAGAAACTTCAATAATTGAGGTGATTTCAATTAATTCTAATTGATAAATATCATAACTCAATAATTTTAAATCTTTTTCTGATGATAATTCTTTTAATTTTTCAAGACCGCTTTGATGAAAATGGCGTATACGTATTAAACGACTTATTTGAAAAAAAGCATTGTCAGAAGCAGATTTTTTGCCACAAGAAGTACAATAATTTAAGGAATCTCCCAAAGAAATAGTTCCCTCTAAAATCCAGATGTTCATGTTTCCGCAATATGGACAGCATATTTGAACAAGTTTTACTTTATGACGACGCATATTAGTAAAAAACTTCTCTTTACATAAAGGAGATTTATTTTTATTTATACAATAATTTGAGTAAAATGAATAATAATAACTCTTCATATATTCTATATGAGATTCAGAAAATCCTGAAATAAATGAATTATCTATTAAATGATATATCTCAGTATGGTTTTTTGACATAAAATTTCCCCTCTCCTTTTAAGAAGATGTTCTCCATTTGTAACTATTATTTTTCTTATCATTCCCCTTTTCATCAACACTACTACTCGTAGCAGGCCAGTTGATTTTCCACTCAAAATACTCGTCCTCTGAAATCTCCC
>CAJUJP010000012.1 GCA_910586615.1 uncultured Lachnospiraceae bacterium
CCGCTTATCCGAGTTCGCGAAGCGAATCTCGCAAAGTTAATTTGCGAAGCAAATTTACTTTTTTTACTTTAACACAAAAGGAACAAAAAGAGAATGAAAGATTTATATTTGAAATACAGGGACTTCATTATGGAAGTCATTCATTTTGGTATGGTTGGTGTGATCAATACGCTGATGGGATGGGTGATCATGGCGGTTCTTTATAATCTGATCCACATGAATTACTGGCTGTCCAGCGGGATATCCTACTTTATCGGAAGCGTTTTTTCATATCATGCAAACGGGAAACTGACTTTTAAGGTGGAAAACAGGGATAAATGGCTGCCCTGGCGTTTTGCGGTCAATATCATCGTATGTTATTTGATTGCATTCAGCGTGGCGCAGCCGGTAGTTACGAAGATTCTGTCCTCCGGACAGGGCGTTTCGAAGGCTTTGATCGACAATATTGCGATGATTCTCGGAATGTGCCTCTTTATCGTCATGAATTTTTTCGGACAGAAGTTTTTTGTATTCCGGAAGACGAAGAAGCTTTGAGAGTGCAATACATGGGGCTTGAAAATTACGGAAGCATCTGTATTCAGAGGTATATGGAATGAAGCGTATAGCTGAACAAAAATGGTTTCTGTGGCTTACAAAATACTGGTTTCTGTTTCCGGTCACCGGCTTTCTGGCGCTTGCGGCAGGTGTGTTTTTCGGGTACGGGGAGCGCAGTTATATAGCAGTCCATGATAATATGGATCTGTTTCTGGCACAGTTCCAGATGTTAAAAAACACGAGTTCGTTCTGGAAGCACGGCGTGGATGTGCCTTTTCTGGGCGGCATCAGCAGAGACAACCTGCCTTCGGAGCTGTCGCTGTATAGCGTGCTGTATATGATATTTCCAACTTATACGGCGTATATACTGGGGATTCTGGGCAAGATCCTGCTGGGGATGTTTTCTTTCCGCCTGCTGGCGGGAGAACTGCTGGGGGATCGTTATATGAAATACCGTCCGGCGGTTTATATGACCGGCTTTGCCTACGGCATTGTCTGGTTCTTTCCGGCTTTCGGTTTTGCTTTTGCATCCATTCCGCTGTGTGTGTACCTGCTGATCAAAATTTATAAAAAAGCAGGCTGGCAGTGGTATGCGGCGCTGGCTGTTTACCCGCTGGTGTCTTACTTTTCCTACCACGGTCTTTTTATCCTGGGGTATCTGGTTCTGGCAGTGCTCTGGCTGTCTGTAAGGGAGAAAAAACCGGTCTGGCGGCTTGTGGCGGCGCTTTTTGTGCTGGCGGCCGGCTATGTGGCGTGCGAGTACCGGCTGTTCGGGCAGATGCTGCTGGGGGATGAGGTGACGATCCGGGCATCCATTGTAAATCCGAGTCTTACGGCGGGCGAGATCCTTAAGGAGATCGGTGTTGTCTGGCGGGAAGGGATCTTTCATGCGGACGGTGTTCACGGTAAGATTGTGCTGCCTGTGTGCGTGGTGTATTTTATAGTAAATAACGTATGTTATATATGGAAAAAGCAAGGAAAGAACATCTTCCGAGATCCTTTTAACCTTGTGATGGCGTTTATTCTTTTTAACTGTGTGGTGTACGGGCTGTATGATTTTGAGCCGCTGCGCTCTCTGGTGGAACGACTGGTTCCGCCGCTGCAGGGCTGGCAGTTCAACAGGACCATTTTTTTCAATCCTTTTCTCTGGTACGGGGCGCTCCTGCTGGTGCTGATCAGGCTTTATGACGGCGGGATCCGGCGGGTCTGGCTTGCCAATGTGATTGTCTGCGCGGCTGTCCTTGCGGTTATTTTGACGCCAAACAGGTACAATGATCTGTATGCTACCTGCCATAACCGTGCTTATGAATATTTCCACGGGACGGAAGTGGATGAGCTGGATTATGAGCAGTTCTATGCGCAGAAACTTTTCAATGAAGCTAAGGAAGCTGTCGGATACGGAGGGGAATGGTCGGCGGCCTACGGATTTCATCCGGCAGTGCTGGAATACAACGGAATTGCCACGCTGGACGGTTATCTGGGATTTTATGCCCAGCAGTACAAGGAGGATTTCCGCAGAATTATCGCGCCGGCGCTGGAGAGAGTGGAAGCCACAAGGATTTATTATGATGAATGGGGCGCCAGGGCCTATCTGTATTCGGGAACGGATTTGAGCATTGTTAACGCCACGAAAACGGTGTATGCGACGGATCGTGATATTTATATAGACGCGGCGGCATTCCGGGATCTGGGCGGAAAATATATTTTTTCCAGATTTGAACTGACCAACGCAGAGGAAGCCGGACTTGTGCTGATAAGCAGTCATCGTGCCGGGGACGGAAGCTGTGAGGTTTATGTGTATCGCGCGGGCTAAGCGGTTATTTTATGGTATAGGAAATTTCTACGCTTATTCGAGTTCGCGAAGCGAATCTCGCAAAGTTAATTTGCGAAGCAAATTTACTTTTGGTATAGGAAATTCCTCCGCTTATTCGAGTCCGCGAAGCGGATCTCGCAAAGTTAATTTGCGAAGCAAATTTACTTTTGGTATAGGAAATTTTTACGCTTATTCGAGTTCGCGAAGCGAATCTCGCAATCGAACTTGTTCGATTTGTTATTTTGCGAAGCAAATTACTTTTTTGATGAAGAGACAAATCAGGGAATGCGAAGAAGAAAGGAAAAGATTATGTCGGTCAGAGTACACAATTTTGCAGGAATTTTGGGGTGGAATGCACGGAAATATCTTCCGAAGCTGTCCAGTGAGAGTTATCTGAAGCTGCAGTTTATCACGAGAAGGCGGCAGCAGAAAAAGTATATAGAGTATTTTTACGCACAGAAGGAGACGCCCCATCCGGTGGTGGTAAATCTGGAAACAGTGAACCGGTGCAACAGTACCTGCGAGTTCTGTACGGCTAATATTAATGCGGAGAAACGCCCTTATATGAAGATGGAAGAGGAGATGTATTATTCCATCATTGACCAGCTTCGGGACTGGAATTATAAAGGGCATCTGACCCTTTATGGCAACAATGAACCGTGGCTGGACAAGCGGATCGTGGAATTTCATGAATATGCGCGCAAACAGCTTCCGGAGGCTTTTATCTTCATGTCCACCAACGGACTGCTTCTGGATGTGGCGAAGGTGAAGCAGATCGTTCCTTATGTGGATCAGCTCATCATCAATAATTATTGTCTGAATATGAAAATGCATGATAATATCAAGGTAATTTATGATTATGTAAAGGCTCATCCCGACGAGTTTAAGGATGTGGATATCCTGATCCAGATCCGGTATCTGAAAGAGGTGCTTACCAATCGTGCGGGAAGTGCACCCAACAAGCCGTCCAGCGGAAAAGTCATCAAAGAGACGTGCCTGATGCCTTACACGGATATGTGGATCATGCCAAACGGCAAACTGGGCATCTGCTGCTGCGACAACTTTGAGGTGACGGATCTGGCGGATCTGCACACGGTATCCTTGAAGGAAGGATGGAACAGTAAGCCTTACCAGAAACTGCGCCAGGCCATCCGGGAAGGCAGACAGAATTATCCGTTTTGCAAAAACTGCGATTTTATTGATGCAGGACTGCGTATGGATGCAGTGGATGATGTGTTGAAGCATCATGATAAGATGCATGGTGCGAGGCAGTCGGTGTTTAAGAAGTAGGGGCGCTTTGCAGGATATCGTGCGAATATGTGCGGAAGCGGAGCACAAAGGCGTGAAAGGACAGCAGTGCAGGCGGCAGATCGATGCAGGCAGTACGGCGATAGAAGAAGCAAGGTATATGCATAAGAGAGCATACAGAAGAAACAGATCAATGGGGGAACTGTCCGGCCAGGAGTCGGATTTGATAAAGAAATGGCGAAAAAAAGATTTTATAATATGCTGTTGTGTATTGGTGCTGCGGCGATGTGTCTGACAGGATGCGGCGGGAATGCTGAAGATAACGGAACGGATCTTACTGTGAAAAACGGCGGTGTTATGGCTGAAAATGAATCGGTGAATCATGACATAAATGTCGGAAAAAGTCAGCCTACAGAGGACGGGACGGATGAAATTGTCAATGGTGTCGTTAATGATGATCCTTTGGGTGCAGATGACGGCAGTGGGGTATTTGAAGCTGATGGGGCAGGAACGCCTGACATTGCAGAAAATGCTGCAAAAGACCGCTGGAAAGGCGCCGGAGTATCTATTTTGGGCGACAGCATTTCTACGTTTGACGGCTGGATACCAGGAGAATGTGTTGTTTTTTATCCGCTTTACGGAGAAGTGACAGACGTGTCGGATACTTGGTGGTATCAAGTCATAGAAGAAGCGGAACTGGAATTGTGTACCAACAATTCTAGTGCAGGATGCACCTGTACGGGTGATTCCTTATCCATAGACGATCCGGCATATGCCTGCAGCGGCGGCAGGATATCCATGCTTATGGGAAAAGGCGGGCGGCTGCCGGAGTTGATTTTAGTGTATCTTGGAACCAATGACCTTTTAAAAGGCATTCCGCTGGGGGATAATGACGGTACCCGTCTTGTGGAAGAAGGAGAAATAGATAATTTCAGTGACGCGTACAGCTTGATTCTGGACAAACTTGCCAGCGAATATCCCACGGCTCAGGTTTATTGCTGTACATTGGCGCAGGTGGGCGACTGGGGAACGGAACAGCCCTTTGTTACCTTTGAGAATCATTTGGGTTTGACGGCAGCCGATTATTCCGAGACGATCCGGACTGTTGCGGCGGGCAAAGGGGTTCCCGTGATCGATCTCTATAACTGCGGGATTGAGATTGATAATCTGCAGCAGATGTCATCGGATGGCGTTCATCTTACGCCCACAGGGATGGAGTTTGTGAAGAAGGCGGTGCTTACAGGGATTTCTGGTACATGGTAGAATGCAGTGCTTTCATTTTATAACTAAAAGATAAAGCAGCACGTTTGTCAGTTTTAGGGATGGCAACGCTCTGCTTTAATTTTTTTTGCTTGTTCTACCTACGATATAGTCAATGCTTACTTTGTAGTAATCGGCTAATTTTATAAATACTTCAATAGGAATATTGACTTTTCCGAGTTCATATTTAGAATAGGTTGTTTGCTTGATATATAATCATGATCATGTAACTCCATGCATTACGGGGGCGCTCAACAGAAATATATTTATTATTGTGGTAAAGTTATTTCTATTATAGGCAGTCTCATCGTGACTATTGAAAAAATGTCGTAATAAGACTATAATCTAAAATAGTCGCAATACAACTATGCATTACAGGCAAAGGAGATCTGGAAGTGAAAGAGTTTGTAAAGTTGCTGATAACAGAGTGGATAATTGTTATAATCTGTGCAATTGTGGGTCTGACAGGGCTTTCGGCTATTTATTTAATTCCTCAGAAATATATACAAAATAATATAAAAGTTTCTTCCGCCATTTTACATAAAGAAGGTGAGTACGGACAGCTTTGGGAAACGATTAAGGAAACAGTGCTAGACGGACATACAGATGGATTGATGCTAAATGTCACATATACAGCAACGAAGGATAGCAGAAGGGATGTTCTTCTAAATACAAAAGTCAAGGTGACTGGTAAGAATCCGATGGATTCGTTGTATGAAATGATTAATGGCCTTACAGGAGATTATAAGGTAGAAAATTATGGAAGGTATTGGCATGGATATCAATTGATTTTAGGTCCTCTTTTTTGCTTTTTTACATATGCTGATATCAGGCAGATCAATATGATTCTGCAAATTGCAGTTGTTTTTTATTTTATATTGGCGTTGTCAAGATCAGGGAATAGAATATTGTGCATTCCGTTTTTTGGAATGTATGTGTTTTTATCCCCAGTCAGCCTGTTTAGTTCACTTCAGTATTCACCATGCTTTTATATTATGATGGGAACCCTTACGGTGCTGATTACTTTTGAACGATATATGAAAGATAGCAGGCGAAATTATTTGTTTTTATCAGCAGGTATTTTAACGGCTTTTTTTGACTTGATGACATACCCTTTGGTTACTCTGGGCGTCCCCTTGATCGCCTATTTGGGAACAGACCGGGAATGTTTGCATTCAATCAAAAAAGGTTTTAAAAGCATAATAGTCTATTCTCTGTCATGGGTGATCGGATACGCGGGAATGTGGATGTCAAAATGGATTATAGCTTCCGTGTTGACGGAAGAAAATGTGATTTTAGACGCACTTGAGCAGATGCGCCGTCGAAGCAGCGGGGTGGATTCTGGCCATACATGCCTTTCCACGATCAAACTAAATATGGGTGTGTGCAATATAAAAGTTTTGCTGCCTGTGTTTACATGCATTGGCATATGTATTTTGGTGGCCATAGTTAAGAACCGCAAGACAGGGCAGAAACTTCTTCCGGGTACGTGGATGCTCCTGCTGGTAACGATGTATCCCTTTGTCTGGTATTGTGTCGTAAGAGAGCATTCATGGTACCATTCTTTTTTTACCTGGCGTGAGCTTGCAATCAGTGTTTGGGGAGTAATTATGATCGGAGTGGTGCATGTCAGACCGGACTCCGCGCATCTGTAATGAGAAACCTAAGTATTCTTTCGAACTTAGAAATATAGATGGGGCATTTTAAATTTCCATACAATTTTTCGAAATCTATTATGGTCGGAACTTTATACTGCAGAACATGAGACTCTGCCGCATTCTGAAAAGATACTTTTAAGATGAAAAAGTAAACTTTTCAGAGTGTGGCGGAGTTTTTTTATTCATAGGAAAACCGTCCTGCGAGATAAAAAGCCAATTAAGGTAATGCTAAGGTGTTTTTAAGAATTACTTAATATTTCCTTGAAGAAAAAACACAGATTCATTCGTTATCATAATATAGAAGAAGGAAACAATAACCGGGATGTATAAAAAACCGGCAGAATAAAACGGATAACGGAGGTTATGGTATGCAGAATACAAAACAGACAAAGTACATTACATTTACGGTGCCCTGCTATAATTCGCAGGATTATATGAGGCGGTGTATTGATTCGCTTCTGAGAGGGGGAGAGGACGTGGAGATCATTATTGTGGATGACGGTTCCACGGACGCTACCGGCGAAATTGCAGATTATTACGAGGGACTTTACCCCGATATTGTAAAAGCGGTACATAAACCAAACGGCGGACACGGTTCCGGTGTCAATAAAGGACTTGAACTGGCAGAAGGTATTTTCTTCAAGGTGGTGGACTCGGACGACTGGCTGGACGAAGGCGCTTATGAAAAACTGCTGCACAGGATCAAAAGATTTTGCACGATGAGAGAAGCAGGTCTCGTAGGCTGTGTGCCGGATCTGTTTGTCTGCAATTATATTTATGATCATCTGGAAGAGGGAACGTCACATGTGATGCATTACAGAAATGTTTTTCCCATGGAAGAGATCTGTGACTGGAATGATATCGGAAGATTCCATACATCGCAGTATCTGATCATGCACGCGCTGATCTTTCAGACGGAAGTGCTGAGAAAGGCGGATGTGGTGCTGCCGGAGCATACTTTTTATGTGGATAATATCTTTGCCTACAAGCCGCTGCCTTACGTAAAGCATATCTATTACATGGATATCGACCTGTATCATTATTACATTGGCAGAGAGGATCAGTCGGTCAACGAAAAAGTGCTGATGAGCCGGATCGACCAGCAGATCAAGGTGACGAAGATCGTATCCCGGTGTGTGGATCTGAACGAAGTGCGTGAGGAATATCCTAAACTGGCAGAATATATGTGCCGCAATATTTCTATTATGATGGCGATCTCATCCATCCATCTGCTGCTGATTGATTCACAGGAGGCATATGGCAAGCGCAGGCAGCTCTGGAACCATATTAAAGAAGAAAATATCCGGTTGTACATCCGGTTGAAATATACTACGCTGAGCGGTTTGACATATCTTCCCGGCAGGCTTGGCGGGATGCTTACCAAGAGCGGATACCGTGCGGCGAGAAAGATTTATCAGTTCCAGTAGGCAGACATGAAGCAGCCGGAAGCCTGAGCGGGAAAAATACTTGCAATAAAAAAGAGTTATTAGAGAATGGGGCATGAAAGGGTTGAAAAAGGTATGGAGCATCTTTATATGGCCTTGGTGGATACGCCGGGCATATTTGCGGCTTTGATCAGGCGTTTTTTGAAGCAGAAATATATTCATGTGGTGATCGGAATGGATCCCGGACTTGAGGAGGCTTACAGTTTTGGACGGAGAAACCCCAAAATTCCGTTTTTTGCGGGATTTGAGCGTGAAGATAAGAGAAAGATACTGGAAGCTTTCCCCACGGCGGATTACCGGGTATGTGAACTGGCCTGCAGCGAGGAGCAGAAGGGGAGGATCCAAGAGCAGCTTCACCGGGATTACGAGAGGCGGCGGAAGACTCATTACGCGGTGTTGGGGCTTCCTTTTATCCTGTGGGATATTCCCTTTTACCAGAAAAATCATTATACCTGTTCTTCCTATATAGCGCGTCTGCTTGGAGAAAATGGAATTACCGTTTCCGAAAAACATTTTTCGCTGGTGACACCGAAAGATTTTTGCATGTACCGGCAATTGAGGACGATTTATGAGGGAAGTCTGGCGGAATTTGTGGATCAGGAAAGAATGTCGAGGTATGTAGAGGTGGTCAGGGATGTTCTGCATCCGTGTGTTTCGGCTTCGTCGTAATTGTGTTAACAAAATCGGGAAACTTCGGGCAGAACAGGAGGGAGAACATGCCGGCAGAAGGAAAGCGGGAGGAAGATATGCCAGACAGCGGACATAAAAAAGATAAGGCAGCAGTGAGAAAAAGGCTTCTGGAAGGAGCTTTTTTCCTGGTGGTCATGGCGTTGTCATTTTATACGGTATTTCGGGGGCAGGATATGGAAAAAGTACGGCGGGCGCTTCAAAACCTCTCTCCACTGGCACTTGGGGCGGCTCTTTTCACGGCGGTATTTTTTGTCAGTGCGGAAGGGATCATGATCTGGTACCTGCTTCGGTCCATGAATGGAAAAAGCGGGCTGTTTAAGTGTATTTCCTACTCTTTTATCGGCTTCTTTTATTCCGGGATTACGCCCTCCGCCACGGGCGGGCAGCCCATGCAGCTTTACTATATGTGTAAAGACGGAAACCGGTTGTCGGAGTCATCGGTGGTGTTGATGACTGTGGCGCTGATCTATAAGTTTGTGCTGGTGGTGATCGGTGTTGTCATGATACTGTTCTGGCACGGACCGCTGAAAAAGTACCTGAGGGGGTATTTTCCGCTGTATCTTCTGGGGCTTGCGCTTAATCTGCTGCTGGTTGTCATACTGCTGGCAGTCATGCTGGCTCCGGCGGGCATGAGGGGCATGATCAGCCGGGTGGAAAAACTGCTGGTGAAATGCAGGATTTTCAAGCCCTCAGAAGGCCGTATGGAGAAGATTGACCAGTTTGTAGACGGTTACCGGGGCGCGGTGCAGTTTTTGCTTACAAATAAAGGAAAAGTGTTTCATGTGTGTCTGCTCACATTGATGCAAAGATGCAGTGTTTTTGTGCTGACCTGGATTATTTATTGCGGTTTTTCCCTGAAAGGATCTGATATGATGACGGTGATGTTCCTGCAGGCATCGGTGTATATCGCGGTGGACATGCTGCCGGTGCCGGGAGCACAGGGGATCACGGAATTGATGTACCGCAGTATTTTTGCGGGGATCTTTACGGGCGCCACATTGATGCCCTCTCTGTACGTGACACGCGGAATCAGTTTTTATTTCCTGCTGGTTGCGGGAGTTGCGGTGATTGCGGGAAATCATTTTTACAGGCGGCGCGAGGCCGGGGCAGTGTGAGAAAAAGGGATTTTGTCAGGGGCATATTTGGGGTCTTGCGGGGGAACTTTGGCATTGTGCAGCAGCTCTATTTTTTGCTGATCGGGACGACCGCAAGTGTTTTGCCCAGTGGAAACAGTAATTTTAATATAGTATCAAGCTGGGGGCTTGTAGCACCCTTTTCCATTCTGGCGATGACCGGCTGCTTCACACCACTCATTTCTTCCAGCTGTTTTTGGCTGATTCCCTGTTCTTGCCGGGCCTTGATGATTTCGCCTATAACAGCTACTCTTAAATCACTTTCGGTTATTTCTTCTGGTGTAAAGAGGTCTGCTCTTACCTCATCCCAGCTTCTGCCAAGGACATAATTTTCTTTCATAGTTTTGATTCCCTTTCTTTTAAATCTGCAAGTTCCTTTTTTGCTTTGTGTATTTCTCTTGCAGGTGTTTTCTGTGTTTTTTTCATATAATGATGGAGAAGTATAAAACTGTTATTGTACCATCCTACAAAAAAGATTCTGTCTCTCAGCGGTCTCAGTTCCCATATTTCGCCGTCAAGATGTTTGATGTAGGGTTCGCCTGCCTGCAAGCCATATCGTTTCAATATTTCAATGTAATCGTTTATTTTACCGGCTTTTATGCGGCTGTCTTTATCTTTTTTCTTGACAAGTCTGGCTAAATACTCTGATACAGGCTCTTTGCCACTCTTATCTCTGTAAAAATATATGTTATACAAAATTTATAGCTCCTATCTATTATTATATTTGAAATGTAATAAAATTCAATAACTTTTAAGTTATTGTTTGTAATAGGTTACTGTTCAGTCAGGATTTAGCATTTACTGCTAAGTCCGTATGAAAACGTATATATTGCAAGTAAAAATTCATTTGCGAAGCAAATTTTGCATGGATTTTTACCTGTTACTGGAATGGAGTGAACAGCAACTGTAATAGCGAAGGGGTACTGTATGAAAGCGTTATGCCGAACCCGCCGCACAGAACATACCCATGCTCTGTGCAGTGATGGCACGAAAAGATGAAAGACAGAAATTCATACGATAAATTAAGATTCGTGATATTCTTTCTCGGTATTTACATTCCAGATATTATCTTTATTTTCAATACCGTTTACGATATTCCTGACTGTTTCAAAAGATGTGACCATGGAATGGTCGATGTTGTTATAACGATGCTGGCCGTTGCGCCCGACGCAGTAGAGATTGTCAATGGTTTTCAGGTAATCAACCAGCGTGTCGATTTCTTTGTAGGTGTCAAAATAAGCGGGATATGCTTTTTTGACGCGTTCCACATGAGAATCCATTACATCCTCAGGGCTGTCGATCAGACCCATGCGGACGATTTCGTCAACGGCAAACTTCGTGAATGCCTCGTCGGACATGGACCAGTACTGGTCGCCCTCGAAGCAGAAATATTCCAGGCCGATCCATATGGTGTGTTCCAGATCCCTGATCATATAGGGTGACCAGTTGTTGTAGATCTGAAAACGCCCCAGCTGCACATCGCGGTCGTGGACATAAACCCAGCAGTCCGGGACAATGTTGCCGATGGTCTTTAATCTGGTCTTGTTTTTCAGGTTAAGCTTCGGCAGAAGAAGTCCTACGGTCATATAGTCTCTGTAAGGCAGTCCCGCGGCAATTCTTGCCGGAGCCGGAGGAACGTCGTTCATGCCTGAGACCAGATCTTTTACGGGCATGGAGGAAATGAAAATGTCGCCGTCCACGGTGATTTTTTTGCCTTCATGCTCATAAGTGAGAGAGGTGATATGATTGCTGCCGTCTTTGTGCAGATTTGTCACCTTACTGTTGCGCAGGATCTGTCCGCCCATTTTTATGATCTCATCTGCGGTTACATCCCATAGCTGTCCGGGTCCCAATTTGGGGTAACTGAATTCCTCGATCAGAGAGGTTTCTACCGTGCGGTTTTTCTTTCTGGGAAGCATTTTGGAAAATACATCCTTAATAATTGCAATAATGGAAAGGCCCTTTACGCGCTGTGCGCCCCAGTCGGGTGCAATATCGCTGGGATGGCGTCCCCACAGGTTTTCGGTGTAATGCTCAAAGAACATGGAATACAGTTTTTTGCCGAAACGGTTGATGTAGAAATCTTCCAGAGAATTTTCTCTGCGTTTGTGGATCAGAGAGGCAATATAGCTGAATCCCACTTGCAGCGTGGTCAGAAATCCCATATTGATAAAGGTTTCCGGTTTCAGGGAAATCGGATAATCAAAGAATTTGCGTTTGAAGTAAATGCGGGATACCCGGTTACGCCTGAGCATCACCCGGTCTTCTTTCTCCGGATCAGGACCGCCCGGTGTCAGTGTCATGTCGCGGTGCAGTACAATGTCGTCGTAGGTGGGGGCTCCTTGAAGCGGGAGCATATCGTTCCACCACCGGTTGACTTCAGGTACTTTGGAGAAAAAGCGGTGTCCGCCCATATCCATGCGGTTGCCTTTATAGTTGACGGTTCTGGAGATGCCGCCCATGGCATCGCTTTCTTCCAGGACAACGACTTCGTATTCTTTACTCTGTTTTAATAATTCATATGCGGCAGTCAGGCCGGCCGGCCCTGCGCCGATGACATATACTTTCTTCATGGGATACCTCGCATTTATGAGTCTGCGGTTTGGGAAACCTGAATGCTGACTTCATACCAATAGATACCAGTTTACCATATTTACAGGAAATTGTACATTGCCATTTTTGCTTTGGCATTAAGAACCGGCGCAGCTGCGCCGGTACAGAAATCGGGCAAAAGGAATTGATTTGCTTCTTTAGTGTTTCAGCAATAACTTAAAAAGGCTGTATAATCTGTGCCGGATGCAGAACGCATAGAGCCGGTTGTGCATACCGGAGATATCACGGATGGGAATACGGGCAAAGGCATCCCTTATCAGAGGGAAGCTGCATTCTTCGAGGAAATATTTTTTGTATAGTTGTGACGGGTCTGTCATGTTTTTGAAAACAAGTGTATATGTCAATAAACTCTGATATACAAAGTAATAATCCATCTGTTTTTCCATATGTGGATAAGACGCGATATCGATCACGTCATGGAAGGTGCTGAATAATTTGTGATTCTCCTGAAGGCGTTTCAAGGGAACTTTCCGCCGGCTTAAGGAATCGGCGTTACTGCGGTAATAATAAAAGGACTCGTCCATGATATAGGCGGAACAGGCTTCTAACAGACAGCTGTAAGAGGCAAGGGTGTCCTCACCTACAATCACATCGTCCGGAACATGGAAAAGATGTTTTTTCAACAGATCCCGGCGGAATATTTTATTCCATAGGTTGGGCGAAATGCCATATTTATAGTAAGTGCCGGAATAAAGCATAAAAGGATACACTTCCTGTTCAAGCCGTTGTTTGTCATAAAAACCGGCAGGAAAAGGAACGGAACAGACTTCTTCTCTGTCGTGCATAACGGATGTGTAGTTGCAGAGAACTACATCAACCTGAGTGTTCCGGATTATTTTACACATTTTCTTATACATTTCAGGCGCGATCCAGTCGTCGCTGTCCACAAAAGTCACATACTGCCCCCGGCTGGCTTCATAACCGCATTTTCTTGCAGAGGGAAGACCGCCATTAGGTTTGTGAATACATTTAAATAACGGATGTTTTTTGGCGTACCGGTCACAGGTCGTTCCACTGCTGTCCGTAGATCCGTCATCGATCAGGAGAACTTCGCAGTCCGAAAGATCCTGAGCAAGTATACTGTCCAGGCACTGGCATAAATATTTTTCTACATTGTATACGGGAACAATAATGCTAAGCAGAGGGGAATCGTGCATGGGAACTCCTTCCGAAAACAGAATATATGATACACACACAATGTAACTTATTTTTGTGGAAAAGGCAATAAAAACATATAATAAACAATGTATTTTCTGACGTAAGTATCATATACTTTTGTTATAAATGTTAACAAATGGTTGACGTGAGAGACTCTTCTTGTTAGAATGAATCACGCAATAACTGAAACGGAGGAAGAAATGAAAACATTTGATACAAAAAAATTTTGCAATGACCTGACAAAGCTGAGGGGACAGGAAACACAGCAAAGTTTTGCGGAAAAGCTGGGGATAAACAGAAGTACCCTGTCTTTGTTGGAGACTGGTAAGCAGATCCCTTCTCTGGATATTTTAAACAGAGTATGTAATCTGGGACGTTTCCAGCCAAATGATTATTTCAGGGAACAGAATAACGAGGCACTGCTGTATTTAATGGGATCGTTAGAAGAGGCCGATAAAGAGAAGATCACTTCTATGATGACAAGGATCAGGATCAAGGAAAAGTATGAAATGCTGGCAAGAAGGTGTATAGATGATATCAATTGACAATCAGGAACTTTTTGAAAAATATTACCAAAAAGAGTATGATTTTAATACTTCTTCTTTAACTGAGGAAGAAGTTGATGAAATAAAGGAACTTGCAAAAGAAAAAAGAGTTAATTATGCGTTGGCGCCGATTGGAAGAAAAATATTTGAATGGATCAGAGAACAAAATGCGAATCTCCATTTTGAGTTCGTGGATTTTCAGTCCGAGAAGATTGACGGAATGCTGTATGTTCCGGAATCAGGAGCCGACAAGGCCTATATTATTCTTAACTCTAACAAACCATTGATCAACCAGATTTTTGCCACAGCTCATGAATATTATCATTATGTAAAAGATTATATGCAGATCAAAGAAGAACCTTTTGTCTGTAATTTCAATAATTTGATAAGCATAAATGAAAAAAGAGCCAGCCGGTTTGCTGCGGAATTTCTGCTTCCGGAAGAAGCGCTTAGAAATGAAATTAAATTTCATCATAAAAGATTAAAAAATGCCGGGCTTGAAATTGATCCCTTTACAGAATACTCTTCTATTGCAGTAATTCTTACAATCAAGTACGAAATGCCGCTGAAAGCAGTTATCTACCGACTGTACGAAGAAGGATATATTGATGATATCAGCCGGTACATTGCGGATTATAATTTTCTGAAAAGTATTTCAAAGGAAATGAAATTTTTCCGTGAAAAGGCGGAGCGCCTTTATTCAAACAGAAATGATTTCTTTAATGATCAGGATGTGATATACCGGCAGATGGAAAAGGTATACCTGACCGGATATGCAGCGAGAACAGAGATCATAAATGATGCGGAGAAACTTGGCCTGAACCTGACAACGATACAAAGTTTTTTTGACCGGATTGAGGAAGATGATGAGGAAGACGATGAGGAAATGCTTGCCTGTCTGGAGGATATTTGGGAGGGCAGGAAATGATTTCACCATTGGAGAAAATTTCACTGGAAGCGCTTTTTAAGCAGCCTGTCATGTTTGATGCAAATATATTTATGGTTGGCATAGAGAATCGGCCCAGTGATCCTAACTGTGCATTTGAAAATATAGAGAAGTTATTTTTGATTCCTGTTTTTGAGTCATTTTCCAACATAATCATACACGAAAAAGTATATGGGGAACTGGATGAGGAAACAAAAAAATTCATAGATACCTATCAGAATCCAAAAGTGCAGATTGTAACGGAGAATGGATTGTATGGAACGGATCCACTGTATACAGTTATTTTTAACGCGATAGCTGATCATGAGAGGGTAAAATATACGCGAGGACATTCCAAAAATCAGGGTGAGGTGTACAGCCTGGCGTATGCTGCTTATAACAAGATCAGCTATTTTAGCTCGAAGGAGATTATGGTGGATCTGCTGGCTAAGGATCTGCCGGAATTAAGGGACGTTGAGATTATAACATTTGATGTAATTGTACTACTATCATACCTGTACTACATGAAAAGAAAGGATGTAAGCAATAATAAGGCATTTAAATCGGTTTATAAAAGGTTTTGTGAGGATGTTATAAAAAGGCATCGACTTCCGGGTACTTTATCGGAGTACGTAAAAGAATCTATTCCTTACATCGGGTGATGAGGGGCGTGACATTGTTCACGCCCCTTAAAATCTGGTGGAATATACCATATTTATGTGATATAATGCCAATCATAAAAAATAGAAGATTTTGACTTTCATAAAACCGGTAAAAACAGACGAAAACTAATAAAAGCAGTATCACGATGAGTTTCGTGATATGTAAGGGTATTTTGATGAAGAGAGACATGGAGAAAAATACAGCGGGACAAACTGACCAGCCAGGGGGTCTTGATGGAGACCGGATAAAGGATCAAAAGGATCATGGCGTAGATAAGGAGAAAGACCGGAAGGGATTTTACGTTTTCTATCAGGTTATCAACGGTCTGATCCGGATCCTGCTGGCCGGGATTTTGTTCTGCCTGTTTCTACACAGCATTTTCAGTACAAGTTTCATCGGGAAGATGACGGGTGAGGATGGTTCCGTGTATGAGCGGACACTGAATATCCCGGATGCGCCGTGGAAGCATTTTATTGTGCTGTTTCTTGTGCCGGCGGTCATGGCGCTGGTTATCATATTGAGAGACGGGCTGCAGAAGAGGACGGCAAAAGAGCAGAGATTTCCTGTAATTTCCGGTTCCCGGATGTTTGACGGAGAGCGGGGAGAACGGAAGTTTCTGGGGATTTTGTGTCTGATCGTGGCATTTGCGGGCTGTATGTGGATCACGTCAACCCAGCTTGTACCCGGTTCTGATCCGGCCAAGGTCTATACCATTGCGATGCAGTGGCGGGAGCAGAACTTTTCGGCTTTTGCGGAGGGGGGATACCTGTTCCGCTATCCCTTCCAGTCGGGTATTGTGCTTTTTTACTATTTCTGGACATTTCTGTTTGGCATCAATAATTATGCCGGACTGCAGCTTGTGAACGTGGCGGCCCTTGTTCTGGTTTATTTCTTTCTGGCCAGGCTGGCAGGTTATTTCTGGAAAGAAGACCGGAAAATCGGGCCTGCGGTCTATATCGGGCTGATGCTCTGGGTGCCGTTGTTTTTCTATATCACATATCTGTACGGTATTCTGGTGGGAATGGCCTGTGCTCTGGGTGCGGTTTATATGGCGGCGAAATATCTGGATACCAGGAAGTACCGCTATATGGTAATCGCCGCGCTGGCAATGGGGCTGGCTACGGTTCTGAAGATGAATTGTCTGATCTACGGAATTGCAATCGGCTGTTTCCTTTTCTATGACATAATCGTATCTCCGGTTAAGGAGAAGATGAAATCCGGATTTTTTGTCCTGCTGCTTATCCTTGGTGTGGCGGGTTGCAACGGGGCAGCAAACCGGTATGTGGAGCAGATCACCGGATATGAGCCGGCGGGCGGCGAAGTGATGGTTTCCTGGGTTGTTATGGGATTGCAGGATACACCTCTCGGACCCGGCGGGTACAGCGGCTATATCGGTGATGTGTTTGCAAAGTATCACTATGACGAGAAGCTGATCACGGAGGCTTCCATTGCGGACATCAAGAAGATTCTGATCAGAATGGCTGAGAATCCGCTGGATGTGGGGATTCCCTTCTTTGCAGCGAAAACGGCTTTTCAATGGAACGATCCTACGTTCATCGGCATGTATCTGAACGATAACAGGCAGTCGGCGGTTCTTATGCCGGATCTGGCGCAGAGTGTGATCGACGGCCGGGGAAGCGTGGTACTGTCGATGATTCTCAACTATATGCAGTCGCTGATCTGGTTTGGCGCGCTGTGCTGTGTACTCATGCGGCGAAGGAGCAGGAATCTATACGAATTGATGGGCGGCGTAATCTTCCTGGGCGGGTATTTTTTCCATTTTATGTGGGAATCCAGCAGTTCTTATACGATCCCGTATTTTGTGGTGATCATTCCTTATGCGGTAAAAGGACAGCTTGATCTGGCCCGGAGATTCAAAGGTTTTATCAGCAGACGGTTTAGAAGCCGGCAGCCGGCAGCGTGTATGGAGGTGGGTGCACCGGCAGGTGTGGAAGCCGTCGGAACCATAGAGGACGAAATACAGCAGATTCCCTGGGGCGCGAAGACACCTTCGGAAAAACGCCGCGCGATAACAGCGGCGGCCATGTTTGCGGCGCTGGCGGGTCTGGTCTGGGCTTTTACAGGGACGGGACTTTTTGAGAGGACCATCGGACTGGATGACGGACCGGAGGCGGTGCAGCAGTTTTACAGCGGCAGAAGTGCCGTGGAGCAGCTTTATAGCGGCAGCGGGAAGCAGGAGTCTGTTGACGGATATTATCTGATCTCGCCGTATTCGGAGCCGGATTGTGTTCTGACGCAGGAAGGCGGCCTGGGAAGTGCAGTGGTAACGAAGCACCTGGGACAGGTTCTGGCAGATAAAGGCGTGCCGGATGCTGCGGAAGACGGACTTACGCAGGAGATTCTTGTAAAGGTAAAAAACGGAACGGCCACGCTGAGATTCAGGAATACAGGCGAAGTTCTGGCGGTGTCTGAAGCGGACGGCAGTATTCCGGTGAGCTATATGGATGATTCCATGAATATGTTCTACAGCCGGGATGAGGGCATGAAGACCACGTGGAAGCTGCGTCCGGCAAAAGACGGGACATACTATATCTTATCGGGGGAAGAGGCGCTCACATGGCGGGACGGAGCCGTGGTGCTGGCGCCTCTGGAAGAGACGGATGCCCAGAAATGGAGACTAGAGTGAACAAATCAGCGGCCGCGGAGCGGCATGTATGGAACAGAATAGATCCGGCGCAGGGGATTCTGGCGGTTTTTCTTGTGGTGCTGCTTTTGTCGCTTGCAAGGTATGCTGCAAACGGTGAACCGCGCATTGTGTCCAGCGATGAAAGTGGGGCGGAGTCTGGGGAAACGGGTGTTTCCATGCCTCTTTATGACGGGCTGGCGCTGTCCTGGCCGCTCACCATCACCCCGGATATGAACTGGCGGGACGGGCATTATGCTGTGAAATTTTCCCGGATTGCTGAAAAATGTGATGGCTTTCTGCAGATTAAGCTGGAACAGGATGATTTTCGGGATGAAGTTACGGTGAATGTCTGCGAGATCAGGCCGGGTGAATTTTATCCGCTGCCTCTTGAGATGAAAGCCCTGGAGAGTGGACAGGCGTTCATCACTGTGGCCACGGAAGGCGTTGCGGAAGGGGAAGTGGAACTGGCCTGCGGCATGGATTATTATGGCTTTGGTGAAATGTCTACAACAGACGGAAAAAGCCTTGGATATACACCGGTACAGCAATATTACTGGCACATTACGGACATGGAATACAGGGTGCGCATTGCCTGTTATCTGCTGGCGGTTCTGGGGTGTATCGGCCTGTTTATATTGACAGCTTCGGGAACAGCAGATGAGGGCAGAGGAAGATGCCTGGCGGTCTTTGGTGTTTTGACGGCGACATTTCTTGCGATGTTTTATGTTTATGACAGTTCAATTCTGCTAGAGCCTACTTATGCGGAAGCGGTATCCAATTTCATGAAATATGCCAGAGAGGAGAGTCTGGTATCTAATCTGCTGATTGCGGATGCGGGATATCTTCCTCTGTTTCCCAGACTGATTACGCTTTTCTTCATCAAGGTTCTGCGGCTTCCGGCGGCAGACGCTCTGTATGCGATGCAGTTTACGGGCTGTCTGGCGTGCTGTATGATCTGGGCCTTTTTTGTATTGTATCCGTTTAAGGGACTCCTGCGGCTTCCCTACAGGATTTTGTTCTGTTTTATGGTGATGGCAGCCTGTTTTCATGCGGAGACGCTGTTTTTTACAAATTTTGTCTATTGGGGCATTCTGTTGATTCTGCTGTTTCTGATTTCGGATCTGACGAAATGGAGCCGGATCGGATATTGGGGGATTACGGCTGTGTGTGTGCTGATCTGTCTGTCAAAAGGGGCGTATGTGATCATGCTGCCTTTTATGGCTCTTTATCTGCTTCTTTTCTGGCGCGGGCTTTCGAAGAGGGGAAGGATTTACGGGTTTGTCATAATGGGTGCGGCTCTGCTGCAGATGCTGTATTCCTTTGGCGGCAGCGGTGACGGCGGAAGCTGGATCAGCTCCGGCGGCGGTGCCGGACAGGCTTCTTTCTGGCTGAAACTGGTCTGCCGGGTGTGCATGGACGGGGCCTCTTATCTGGTATTGTTTCTTGGGCGCTACGGGGAACGGATTGGCGGCCTGCTTCCTTTTCTGGCTGTATCGGTATGTATTCTGGCGGCAGCAGGGCTGATTCGGAAGATTATTCTGCCTGTTTTGCATAAGGAAGCCGTGGAGAAAGGATGGAGAGCATTGTATGCGCTGCTGCTGTTTGTCTTTGCCTCATCGGCTTTTTACCGGATTACGGTGAAAGAAGTGCCGGCCGGGTGGAGCCGCGTGCTGGGGATGTCCTATACGGCGCCAGGTGATAAATACGAGATTTTCTGCGCGGTGGCGGCATTCCTGATCTGGATCGTTGTGCTGTCCATGGTCAGGCGTGAAACCATACAGACCGTGGCTGTCGCAGTTTTTGCGCTGTTAATGTTCTGCTGTATGCCCAGACTGCAGCTGAAGGGATTTGGCGGAACAGAAATATCAGACGGCCGGATCTATGCAAGTGACATCAGTGCAGGCTGGCAGCAGTCCAGGCAGTTGATCGACGGCAGTTCGTTTTTCGTTCCGGTGCGGGAGGAATTCTGGTGCTACAGCAGGAATGCAACAGTCTATCAGCTTGGGGAAGAGCGGTATTATGAAGAATCGGCGGGCTTTAATCTGGGTGACATGGATGAAAGGTACCGCAGTGCGTTTACGCTGGATGAAGATATGCCTGCCGACAATGTGATAGAGGTCTGGATCCGCAGGCCGGATCGGATCGCGGTGTCACCCTGTAAAGCGGTTCTGCTGGACGAAGAGGACAATGTCCTGCAGGAAGCGGTGCAGTTTACTTCGGAGCGCAACGGCATGACAGGATTCTTTTTCCCGGAACCTGTAAACGGGATGAAGACGGTCCGGTTTATGGATGAAACGGGCCGGCCGGTCTATTTTAAGGATTATATCTGCTGGGTCAGTGCGTGGTAGATCGGCACACAGAGCGGCGCAGGTGGACAACCTGCCGGATTTGCTGTAAACTGTGTACAGCATATACAGTTGGAAAAAAGTACTTTTGAAGGGAGCATTTCAAAAAGAATGATACAGATCATCGGTTTGTTGCTCTGGCTTGTGGCCGTTCCGTTCGGCATCGGCCTGATCCCGGCCAGTTTCATATCAGAAGATAAAAGAAATCCCGGTTTTGTAATGCTGGCGGGATATTTTGTCATGTGGGCGCTTTTTGAGGTGGCGGCGATCCCGGCGGTACTGTTTGTAAAATACAACAATTTCCGGCCGGCATCTGTCTGCTTTATGGCGCTGTCCCTTCTGTGCGCCGCAGCGGGTGTGCTGCTTATGTACCGCAATCGGAAGGCGGGGAGTGGTATAAAACAAAGCGGATTCTGTCCGGTCAGGCTGTTTCGGCAAATGGGATGGGCAGAACGGATTGAATGGCTGTTGTTTCTGCTTCTTCTTGGGTTCCAGTTGTATCGGGCGGCGGCCTATGCTTCTTTTGACGGAGATGACGCATACTATGTGGTGGAATCGCTGATCGCCCAGCAGGCGGACGTGATGTACCGTATCCTGCCTTACACGGGGCGTCCTACGGACCTGGACGTGCGCCATGCGCTGGCGGTGTTTCCGATGTGGATCGCTTTTGTGGCAGTTAAGAGCCATATACATGCCACAATCGTGTCACATACGATTATGCCCCTTGTGCTGATTCCACTCGGCTATCTTGTGTATTATGAGATTGGAAGAACACTGTTTTGCCGGGATGCGATCGACAAGGATGGGGTGTCCAGGGAGAGCGGCATTACCCGGACACGGGAGAATCTGCCGGTTTTCATGATTCTGATGGCGTTATTCCAGATCTTCGGCAATGTATCAATTTATACAAACGAGACTTTTTTCCTGACAAGGACGTGGCAGGGCAAAGCAGTGGCGGGGAGTCTGGTGATTCCGGCTCTTTTGTGGTTTTTTTTACTGCTTTATGAAGGCGGGAAAAAGGAACGTGGAAAAGAAGCAGGATTGTGGTTTGTTTTTGTATGTATTAACATGACTGCGGGGATCTGCAGTTCCATTGCCGTGTTTCTTGTTTCGATCCTGACGGCGGTGACGGCTCTGTGCCTTGCTTTTACGAGGCGTGATCTCAGAGTGATCCTGCAGATGGGGGCAGCGTGCATTCCGAATGTGATCTATATCGCGATCTATCTTGTGGTCGCATACGGTTATTTGTTGAAGTGACAGGAGAGGCCTATGTGGGGAATCTTTTTAGAGAGTGTGGTAGTCTTTAAGAATTATATGGGCTTTCATGAAGGCGGTTATCTGGCGGGGATCTATCTTTTTGCGCTGCTGTATCTTTGGCTGACGGAAAAAGATAAAAGCAGGCGGGCGGTCTTTGTCTATGCGCCCACGCTTCTGCTGGCGATGTTTTTCTGTCCGCTGTTCCGTAAGGTGTTCGTGCGTGTGATGGGGGATTCGGAGACTTATTACCGGCTGCTCTGGCTTTTGCAGATGAGTCTGGTCAGTGCTTATGGTATCTTAAAGCTTTGCGGCAGATACCGCAGGATCGGTCTTGCAGTGATGTGTGCCGCCATTGCGGCCTGTGGCAGCTATGTCTATGACAGCCCGTATATTTCGAAAGCGGAAAATGCCTGGCATCTGCCTCAGGAGGCGGTGGATGTGGCAAAGCTGATAGAGCCGGAGAAAGGGCGGGTCACGGCGCTTGTGCCTGCGGATCTGATCTACTATATACGGCAGTACAGCACCAACATCGAGCTGCCTTACGGAAGAGAAATGCTGATTGCCAGATGGGACTATCATCATGCCATGTATGAGGCTATGGAAAAGGCTGAAATCATCGACACGGAGGAGTTTGTGCGGCTGGCACGGGAATATCCCTGTCATTATGTGGTGCTGGAAAGAGACCGGCAGATAGAAGAACCGCTTACGGAGTATGGATATGAACTGTATGCTGAGGTGGGAGAATATCTGATTTATCAGGACCGGGAGACGGAAACGCCGTAAGGATAAACCGGACAAGGACGGAGCAAAGCGATGCTGTTTAATTCATATATTTTTATATTTCTGTTTTTTCCCATATGCCTGATCGGCTACTACAGCCTGCTGCGTGCACGGCAGGTCAGGGCGGCGAAGGTTTTTCTGATCGGAATGTCCTTCTGGTTTTACGGATATTTTAACCTGTCCTATCTGCTGATCATGGTGTGCAGTATCGGGGGAAACTATATTTTTCACCGGATGTTGTCCCGCAGGCCGGATAAGAGGCTGATGGTTCTGGCTGTGGCGGCCAATCTGGGCGTGCTTTTTTACTTCAAATATGTTGATTTTTTCCTGTCGGCGGTCAACGGAGCTTTCGGCATGTCTTTTGCGCTGCGGGGGATTCTGTTACCTCTGGGCATCAGCTTTTTCACATTCCAGCAGATTTCCTTTGTGGTGGATACTTACAGCGGGGAAGTAAAGGACTGCCCCCTGATTGATTATGCGCTGTTTGTGGCCTTTTTTCCCCAGTTGATTGCAGGCCCCATCGTGAGCCACGATGAGATGCTGCCACAGCTCCGGCAGATGGGCGGCAAGGCTGTGGACTGGGAGCAGATCGCCCGGGGACTGGCCCTGTTCATTCTGGGAATGACAAAAAAGGTACTGCTGGCGGATACTTTCGGCGCGGCGGTGGATTACGGTTATGGCAGCATTGCGCTGCTGGGACGACTGGATGTGCTGCTTGTGCAGGTGTTTTATCTGCTGCAGATCTATTTTGATTTCAGCGGCTACTGTGATATGGCGCGGGGAATCGGCTGGATGCTCGGCATGGAGATCACGGTTAATTTTGATTCTCCATACAAGGCGGTGAATATTGCCGAGTTTTGGAGAAGATGGCATATGACGCTGAACCGTTTTTTTACCAGATATGTATATATTCCTCTGGGCGGCAACCGTAAAGGGCAGGTCAGGATGTATGGCAATCTGATGATGGTATTTCTGCTCAGCGGTCTGTGGCACGGTGCGGGCTGGACGTATCTGGTCTGGGGAATGCTGCATGGGATTCTTTATGTGCTGACCAGATGGTGGCTGAAAAACGTGAAGCCGCGGTTTGTGAAGAAAAGCAGTCCAAATCCGGTTATGACATGGGTGTCACGTGTGGCGCTGTTTTTGTTCCTGGGGCTGGCGTTGATCTATTTCCGGTCAGAGAGTATCGGACAGGCACATCAAATGTTCGGGGCGCTTTTTCATGGCCCCTTGCAGAACGTGACACAGGTGTCATCTGATTTGGCGGCGTGTTTTCAACTGGATGAATTCTGGTATGTTTTGAAAGTGCTCCGGCTGGATGGAATGAAATACAGCAGGCATATTCTGATGTGGCTGATCCTGGTGACGGGCATCTATCTGACGATGATCGGTCCCAATGCGGTCCAGCGGGTGGAGAAGATGAAGTGCAGAATCGGTTCGGTGGCAGTGTTTGCAGTGCTGGCGGTGTGGTGCGTGCTTACTTTTTCCGGGGTCAGTATTTTTCTGTATTACAACTTCTGACATGTGTGTCATGAGCGTGCGGGCAGAAAGAAAGTACAGGACATGCGGGTGATGACTGCGCCGGCAGAGAGCGGGAGAAGCGAATGATGACTGCACCGGCAGAAAGAGCAGGACATGCGGGCGATGACTGCACCGGCAGAAAGAGCAGGACCATGCGGGCGATGACTGCGCCGGCAGAAAGAGCAGGACATGCGGGAGATGACTGCACCGGCAGAAAAGGCAGGATATGCAGACCATACCTGTGATTACAGTATGATTAGATGAAATTGTAACGCAGAGAAATGAGGATATAGAATCGTGAGGATACAGATATAGTTATGAACAGATTTAAGAAGTGGATTATATCCACTATTGTGACCATCTTCATCATGTTTTTTCTGGCAGCGGCGCTGGTAATCTGGGTGGATCCCTTTTTTCAGTATCATGAGCCGCTGGACAACTTTCCCTATCTGGTGGACAATCAGCTCAGCCAGAATCCCGGCATGGCAAAGCACATGGAGTATGACAGTGTGATTCTGGGATCGTCCATGACGGTGAATTTCAACACCCGCTGGTTTGACGAACTTCTCGGGCTGAAAACGTTGAAACTGAATTACAGCGGCGCCTATCCCAAAGATCAGGCGAATATCATGGATCTTGTTTTTGACAGCGGCCATGACGTGAAGGCGGTTTTTCTGGGGATTGACGTGACGACCTGTACCGGCGGCGTGGATGAGACGAAATATCCTGTTCCGGAATATCTGTATGACGATAATTACTGGAATGACGTGGAGTATCTTTTTAATAAGGACGTGATCCTGAATTACATCCTGCGGCCCATGGCAGACCCGGATAAGACAGATCTGGCTACCGTGTATGAAAGCTGGTGGACGGATGAATATTACAACATTCAGTGGGTGATGCACAACTATGAGCCGCCGGAACCGGTGGAAACAGAGATGCCGGCGGATGCTTTTCTTGAGAGCACGGCCCGGAATCTGGAAACAAACATCTGCCCGTACATCGAGCAGAATCCTGATACGGTGTTCTATGTGTTTTTTCCGCCTTACAGCATTCTTTACTGGAATGATGTGATGCAGGAGAATCATCTTGAGGCGACTATGGCCCAGTATGCATACATTGCGGAGACGCTGTTCGCTTATGACAATGTGAGGATTTTTTATTTTCCGAACAGGGAAGAGATCGTGACAGATCTGAATAATTATGCGGATTACACTCATTATCACAAGGATATCAACTATTATATGGCAGAGTGCTTCGCGGAGGGGACATGCGAGGTGGAAAATACGGAGGAAATGGCGGCGGAGATCGAAGAAATGCGTGCTGTGATCGGGCGGTTTGACTTTGAAGCGTTATTTTCGGTGGAATATTGAGTCTGGAGACCTTGCGAAAGACAGGGAAGGTATGAAATGCGGCAGCTATTGTCCATGGGGCAGATCCGTTCTGCTGCATGGGAAAAATAAGTATCATGGCGTGAAATAGACAAAAACAGCCCCGGCAGGCTATGTGAGATCCTGACCGGGGTGTATGTTTGCTTTAAGTTATAAATTTGTGCCGGGTTTGAAAAAAGCGGCTTCTCATCACTCGGATGCGTCTTCACCTTTCACCAGTTCCGGAAAAATACATTCCACAAATCTTTGTGCCAGTACTTCGCGGCCGGCATCATTAAAGTGGATATAGTCCGTCATATAATCAAGATAATTATCTTCATTGACAGATCCGTAGAAGTTATCAATAAAGGATACGCCGCAGTCGCTGGCAGCGTCCAGTTCTTTCTGCAGATAATGGCTTAATGTGCCGTGGCCCAGGTCCGTCCGGTCTCCGTTTTCGAAGTTGCCGTCTTCGTTGACGTAGTGGCAGAAAGTATGGGACATCACAGCGATACGGATATGCGGATAAGCCTCCTGAAGCGCCTGCACGCCGGTTCTCAGGCCGCCGGTGTAGGTGATGATATCATTGGGCGCATTGGGGTCATCACAGGGACGTTTGTTGATATAGTCGCTGGCATCGTACATAATGCAGATCACGTCCACGCTGTTCATATCCAGCCCTTTCAGCATTTCCGTGGTGCGGGGAAACGCTTCGTCGTAGCTGTAGCCGGCCGCTGTGGTCATCAGGTCAAAATCCCCCGATGCAAGGCTCTGGGCAACATAGGAAAAAGAAAAAGCATCTAAAATATAGCCGTCATTGTAGCTGGCATACTGAGCCGCAATGGTAGTACCGGTGAAGGAACCGTTGTAGACGGTGGCTCCTGTCTTGGCTGCAATCTGTTCTGCCAGTCCGCCCGGTCCCTGATTCAGAGAAAAGGGATCGTTTCCCAGACACAGAATTGTGGTTACGCCGTCGTCCTCACGTCCTTCCAGCTTGTCCGGAGCAAGGGGGATGATATTATCCATGGCTTCAATGTCAAAATCGGTGGTCTGTATATTCGGATCGTAGTCTGATGGTACGCCTTTATTCCATTTATATAACCGGTAGCCGGAATACCCTATGATCAATACGATGATGCCCAAGAGGATGATGTGTATGTTTATGTGAAAATGATTTTCCGCTTTTCCGGGCGGCGGGCCGGGTCTTTTCCCGTTCCGGTTCTCTGAATTCTGATTTGGTTTCATGTCTGCCTCCTTTACTTCCGCGGCCGGCGGATCTGCCTGTCTGAAGCGTTGATCCTTCCGGGAACGGCTTTCAAATATTCTACTATGATTTTTGACAAAAATCTATGGCATAGGGCTCAATTTAATAAAATCTTTTGATTTTTCCACGAAAAAGAGCGTTGGCCGGAATCCGGAGATATCCGTCAGCGCTCTTTTTACAAGGTGTGTCATATGGCTGCTAAACCATAGACACGGCGTCCTCCATCGGGGCTGTGTCTGCTATGGAATAAGCGATGATCATAGCCTGTGGAAATTGGGTCTGGTGTTGCTTTGGTTCCTGCTCGTGCGTCAGTTTCTGAGCCAGCGTCTGCGTTAGCTTCTGGGTAAGTTCCTGCGCGTTCTTTTGTGCCAGTTCTTGTGCCTGTTCTTTCTTGTACCACTTACTGTACTTGAACATACGGTATGTAGTACTTAGCTTCTGCAGTTGTTCTTCGTCCGCGCAGCAGTTACAGAATTCTGCCCGTGCTTCCTGATTCATGGAGACATAATCCATATAAGGAATCTTTAATTCTGTAATGCTGCACTTACATTGTGGATTCGGACACTTCTGCTTGTGCCCGTTCAGCATGTAGACCCGATGGCAACGCTTACAATAGTGCATGTACATCATAGTAAAATCCCCTTTTCGATTTAAAATGAATGTTGAAATTGTAACGTTGCACTTGTATTGTGTCAGTTATGGTTGATAAAGTCAAGCGTATTTTAACGGAATATGGCAGATTCGGCGGTGTTAAGTATCGCGCGATGACGCATACTGACATGCTTTGACATAAATATTATGTAAATCTTGTTAAAAATATAAGAATAGTGAAAAACCTTGAAGATATTGTATTTTTATGTTACAATGTTACAAATTTGTTAAAAAAGATGGGTTTACATAAGGTTACAACAGGGTCGGAAAACGATTTTCTGAAATGAATCCGGAAAAAAGAAAGTGAGAAAGAGTTATGCAGAATAAAAAGAACCAGAGGAGAGACAGCTACAAAAAAGAAATGCGGCTGGATGAATTTCTGAGAGAAGAGGACGGTGGATTTGATGAAGAGGATGAAGACCGTGTGACGGATGACACTCTGGAATTTTTATGCCTGGATGACGAGACGATCGCCAGATACCAGCGCGGGAAAAATGGCAATGGAAATGCTGCCGGCGTAAGGCGTGCGGCGGGCAGAAGCGGCGGAAGGAAGAACAGTGGTCGCTTTGCAGAGGAATCCCGTCATGCCGCAGCAAGGTATGGGTATGAAGAAGACGATTACGAAGATGACCGGTACGAGGACGAAGACGATGGTTACGGCGATGACCGGTACGAGTATGAGGAAGCCGGTTATGTGGATGACCGGTATGAGAACGGGGATGCCGGCTGCGAAGACGACTGGTATGAAGACGAGGAAGACGGCTACAGCGATGACCGGTATGAGGACGACAGTTACGAAGATGACCGGTATGAGGACGAAGAAGACAGCTACGAAGATGACCGGTATGAGGACGAGGAAGACAGCTACGAAGATGACCGGTATGAGGATGAGGAAGACAGTTACGAAGATGACTGGTATGAGGACGAGGAAGCCGGTTACGAAGATGAAGAAGACTGGTACGAGGACGAAGATTACGAGGAAGACGAGTACGATAACGAATATGAGTATGATGCCTATGAAGATGACGGCGTGATCACCAGAATAAAAGATTTCTTCTCGGAAATGACGACTCTTGACATGGTAGTTGCAGTGCTGGGTATCGTGGTGCTGGCGGGAGCCCTGTTCACAGGAGGGGTCTATCTCAAAGCCCGGTCTGTGGAGAAACAGGTGGAGACTTTTGCTTCCGTGGGTAAGGAAATAGAAGGCATATCCGTAATCGGTGAAAGCGGTCTTCTCGCAGTGGCGGAATCGGCCAGACTCGGTGATATGATTGACCTGACAGAAGAGCCGGATCAGTCAGAAGAGGCTGAACAGCCAAAAGAGGAAAAAAATGACACGGTAGAGGTGACGCTGAATCTTACTTCCATTCAGTCTGATCTCAAGATCAAATTTGTCAACAAAGCAACCGGCAAACTGATTGGCAGTGTGCCTTTTGAAGTGGAGGTTTCGGGCGGCAAGAAAAATTTTGATCTGAAAGACGAGGATAAGGACGGTATCATCTATCAGACAGGGGTGGATGCCGGAACTTATCAGGTGACGATCAAGCCTTTTGCGGGAAATGAATATTCTGAGTATAAGCTTCCCTCATCGGCAGGCACGGTGAAGGTAACAGATAAGATTGCTTACAAAAAAGTGGATGTGGCTGACGAGGTCAAGACTGAGGCGGAAGTCAATGCGGCGGCGGAAGATACGGCGGTGCAGACCACAGTGGAATCTGCGCTGAAAGATACGGTAGAGTGGGTAGAATCTACAAAAACACCTGTAGGTGAAGGAACAGAGGTTTACGAAGAGGTTTCCAAAAAGGATGTCCCTGATCCGTGGACGCTCAGTGGTGCATTTCGGAAAATGGTAGAGGACGGATCAGACGGGCTTGAAAACATTACAGTTTCGCTTGATAATGGCAGTCTGAATCTGGATAAGGGCGAGAGTGCATCTCTGAAGGTGACGGTGAGCGGTACAAGTTATCGCTACACGGTAGAGTGGAGCAGCAGTGACGGAGCAGTAGCGGCTGTCAGTGACGGAAATGTCAGTGCGGTCGGGGTGGGCAGTGCAACGATCACAGCCAGAGTTGCTGTGGGCAGTATGATCCAGGAAGTGAACTGTGCCGTGACGGTTACGGAACCTTCTGATTCGAATGACGATCAGAACGGTGATCAGGACAGTGACAAAGACGACGGAAAGGATGACGATAAGGATAATAATAAAGATGACAACAAAGATGATGGAAAAGATGATAATAAAGATGACAACAAGGGTGACGATGATAAAAAGGATGACGACAAGAAAGATGACGAAGATAACAATGATACCGATGAAGAGGTAGAATATACCAGGATCACCATAAGCGGTGACGGTGAAGTGGTGATCGGCAAGACTGTGACGCTGACGGCGAAGACGGAACCTAAAGGCGGTAAAGTCGCATGGAGCAGCGACAACGAAAAGGTGGCCAAGGTGGATGAGAAAGGCGTGGTCACAGGTGTGGGTGAAGGAAGCGCAAAGATCACGGCAAAGTGTAAGGATGCAGAAGATATTACCGCTGAACACACCATCAAAGTCAAAAAAGAGGCAGCCGTGGACGGCAAAGCCAAATTGAAGGATAAAGACGGCAATCAGCTGTATTACAAGAACGGCGACGGTGAGTATAAAGAAGCGACTTATGATGATTATAAGAAGCAGGAGGTTTTTTATAAGAAATCAAAGAAAGTGTCAGAATATAAATATACGGGTTGGCAGACGATTGACGGTCATGTGTACTTTTATGACAAAAACGGCAATTATGTGACCGGCGAACAGGTTATTCAGGGAGCAAAATATCAGTTTGGCAGCGATGGAAAGCTGTCTTCCAGTTCAGGATCTATGGGAATAGACGTGTCCAAATGGAACGGCAGTATCGACTGGAATGCGGTGAAAAATTCGGGTGTATCCTATGTGATTATCCGCTGTGGATACCGCGGATCATCTACCGGCGTACTTGTGGAGGATCCCAAGTTCAGAAGCAATATCAAGGGTGCAAAAGCCGCCGGACTTAAAGTGGGTATCTATTTCTTCAGCCAGGCTGTGAATGAAGTGGAAGCGGTGGAAGAAGCGTCTATGGCGGTTAATCTGGCGGGAGGATATGGACTTAATTACCCGATTTTCCTGGATGTGGAAGCCAGCGGCGGCCGTGGCGACGGCGTGAGCAAAGAAGTCCGGACGGCAGTCTGCAAGGCGTTTTGTGCTACCGTACAAAATTCAGGCTATGCGGCAGGAATTTATGCGAATAAGACATGGCTCAGCGAAAAGATCAATACAGGCAGTCTGACTTCCTACAAGATCTGGCTGGCGCAGTACGCCAGCGCACCCAGCTACAGCGCTACCAGATATGATATGTGGCAGTATTCGTCCAAAGGAAAAGTCAGCGGCATCAGCGGTGACGTGGATATGAATATCAGCTATCTGAATTATTAAGGGTTGCAATTTGGGGTTGGGTATCACATAATAAAACATGAAGTTATACTAGGGCTGCAAAGTACGCAGCCTGAGTATAACTAAGTCATGTTTAGGAGAATGCGGTGGAGCGTGCATTCTCCGTGGATTGGATAAGCGGAAGGCGGTAGAGTCGTATATAGACGAATGCCGTGGATATAGCGGAAGTGTTTGAGCAGATTATTTTGTCTTTGGTAAGATTGATCATAAATTGAGTGATAATGGAGGAAAATTTGATTATGAGGACTTATTTAGTGACGGGGGGAGCGGGATTTATCGGTTCCAATTATATTCATTATATGTTCGGGAAGTATGGTGATGATATCAGGATCATCAATGTGGATGCTTTGACTTATGCGGGAAATCTGGAAAATCTGAAGGGCGTTGAGGACCGGGATAATTATACTTTTGTCAGGGCCGACATCTGTGACAAGGAGACGATCGCGAAGATTTTTGAGGAGAATGATATTGACAGAGTCGTGCATTTTGCGGCGGAAAGTCATGTGGACAGGAGTATCCGTAACCCGGAGGTGTTTGTGCAGACGAATGTGCTGGGTACGGCGGTTATGCTGAACTGTGCGAAGGCGGCATGGGAATTGCCGGATGGCAGTTTCAAGGCAGATAAGAAGTTTCTTCATGTGTCCACGGATGAGGTTTACGGTTCTTTGGAGGAGGACGGAGGGTATTTTTACGAGGATACGCCTTATGCGCCCCACAGTCCGTATTCTGCAAGCAAGGCAAGCTCGGACATGCTGGTGAAGGCTTATATGGACACTTACAAGTTTCCGGCCAATATCACCAACTGTTCCAATAATTACGGCCCTTATCAGTTTCCGGAGAAGCTGATTCCGCTGATCATCAACAATGCGCTTCAAGGAAAGAAGCTTCCGGTTTACGGTGACGGAAAGAATGTCCGTGACTGGCTGTATGTGGAAGACCATGCCAAAGCCATTGATATGGTGCAGGAGCAGGGGAAACTGTTTGAGACTTATAATGTGGGTGGTCATAACGAAAAACAGAATATTGAGATCATTAAGATCATTATAGAGACGCTGCAGGAAATGCTGCCGGAAGGAGATTCCCGTAAAGCGCTTGTCAGTGAGGATCTGATCACTTATGTGGAAGACCGCAAGGGGCATGACAGAAGGTATGCTATTGCGCCGGACAAGATCAAGGCAGAGATCGGGTGGGAGCCTGAGACGATGTTTAAAGAGGGCATCCGCCGCACGATCCAGTGGTTCTTTGAGCATGAAGAGTGGATGAAGAACGTTACAAGCGGTGATTACCAGAAGTATTACGAGGAGATGTACAAACAGTAAAATACACCGGCTCTAACCGGCTTCCGGGGATCCGGTTGGAGAACAGCTTCTGACTGTAGGATTCATAAAGGCAAAATGATATGCATACAGGCAGAGAGGTACGCACAAAGAAAGGGTAGGCAGACCAGATATGAAGGGTATTATTTTAGCAGGCGGTTCGGGAACAAGGCTCTATCCGCTGACGAAGGCAGTATCGAAGCAGATCATGCCGGTATATGACAAGCCGATGATATATTATCCGTTATCCATTCTTATGCTGGCGGGGATCAGAGAGATTCTGATCATTTCCACACCGAGAGATCTTCCGGTATTCCGGGAACTGTTCGGAACAGGAGAGCAGCTTGGGCTGCAGATGGAATATGCGGTTCAGGAGTATCCCAGAGGCCTGGCGGATGCTTTTATCATCGGGGCGGATTTTATCGGAAACGACAGTGTGGCTCTGATTCTGGGAGACAATATTTTCTACGGACAGAGCTTTTCAAAGGTGCTTCGGGAGGTGGCGGCAAGGCAGAAGGGCGCTACCATTTTCGGTTATTATGTAAGAGATCCACGGGAGTATGGCGTCGTAGAATTTGACGCGGAGGGCAAGGCTATTTCCATTGAAGAAAAACCGGAAAAACCGAAGAGCAATTATGCCGTGCCGGGGTTGTATTTTTATGACAATGATGTGGTGGAGATCGCAGCCGGCGTAAAGCCCTCGGCAAGAGGAGAGATCGAGATCACCAGCATCAACAACGAGTATCTCAGCAGAGGAGAGCTCCATGTGGAGACGCTGGGGCGCGGGTTCGCGTGGCTGGATACAGGCAATCATGATTCTCTGCTGGATGCGGCGGATTTTGTGGCAGCTTTCCAGAAACGCCAGGGGCTGTATATTTCCTGCATTGAGGAGATTGCTTATAAAAGAGGATTTATTACGAAGGAACAACTGCTTGCACTGGCAGAGCCGTTGATGAAGACAGAATACGGTCAATATATGGTTGAGGTTGCGAATGGGCTCTAAGAAAATGAAGAGAACGCTGGTGGCCATGGTTCTCATGTTTGTAGCGCTGGTGGGAGTGATCGCCTTTACAAATCTGGATGCGGTCATGAGCAAACTTGGATTTGCGCCGGATGACGAGGCACAGGAAACAGCGGCATTGGAAGAAGCGGAAAGGGACGGTAGACAGAGGGGAAATGATCTGTCTGCTTTTCTGCGGGATGAAACTTTTTTTGATCCGGAGGTTAAGTTTAAGAGTATTGAGACCTTTTCGGGAAGAAATGTTTTTCTGGTCATGAGTTCTGTGGCAAAAGATCTCCGTGTCATGGTGGTGGACAGCGTGGGCAGACTGGTGACCGGTACGCCCTTTACGATAAAAATACAGGGAGTCGGGGAGTACACCGACACGGACGAGGACGGCGTTATTTATCTTGACGGGCTGCGCGCCGGAGAGTACAGTGTGTCCCTGAATGAGACGGAAGGCTTTATCGTGCCGAATACGATCACCACGATTCAGGTCAGACAGGATATAGAATATCGTGTACTTGACGATATCGAGTATATGATCATGACGGAAAACGATATTGATGCCGAGAAGGAAGACAAGGCTGTGAACGGTGCCGAGGAAGCGGCGGACGGCAGTGAAAATACGGAATTGATGTTTGACAATGGAAGCGCAAAGCTGGGCATTGACGTTTCCAAATGGAATAAAGATATTGACTGGGCGAGAGTCAAGGATGCCGGCATTGAGTTTGCCATTATCCGGTGTGGATACCGCGGTGCGGCCAGCGGCGCGCTTGTACTCGATCCTATGTATGAAAAGAACATAAAGGGAGCCATCGAAGCCGATATTCCTGTAGGGGTGTATTTCTTTACCCAGGCTGTGGATGAAGTGGAGGCTGTGGAAGAAGCCAGTATGGTGATCCGGCTGATCGAAGATTATGATGTGGACTATCCGGTATTTCTGGACAGCGAAAGTGCCGGGGGAAGAGGACGGGCAGATTCCCTTACGGCGCAGGAGCGGACGGACATTCACAGGGCATTTCTGCAGACGATTGCGGCGGCAGGCTATGAGACGGGAATCTATGGGTCCAGAAACTGGTTGAACGACGAGGTAAATATGACAGAACTGTCGGATTATAGGACGTGGCTGGCAGAGTATGCCGATATTCCGGCTTATGACGGTTATTATCATATGTGGCAGTACACTTCCAAGGGTTCGGTGGACGGTATTGAGACCAGAGTAGATTTGAATCTCTGCTATATGAACATAGACACGTCCATCAATCATGCCAAAGGCGCGGCCGGGTACTCCGGTGTTGTCAATGGCGACACGGGCAATGTGCCGGTGGGGACGGACGATGATTGATCATATGCCGGGAATGTCGTATGGACGAAGAGAAGCCGGTTTGTGCCGGTATGGTGCAGGGTACAGCGTATGGACGGATGCCGGAAAGGATACCGGTCGAAGCAGGAGTGTTACCGGTACAGGATGAAAAAATATAACGACAGAAAGGATGATATGAGGAATGGGAAAAATAACAGTGGAGACATGTGAGATAGAAGGGCTTAAGGTCATTACACCGACTGTGTTTGAGGATGCCCGTGGTTATTTCATGGAAACTTATAATTATAATGATTATAAAGAGGCAGGCATTGACCTGGAGTTTGTGCAGGATAATCAGTCTGCATCCACCAAAGGCGTTCTGAGAGGGCTTCATTTTCAGATTAATTTTCCACAGGACAAACTGGTGCGTGTTTTAAAAGGAGAGGTGTATGATGTGGCGGTGGACCTGAGACCGGGTTCCGCGACTTACGGCAAGTGGCATGGAGTGCTTCTCTCCGAGGAGAATAAGAAACAGTTTTTTATTCCCAAAAACTTTGCCCACGGTTTCTATGTGGTATCCGATTATGCGGAATTTGCATATAAGTGTACAGACTTTTATCATCCGAATGACGAGGGCGGTATCATGTGGAACGATCCGGAGATCGGCATCGAGTGGCCCATTCCTGAGGGCGAACAGCCCGTTCTGTCCGAAAAAGATGCGAACAGGGAAGGGATCGCGGCATTTACGGAAGCATACCGCAGATAACGGATGAAGGTATGGTATAAGGAATCATGGGAGTGGAAAAGACAGAACAGATAAAAGGATCAAAGAGAAAGGTCAAATATTTGGAAAAGCCCGCAGGAGTTGCAATATTCTGGGGGCTTGGTCTGATTTTGGCGCTGGTGCTGGTGAGACATCACAATCCCCTTGCAGATCAGGTGACAGAACAGATGAAAAAGGTCAGCGGATGTGTGCTGATCACTTTTACCTGCATCATATATGCGATCTATTATGAGAGAATCATGACCATTCCGGTGGAACTTTTTCAAAGCAGGAAACTGATCTGGAAACTGGCCAAGAACGATTTTAAGAAACGGTATGCCGGTTCCTATCTGGGTATTGTATGGGCCATGGCCCAGCCGGTAGTCACGGTTGTGATGTACTGGATTGTTTTTGATAAGGTTTTTGATACCAGAAGTCAGATGGTTGCAAGCGGACTGGAAGTGCCCTATGTGCTCTATCTGACGGCGGGACTGGTGCCATGGTTCTATTTTTCGGAAGCCATTACCCAGGGGACAATGGCTCTGATCGAGTATAATTATCTGGTCAAAAAAGTAGTCTTCAATATCAGTATCCTTCCGATCATAAAAGTGATTGCGGCTACTTTTATTCATGTATTCTTCGTGGCGGTGCTGCTGCTTGTGTCTGTGGGATATGGTTATTACCCGAATGTCTATACATTACAATTGCTTTATTACAGCTTCTGCATGTTCCTGCTGGCGCTTGGCATGAGCTATCTGACCTGCGCGCTGGTAGTCTTTATCAGGGATCTGCAGCAGATCATCAATATTGCTCTGCAGATCGGTATGTGGGCGACTCCGATCCTGTGGAATATCACGATGCTGAAAACAGATAACATGAAAATGCTCTTTAAACTCAACCCGCTGGTCTATATCGTCAACGGCTACAGGAGTGCGATTTACGAAGAAGTATGGTTCTGGGAGCATTTTTATTCTTCGACCTACTTCTGGATTTTCACCATCAGCCTTTTCTGCATCGGCACCCTCATCTTCCGAAAAATGAGAGTACACTTTGCGGATGTGCTATGAGCAATGCCGGCGGCTCACCCGTCCGGGTAAATTAACAGACAGGATATTAATTATGGACAACATTGCGATTCAAGTCACGGATGTGGAAAAAATATATAAGCTCTACGACAAGCCCTCTGACCGCATCAGAGAGGCTCTGGGATTCGGGCGCGGAAAGCACCACACGGAGCATCATGCCCTCAAGGGAGTCAATCTGACCATCAGACAGGGTGAATGTGTGGGCATTATCGGTACAAACGGTTCGGGAAAGTCCACGATCCTCAAAATAATAACAGGTGTTTTGAATGCAACCCGCGGGACGGTAACGGTGAACGGGCGTATTTCCGCACTGCTGGAGCTGGGTGCCGGATTTAATATGGAATATAACGGCATAGAGAATATCTATCTGAACGGGACGATGATCGGGTTCAGTGAGAAAGAAATTGATGAAAAGATGGAAGATATTCTGGAATTTGCGGATATCGGAGAGTATGTATACCAACCGGTAAAAACGTATTCCAGCGGTATGTTTGTGCGTCTGGCGTTTGCAGTGGCCATCAACATTGAGCCGGAAATCCTGATCGTGGATGAAGCGCTTTCCGTGGGAGATGTGTTTTTTCAGGCGAAATGTTATCACAAATTCGAAGAATTTAAAGAGATGGGAAAGACTATCGTTTTTGTCAGCCACGATCTGAGCAGTATCAGTAAATACTGTGACAGGGTTGTGCTGCTTAATCAGGGAACCAAGCTGGGTGAAGGCAGGCCCAAGGAAATGATTGACATCTACAAGCAGGTGCTGGTAGGCCAGTATGTGGTGCCGGAGGCGGAAAACGACAGTCTTCTGGACGATGAGGAACTGCGTCGTGCGGCATCGGGCAGGAAAGGGGACGCCGGAGCCGGCGACCAGAATCCGGAGCTTCTGGAATACGGTTCTAAAAAGGCCCTGATCACGGAATACTATATTACAGATGAAAAAGGGACGAAGACACCGGCAATTTTGAAAGGCAGCCGTTTTACGATTCATATGCGGGTACAGGTGGCGGAAACGCTGCAGGCGCCGATCTTTGCTTTTACCATTAAAAATGTGCGCGGGACAGAAATCACGGGCACGAACACGATGTTTGAAAAAGCTTTTCTGGAACCGGTGGAGGCCGGTGAGGAGCGTATGATAACCTTTACCCAGGAAATGAATCTGCAGGGCGGTGATTATCTACTGTCGCTGGGAGTCACGGGTTATGAAGAGGATGATTTTACGGTGTACCACAGGTTGTACGATGTACTCAGCCTGACGGTAATCTCCGATAAAGATACGGTAGGATTCTACGATATGAATTCGGTGGTTGAAGTGAGAAAAGTAGCGGAATGATTTTGTTCAGCCGGGCAGCTGCATGAAGCCCCGAAAGCGGAATATATGGAAAAGCCTGGCATAGTGCGCGAGGACGTGTATATGGAGAAGTCTGGTGTAATGCGCGAGGACGTGTATATGAAGAAGCCAGGCGCAATGTGCGAGAACATGTATACGGAGAAGCTAGGCGCAATGCGTGAAGACAGTGCATATGGAAAAACCTGTGGCGGAACGTATGAAAAAGCCCGGCACAATACCGGAGAAGCGATGATATAGGAAAGGACAGTGGAATGTCGGAAAACAAACCGGAAAATAGAGCCGAAAAAGGAGAAATAGAAGAGATTGGGAAGATAAAGCTTAATCTTGCCCACTATCCGGGAGAAGACTATTATTGCGACGGCGACGTGGAAGATGAGCTTCTGGATATTGCCCGCAATTATTCGACGGTAGAGTATCAGCGGATCATTGAGGAGCGGAAGAGCTGGCCTGTTTTGTATCATTTGTCGCCCCTTCGGGAAAATATTGTGGAGTGGCTGCCCATCACTGGGGATATGAAGGTACTTGAAGTGGGTTCCGGCTGCGGAGCCATTACCGGTGCGCTTGCGGCGAAGGCAGGAGAGGTTACCTGTATCGATCTGTCCGGAAAACGAAGCAGGATCAATGCATACCGCCATATGGATGCGGACAATGTAACTATCCACGTGGGAAATTTCCAGGACGTGGAACCGGATCTTCCCTGTGATTATGATTATATCTGCCTGATCGGTGTTTTCGAATATGCACAGGCATATATTCGTTCTGATACGCCCTATGAAGACTTTCTGCGTATTATTATGAAGCATGTGAAGCCTCAGGGACATATTGCCATTGCCATTGAGAATCAATTCGGGCTGAAATATTGGGCCGGCTGTCAAGAGGATCATCTTGGAACTTATTTCAGCGGACTGGAAAGTTATCCTGATGGCGGTGTGGTGCGCACTTTTACCGCTGACGGCCTGCGCGGCATCGCGAAACGCTGCGGATACGAAAAGGCGCAGATGTATTATCCTTATCCTGACTACAAATTTATGACAACACTTTATTCCGACAGCCGTCTGCCTCAGGTGGGAGAACTGTCTTCCAATCTGCGGAATTTTGACAGGGAACGGCTGCAGTTGTTTGACGAAAAAAAAGTGTTCGACAGCATCATCCGGGAAAAGCAGTTTCCTCTGTTTTCCAATTCCTACATGATGATTCTTGGACCGGAACTGGAAGAGCGCTACGTAAAGTATTCCAATGACCGGAAAACGGAATTCTGTATCAAGACAGTATTGCGGGAAAACAGTAAAGGAAAAATAATTGAAAAGCATCCGTTATCAAAAGCGGCATGGGCACATATCAAACAGACGGCGCAGGCTTATGAGAAACTTTCAGAGCGTTACAAGGGAAGTGATCTGGAAATTAACCGTTGTGTTTTAGAAAACGATAGTTATGTAATGAGCGGGCCGCCATACCTTGCGCTGGAATACATTGAGGGCAGAACGTTGGAGCAACTGCTGGATGAATGTCTTGAACGGGATGATGTAGATGGGTTTCAGAGGCTCTTCGATGAATACCTTAAGCGCATTTCCTGGGGGGAAGAGACACAGATTGCAGATTATGACCTGATTTTTGCCAACATTCTGATTCCGGGAGAAATTAATGACAAGTGGTATGTTATAGACTGTGAATGGAGTTTTGAGAAGACTGTTGATACAAAGCAGATTGCCTTCCGCGCAATCTACTGTTATTTATTGGAAAGTGAAAAACGCAATAAATTAAGTTTAGATTTAATTATTGACAAACTAAATATCGATCAGACAGATGCGGAACAATATCGAAAACAGGAAATGAAGTTCCAGAAATATGTCACCGGGAAGACCATGTCAATGGCAGAAATAAGGGATGCTATTGATTATCCGGTCTACACGGTGGATGCTTTTTTGGAGGGGCAGAAGCAGAAGTCTGACAAAGACCGTGTACAGATTTATGAAGATACCGGCAGAGGGTTTCAGGAGGAACAGTCCTTTTTCCTTGACGATACGCTGGGAGAGCAGATCCGTGTTACGGAGGAAGGAATGACGGAGATCGCGGTGAAGATTTCCGGGGGAAGGAGCGCTCTGCGGATTGACCCCTGCAGTGCATTCTGCATCATTTATCTGAAGGAAATCAGATGGAATGGCGTGCAGATTCCGTGGAAAGGCAGACAGATTCAGACAAACGGCTTTAAAGTGGGGGAGAACACTTATGCCTTTGCAACGCAGGATCCCAATATCACGGTGTCGCTGGCCGGAATGCCCGGCAGTGAGAGCAATCTGCTGGAAGCTTTCATGGAGGTGACAAGACTGCCGGAAGAAACTGTCAGGCACATGCAGAAAAGGGGGCTGTTTTAACAGATGAGCAGACGGAGAGAGCGTTATGGCTGGGCGTCTTACTATGCGGCCGCCTACGAGACGGAACGAAAACAAAATATTGTGCTGGCGGGAAAAATTGCGGATGCCCAGAGGCGGCAAAGGGATCTGAGTGATAATCTGGACAGGATCTGCAACAGTCCTTTTTGGAAGGCGGCGGCTCCATTCCGGAAAATTTATCATAATGTCAGAAACGCTGCCCCGCGGAGAAAAAGCACAGACAGGTGTTCAGCGGAGAACCCCTGTCTTCTTCGTTATGAGGAGGAACTGAAACGTCAGAAGAGTCCCTATGCAGAATGGATACGTGAAGAAAATATCAATTGTTATATAACTGATGTATCAAAAGATGCGGGTGTTATTGAAGGGTGGCAGGCGATCCGTGTGCCTGAGTCGGAAATCGTTCTCCTGACTTACGGAAAAGGAATGCTTGCAGGAAATGCATTTGAAAAAGTTAAATCCATATTTGATAAAACTCCTTCTTGCAAAGCCGCATACGGAGATGAGGATTTTTATTGGGAAGATCTTTCCTGCCGGATGCATCCATGGTTTAAACCCTGTTATTCGCCGGATACGATGCTGGCTTTTAACTATTGGGGGCATCTGGTAGCGGTGAAAGCGAGCCTTCTGGCGGAGGTGCTGTCCGGAGAAGAAGTAAAAAACAGAAAAGAGCGGATGAAACACCCGGTTCGTTTTTATGATTTGTGCCTTCGATTGGAGGAACTGATCCAGCGCAGGTGTCTGCTGGAGGGAGTGTCCATGCAGCAGAGTATCTGTCACGTAGACGGGATTCTTTATCATCAGGCCTATGAGCCGTCGGAGGTGTGCAGAGAAGAGATCGAAGCCTGTAAGACACGGGAGGAAAGATTTGATCAGGCAGCAGAATGTCTGGAAAGGGAAATGGAAAACGGACGTTATTTAACAGGGGCCGGAGCAGATTGTGTGTCCGTCCGTGAGATGGCACTTGTCCGGCGGGGCATCAAAGGAAGTCTGGAAAGCGGACAGAACCCTGATCTTTACCATGTGGTCTACGACACGTCCATATCCGGTGCGGAACGCTGTGCCCGTGCGCTGGGAATGCAGCGGCATGTATCACCCAACTATGTGGTGTCTGTGGTGGTTCCGTCCAGGGATCATCCGGAGATTCTGGAAAGATGCCTGAAATCTTTTCGGGATAAGACGGCGTACCGCTATTATGAGTGGATCGTTGTGGATAACGGGAGCAATGCAGAAAACCGTGCTGCTATGGAAGAACTGAGCCGCAAATACGGCTTTCGGTATATTTATGAGGAGATGCCCTTTAATTTTTCTAAAATGTGCAATCTGGGTGCAAGGCAGGCGGAGGGGGATCTGCTGCTTTTTATGAACGATGACATGGAGATCATAGAGAAAAGCTGGCTGGAACGCATGGCCGGGCAGGCGCTGCAGCCGGAAACCGGAGCGGTGGGGGCAAAGCTGTGGTATGCGGGGACACAGAAGATCCAACATGCAGGCATTACGAATATGCAGATCGGTCCCTCTCATAAGCTGGTCACGTTTCCGGATGACAGGGATTACTATTACGGGCATAATGAAGTGGTCTGTGACATGATCGGCGTGACAGGTGCCTGTCTCATGGTGAGCCGTGCAAAATATGAGCAGGCAGGCGGTTTTGACGAAGAAATGGCGGTGTCCTATAATGATGTGGATTTCTGTTTCCGTCTGGCTGAAGCAGGATATTATAATGTGCAGCGCAATGATACGGTTTTGTATCATCATGAATCTTTAAGCCGCGGGCTTGATGAGCAGGACGAGGGCAAATGGGAGCGCCTCCTTGCGGAAAAGGAAAAGCTTTATACGAAGCATCCCGGTATGAGGGGGACGGATCCCTTTTATCACAGAGCATTGATTGACAATGCCTCACATTACGGGTGTAATTATAAGTTTGACCATGAAAAACAGCTCCATACGATGGAAGTCTGCCCCATCCCTGAGGAAATACTGAAAAAGGCTGACAGCAGGCTTTTGAAATTCACGGTAGACCGGGCGGAGATTCAACATAAAATTCATGCGGACGAACCGGATATTCTCTGGGTTATGGGGTGGTGTTATATTCCAGGAGTTAATAACGGTAGTTATGCAAAACATATTGTTTTGAACAGGGCAGAGGGGGAAAGTTATACGGCAGTGCCTGCAGACTGGCATCGTCAGGATGTGGAGACAATTCTGCCCGGAGAGTGCAATGTCGGTCTGGCCGGCTTTGTTCTGCGTGTTCTTGTGAAAGATCTGAAACTGGGAACATACCGGATCGGTATGCTTTGCACTACAGGAGAGCAGGTCGGACAGGGTGAAAGCTTCTTTGCATGGAGTGATAAAAGCTGTAAGATTGCCGGTGATGGTTCTTGCAGTGCGGATTTTGTTTGAGAAATTGATTGTAGGGTCAAATGAACATGTGGTATGTTCGCCTGACCCGTGGAGGCAAATATGCAAAACAGAGGAAACGGACAGGTAAGTCCTGAGCGGATGACAGAGGAAGAGGCTCTTCGCTTTTACCGGGCGGCCTATGACAGAGAGCGGGAAAAGGCACGTGTGCTGGCCGGAAAGCTGGCCGCTGAACAGGGAAAAAATGCAGAGCTGGAAGGCAGACTGAACCGTATCAAGGGCAGTGTGTTCTGGCGGCTGTCGAAACCTCTGCGGTCTTTTGTGCATTGGGTGCGGCGGACCAAGGAGCGGCTGGGCTATTACGGCAGCATAAAAGGGGTTCTGCGCAAATTAAATGCAAAAAAGATCGAGCGCACGGCACGGGCACAGCATGGAACGAAAAGCTTTCCGGATGGGGAGGAGGCAAAGCGGCAGAGGGAAGTGCGGTTTCCGCGGAAGATCAAGTTCAGTATTCTGGTGCCCCTTTACAATACACCGGAAAAATTTCTGCGTCAGGCCATTGATTCCGTGCGGGCACAGACCTACGGGCGCTGGGAGTTATGCCTGGCGGACGGTTCCGACGAGGATCATGATGAAGTGGGACAGATCTGTAAAGAATATGCGGCGTCAGATTCCCGTATTCTTTACCGGAAGCTGGCGAAAAATGAAGGGATTTCCGGAAATACCAACGCCTGTCTGGGCATGGCTTCGGGGGATTATATCGCACTTTTCGATCATGATGACGTGCTCCATCCCGGCGTGCTTTTTGAGTATATGAAGGCCATCTGCGAGCAGAATGCGGATTATATTTACTGCGACGAGGCCACTTTTAAGGGAAATAAGACCATTGACGATATGATTACCTTGCATTTTAAGCCGGATTTTGCGCCGGACAATCTGCGGGCAAACAATTATATCTGCCATTTCAGCGCTTTTGACAGAAATCTGCTGGAAGGAATGCAGCTGTTCCGTTCGGAGTTTGACGGCAGCCAGGATCACGATATGATCCTGCGGCTGACCAGCCGGGCAAAACACGTGGTGCATGTGCCGAAACTGCTTTATTACTGGCGTTCCCATGCGGGAAGCGTGGCGGCGGACATCAGTGCCAAGAGCTATGCCATCGACGCGGCGAAGGGAGCGGTGGCGGCTCATCTGAAGCAGCAAGGTTTTGAAAACTTTGAGATTTTGTCAACCAAGGCATTTGAGACAATTTTTCAGATCAAATATGAGATCAAAGGCAATCCGCTGGTGAGCATCGTGATCCCCAACAAAGACCATGTGGAGGATCTGACCCGCTGTATCACTTCCATTCTTGAAAACAGTACTTATGAAAATTACGAGATCATTGTGGTGGAGAACAACAGCACATCCGAGGAGATCTTTGCTTATTATAAGAAGATACAGCAGAATCCGTCGGTGAAGGTCATTACCTACGAAGGGGAATTCAATTATTCCAGAATCAATAATCTGGGCGTTTCGGAGGCAAGGGGAGAGTATATTCTGCTTCTCAATAATGATACGCAGGTCATCACCCTTGACTGGATCGAGGAACTGCTTATGTATGCCCAGAGACCGGACGTGGGTGCGGTGGGGGCCAAACTTTATTATGAAGACAGAACGATTCAACATGCCGGTGTGGTGCTTGCACTGGGGCAGCACAGAACGGCGGGGCACAGCCATTATCGTGTAAGCTGTAACAATCTGGGCTATATGGGCAGGCTTTGCTATGCCCAGAACGTGATGGCGGTGACGGGAGCCTGTCTGATGATGAGCCGGAAGCTGTTTCAGGAACTGGGCGGGCTGGATGAATCTTTTGCTGTGTCCCTGAATGATGTGGATCTGTGCATCCGCGCATGGAAGGCCGGAAGAGTCAATGTTTTTACGCCTTTTGCGGAGCTTTATCATTATGAATCCGTGTCAAGAGGGCTGGATGACCAGGGAGAAAAGGCGCAGCGGTACAACAGGGAATCCGAAGCCTTCCGTACAAAGTGGAAGGAACTTCTGGAAAAAGGAGATCCCTATTATAATCCAAATTTCTCATTGGACCGCAGCGATTTTGCGTTGAAAATCTGATCACAGACAAAGTGGTGCTAAACCGTTTTTATTACAGCATAAGTATGGATAAAAGGAATGGGGAACTGCCTCTATGGGAAAAATCATAAAAAAAGCCATCGCTATATTTTTGCTGCTGGTGCTTGGGACATCTACGGCCTTTTTAACGTATCTGCATTTTTTTGCATCGGAGGACGGTGATCTTTCCGGGCAGTGGACAGCAGAACTGGATATGACGGAGCGGGCGGCGGTCACGGCTCTTAGCTGGTTGCAGGACATAGAAGGCGTGACGGTGTCTTTGGATGATATGGAGTCTTATATGCAAGGATTGACTATACAAGTCGATTTGGAAATGGAACAAACGGAACGTTCGGCGGGAACTTTTCAGTGCAGTATAACGCCGGACAGCTATGAAACCTGTAATCAGGCGGCCTATGAGGCATTTGCAGGAGCTTTTCGGGAATTGCTGGGAGAGAGACTTCATATGGCGGGGTACGAGGGCGGTACCGGTCAGGAGGCTGTGGAGGCCCTTGTGACCGAGAACTTCGGGATGGCCACAGTTTCCTATCTGATGACCTGTGGTCCTGCGCTGCTGCCCTCCATGGAAGAACTGCAAGCGGAATATGAGGGTGAAGGCGATTATGAGATTATCGATGATATGCTGATCAGGAGATTTGGAGAGGGCGGTGCGGTGGTCGCAACGGAGGAGCGTTATATCCGGAAAGGCGGACAGTTGATTCTGTCAGGAACAGATGATTCTGCGGGTTCCGGTTCTTTTTTCGGACAGTATCCCGTTTTGTATATTTTGAAAACAGCCACGGAGGAATGATGGATTCGGAAAACTTCCCCGATGTGGCGATTTGGTTGAAAAAACCATGCGTGTAAGATTGGTTTGCTGTCCGAACAGGTTCATACGCAAATTTGTGCCGGAGCATCACAAATTTGTTCGATGTAAGACGCAGATTTGAAATTTGCGACTTTGTATTAGCAAAGTCACACTCCTTGTCGCATAAATGCTCCGGAATGGAGATAGATTGAAAAATCAAAGATTTTTCAACTTTCTATTTAAGCAGTATCGCAAGCAGGCTTGCGATATGCATGAGGATTAGCGTGAAAAATAAGCTTGAATGGAGATTAAAATGAAGACTAAGAGGAAAACTGAGAAAAAGGCCGTCATACGGAAGATCACTTCCGTTATAGTAACCGTGGCGCTTGCAGTTTCTCTTCTGCCGGCCAGAGCATTTGCGGCTTACGAGATTTGTGGAACCTGTCAGGTGCAGGCGGATGACGGTCCGGTGTATACCGTGAAATCACTGGATTACGGCTACGTCAACAATACTTATTTTTCGCTGCGGGACACGGCTATGGTTCTCAAGGATACGGATAAAGCTTTTTCATTGGGAGTCACGAGTAATTCGGTTTCCCTGACAACAGGAAATGCCTATATTCCGTCAGGAACGGAAAATGAACCCTGGGAAAGCGAAGAGAATCCGGATCTTTCCTTGCGGCGGTATGAATTTGCGGTCAATGAAGAGAAAGTGTCCTACTATACCATGATCATGAAGATGCCTTCCGGTGACTATGACTGCTTTATGATGATTACGGATCTTGCCATGCTTCTGGATGTGGATCTTGCCGTTTCCGATACTGGTTCACTGCTGATCCGTACACAGGAGCCCTTCTGCGCTTCTCCGGAGGAATTGGAAGAAGCCGGCTATTTTTACGGAGTGAACAGTGTGCTGGCGGGAGATGCCACCACCGGGGAGATCTATTACCGGTATCAGTCGGATGATGTCTATCCCATTGCCAGTACGTCGAAGCTGATGACCTGCCTTCTGACTATGGATGCCATTGCGGCGGGGCAGATCGGCCTTGAGGAATCCGTTATCATATCGGAGGCGGCCGAGCGGCTGGCAGATTCAAGCGACGGGGTGATTCCGCTGAAAGCCGGAGAGGAGATCACTGTGCAGGATCTTCTGCTGGGGCTTCTTCTGCCTTCCAGCAATGAATGTGCCCTTTGCCTGGCTGAGGCAATTGCCGGTTCGGAGGAGGCCTTTGTGGAGATGATGAACCGGAAAGCACAGGAACTGGGGCTTTCACGGGCTGTCTTTTTTAACAGCAACGGACTGCCTGTTTACACAGAAGATTCCATGCCTGCAAAACGGCAGAACCGCATGAGTGCGGAGGATATGTTCCGGCTGGCGTCATACCTTCTGAAAGTATACCCGCAGATCACGGACATCACGTCTCAGAAAGAGGCAAAACTGCAGTACCTCGATTTTGAAGCCCGCAACAGCAATCCCCTGCTTCATAATATGTCCGGCATCACCGGTCTGAAAACCGGAACCACCAACAAGGCCGGCGCCTGTCTGGTCACGTCCCTGTCCGCGGACGACGGAACCATGGAACATGACCTGATTGTGGTCGTGCTGGGAACGGAGGATTCCATGGAACGGGGGAGGGTATCGGAATTGCTGGCCAGATATGCGCTGCAGGCTTTTTCTGAAGGCGGTGGGGCATCTGCAGCCGCGGATGCGGAAGGGACTGTCAGGGATTTGCCGGTACACGCCGAGGCGGCAGTGGAACTGGTCATACGCGGTGCTTTGCGGAAAGGCGAGTGAGTGAGGCGCGGCCGAACATTGCTCATGTTTTTTACTTGACCGGCTTTATTTTCCAAAAAATGTTTACGCACCGTTTCCTCTTGTGATAAAATGAAAACAATTGATTAACTTTTAACGGAACAAGTTCAGACAGAGTTTGTGCCGAAGCGGCACAAACGCCCTGATCGCGGAGCAGGATGGGAGTATTCCTTTGGAAAATCCCCTGAATTCTGTCCGCATCCTCAGCGCAAAGCGCTTCGAAATGAAGTAGGAAAGTATAAAAATATCATATAATGGAGGTAAAAAGATGGGCTACAAAGAACAATTTGACTTTTGGGTTGGAGACTCTTATTTTGACGATGCTACCAAGCAGGAGCTTCTGGCGATCAAGGACAATGAGAAAGAGATCGAGGATCGTTTTTATAAGGATCTTGCGTTCGGGACAGGCGGTCTGCGCGGTGTGATCGGTGCAGGTACGAACCGTATGAACATCTATACCGTGCGGAAGGCAACCCAGGGACTTGCCAATTACATAAAGAAACAGGGCGGGGAGAGCAAAGGCGTGGCAATCGCATATGACTCCAGAAGAATGTCCCCGGAATTTGCAGATGAGGCGGCTTTATGTCTGGCGGCTAACGGCATCAAGGCATATGTGTTTGACGCTTTGAGACCTACACCAGAGTTATCTTTTGCACTCAGGGAACTGGGATGTATTTCCGGTATCGTGATTACTGCAAGCCACAATCCGCCGGAATATAACGGTTACAAATGCTACTGGGAGGACGGTGCCCAGGTTACGGCGCCCAAGGATCAGGAGATTATCACGGAGGTGAATCATGTGACGGATTACCATACCGTGAAGACCATGGATAAGGAGGAGGCAAAGAAAGCCGGACTCTATGTGGTAATCGGCAAAGAGATCGATGACAAATATATGGAAGAACTGAAGAAACAGATCATTCATCCGGATGTGATCAAGGATATGGCAGAGGATATGAAGATCGTTTATTCTCCTTTTAATGGAACGGGTAATGTGCCGGTCAGAAGAATCCTTTCCGAACTTGGCTTCAAGAACGTATATGTAGTTCCCGAACAGGAGATGCCGGATCCGGATTTTACCACATTGGATTATCCTAACCCGGAAGATCCCAAGGCATTTACACTGGCGCTTAAACTGGCAAAAGAGAAAAATGCGGATATCGTGCTGGCTACCGACCCCGATGCAGACAGGCTGGGTATCTATGCACTGGATACCAAATCCGGTGAGTATGTGCCTTTTACGGGCAATATGTCCGGTATGCTGATCGCGGAGTACATTCTGAGAGAGAGAACAGCTACAGATACTATGCCTGTGAATCCGGCCCTTGTTACGACCATCGTTACGACCAATATGGCGCGTGCCATCGCGGAGGATTATAAAGTTAGATTTATTGAAGTGCTGACGGGCTTCAAGTTCATCGGCGAACAGATCAAACTTTTTGAGCAGACAGGCTCCAACAATTATGTATTCGGTCTGGAAGAGAGTTATGGCTGTCTTGCAGGAACTCACGCAAGAGACAAGGATGCCATCGTTGCAGTTATGTGCCTGTGCGAAATGGCGGCATGGTGCAAGAAGAACGGCAAGACCGTATGGGATCAGATGATCACACTGTATGAGAAATACGGTTACTTTAAGGAGAGCCAGTATTCTATTACGATGAAGGGAATCGACGGCGCGAAAGAGATCGAAGATCTGATGAACAAGCTCAGAAGCAATCCGCCGAAGAATTTCGGGGATCTGAAGGTAAAAGAGTTCAGAGATTATACAACAGGCAAAACGCTGAATCTGGAAACGGGAGAAGCAGGAGAAACCGGACTTCCGCAGTCTAACGTACTCTACTTCGATCTGACCAATGATTCCTGGTGCTGTGCACGGCCTTCCGGCACGGAGCCGAAGATCAAGTTCTATATGGGCGTGAAGGGCACAAGCCTGGAAGATGCCGAGAACAAACTGAATCAGCTGACGGAAGATCTGAAGGCATATCTGTAAAACATAACATTCATCGCCCTGTTTCATACAGGGCGATGATCATTTCAGGGGGACAGGCTGAGCAGGAACGGGGGAGTTCTATGGGAAATAAGATCTTCAAGACAGCAAATTTGAGAAAAACAGTCAATTACCTTAAGAAAAACGGTCTCCGGCACACCTGGTACGCGGCGAAAGAGCGGATCGGGGAGGAAAAGAAATCATTCTATGTATACCGGGAACCGTCCGGGGAGGAACTGGCGGCACAACAGGCTGAGACAATGGATTACAGTGAACTGTTCAGCATCATAGTGCCTGCCTATGAGACGAAAGAAACCTTTCTCCGGGAACTGATCGATTCCGTGCGCAGGCAGAGCTATCAAAACTGGGAACTGATCATTGCAGACGCGGGCAGCAGTGACGGTGTGGAAAAGGCAGTGGCGCAGATTCTGGAAGAAACAGAAGAAAGGCGTATCAAATACAGCAGGCTGGCAGAGAATAAAGGAATATCCTGCAATACCAACGAAGGGATTGCGCAGGCATCGGGAGACTATATTGCCTTGCTGGATCATGATGACTGGCTTACACCCGATGCACTTTATCATATGGCATCGGCTGTTCATCGGAGCAGACAGCGGGGGATTGCACCTGTATTGTTATATTCGGACGAAGATAAGTATGATAATAACAAGGGTTATTATTTTGCGCCCAATATTAAAGAAAAATTTAATTTTGATTTAATTTTATCCAATAATTACATCTGTCACTTTATGGCTGTCGAGGCTGCAGTGATGAAAAATCTGCTTCTCAGACAGGAATATGACGGGGCACAGGATTATGACCTTGTGCTCAGGGTTGTTGGAGGACTCTGTGAACAGATGCCGAAAAGTCAGATAGAAACGAGTATCATTCATATTCCCCGTGTCCTGTATCACTGGCGGTGTCATGTTGATTCTACGGCGGAAAACACTGCCAGCAAAAGCTATGCTTATGAGGCGGGCCGGGCGGCACTGGCGGATTTCTGCAAGGGACAGGGCTGGCCTGTGGAGGTGGAACACAGCCTGCATCTGGGTTTTTATGAAATAAATTATCAGCCGGACGTTCTTACGGTTCGTGAGGACGTGGGCATTTTAGGCGGCAGGATTCTGGACAGGCATAAGTGCATCTGCGGCGGTGCCATGGATGATACGGGCAGGTGCCTGTATGCCGGACTGCACCGGGAATACAGCGGCGGCAGTACCCATCGTGCGGTGCTGAAACAGGATGCTGCGGCAGTGGATGTACGCTGTATGCGGATCCGGCCGGAACTGCGGGACGTTTTTGAACAGATCACAGGATTGGATTACAGGGAGAAGCTTGTCCGCTGCGAAAGGGGCAGTGGATCCGGTAGAAAAGGCAGAGATGGGAACGGCACAGAGTCTGCAGTACCGGAAAATGTCCGGGGCCGGATTCGGATCGCGGATGTATCCGGCCTTACCTGTGACGAAGCCGGATACCGGAAGATCAGCATGGAACTTGGACGGGCGGCGGCGGAGATGGGATATCTTGTGCTGTGGGATCCACAGATGACGATCCGCATATAGAGATAAAAGGATATCATGTGAGGCTGCGTACTATTATGTGGCACTGCGCAATATCGTGTGACGCAATACGAAAGAATCATGCAGTGGAAATGAAGCAGACCGGAAAGTGGAGAGGACGGAGAGAAAGGGCATATGACGAGACAGATACGTTCGACCATTGTGATTCCTAATTATAATGGCATTCAATATATAGAAAACTGCCTGCGTTCTCTGGCGGACGAGCCGGCACAGGTGATCCTGGTAGACAACGGCTCCACAGACGGCAGCAGAGAGCTTGTGCAGGAGAAGTTTCCACAGGTCAGGCTGATCTGTCTTGACCGGAACTATGGTTTTTGCAAAGCGGTGAATACCGGAATAGATGCAAGTAAAACAGCGTATGTTATTTTATTAAACAACGATACCGAAGCAGCGCCGGGATTTGTCCGTGCACTGGAAAAGCCGTTGGAAGAAGACAGCAGAGTATTTTCCGGTTCGGCGCAGATGCGCAGCCTTTACAGGCGGGAACTTCTGGATGACGGCGGCGATTACTACTGTGCGCTGGGATGGGCCTTTGCTCTGGGAAAGGACAGGCCGGCAGACCGGTATCAGACAGGAAGACAGATTTTTGCGGCCTGCGGCGGCGCGTGCATTTACCGGAAGACGGTACTGGACCGGATCGGCTGTCTGGATGAGAATCATTTTGCCTATCTGGAAGATATCGACCTTGGATATCGGGCGAGGATCTGTGGTTACTGGAATCTTTACATCCCTGAGGCGGTCATATATCATGCGGGAAGCGGAGCAAGCGGCTCACGGTACAATAAATTTAAAGTAGATTTAACTTCCAGAAACAGCATTTATCTTGTATACAAAAATATGCCAATATTACAAATGTTATTTAACCTTCCGCTTTTGTGTGCCGGTTTTGCTGTCAAGACGCTTTTCTTTGTCAGGAAGGGGCTTGGCAAAGATTATATCAACGGGCTGGTGAAAGGATTCAGGCTCTGTGCTTCGCCGGAAGGCCGGACGCATAAGGTGTCTTTCCGGAAAGAACATCTTGGAAACTATCTTGTCATCCAGTGGGAACTCTGGCGCAATATATGGTATCGGATGAGGGGATGACACTGCAGGTTGTGTTTTCTTGGAAAGTATTGTATGATAAAAAATAACAGTGAAGCTGAAGAATGAACTGTTTGCGGTGCGTGAATTTGATATTCTATGGAATACCATGTGCGATTTGCCATGAGAGGGCGGAAAGTACGCCGCAGGCAGTAGATGCAGAGGCTGAGAGATGATTAAAGACAACCAGAAATATTTTAACAGGCTCCATGTGGTGCTGGATGCCGTGATCGTGGCGGCTTCCTATATGCTGGCCTGGTATTTGAAATTTGCCAGTCCTTTCTCGGACATCGACCCTACCGTCGGTGTGTATTCTGTGCAGACATATTTCGAGATGCTCTATGTAATCGTTCCCGGTTATCTAATTCTATACTACGAGTTTAATCTGTATACGCCGAAGCGTGCCACGGCTCATAAATATGAGATCATTAATATTTTTCAGGCGAATACGGTTGGCCTGATCCTTTTGATGGCAGGATGGTATCTGATTTCCCAGAATCATTTTTCGCGTGTCATGATGGCCTATTTCTTTGTCCTTAATATTTTTCTGACTACGCTGGGGCGTTCTCTGATCCGCATTCTGCTGCAGTATTTCCGTGAAAAAGGTTATAACCTGAAATATATTCTGCTGGTGGGCTATTCCAGGGCGGCGGAAGAGTATATCAAACGTATCAACGCCAATCCCCAGTGGGGCTATGTGGTGCGGGGGATTCTGGACGACAGTGTTCCAAGCGGAACCATGTATAAGGGTGTCAAAGTGGTGGGAAGCATTGAGAATCTGCTTTATATCCTGCCCCAGAACAAGCTGGACGAGATCGCCATAACGTTATCTCTGAAGGACTACGATCATCTGGAACATATTGTGGATATGTGCGAGAAATCCGGTGTTCACACGAAGTTTATCCCGGATTATAACAGTCTGTTTCCGAGCAGGCCCTATACCGAAGATCTGATGGGGCTGCCGGTGGTGAATATCCGGTATGTGCCTTTGTCCAACACGCTGAACTGGGTGGCGAAACGGGCAGTGGATGTGCTGGTGGCCTTTATAGGTCTTGTGGTGGCATCTCCGGTGATGTTTTTGTGTGCCGTAGCCATCAAATGTACCTCCAAGGGACCGGCAATTTTTAAACAGGAACGTATCGGGCTGCACAATAAGCCTTTTAAGATGTACAAGTTCCGTACCATGGAGGTGCAGAAGCCTTCCGCGGAGGCAAAGGGCTGGACGACCAAGGATGATCCGCGAGTCACAAGAGTCGGAAAACTGCTGCGCAGGACAAGCTTTGATGAACTGCCCCAGCTGTTTAATATTCTCATGGGTGATATGAGCGTGGTGGGACCCAGGCCGGAACGCCCGCAGTTTGTGGACAAGTTCAAGGAAGAGATACCCCGTTACATGGTGAAGCATCAGGTGCGTCCCGGACTTACCGGCTGGGCACAAATCAACGGCTATCGGGGGGACACTTCCATCAAGCGCAGGATCGAACATGATATTTTTTATATTGAAAACTGGACCATGTCCTTTGACATTAAGATTATGTTCCTGACAATTTTTAAAGGGTTCATTAATAAAAACGCATATTAGTGAAATACTATAGTCGTTTACTACAATTCTTAAGATTTTAGAAAGACTTTCGGAAGAAATCGGGAATGGGTTGCATTTACGTCAAGATATAGTATAATAAATAGCAGTTTTAACAGGCTTGTACTACAGCTTGATTTTTATGTCAAAATATGAGATTATATAGGATGTGCAAACGGCACAGTAGAATATTTGCATTTTATACGCATCTTTTCTATTATTAAGGGCGCATTTAATGGCGCGGCAGGAAATTATTTACGGACAGGTTTTGAATTAAGGGAGTACGAAGTATGGCAAAGTATATCGAAGATGAATATGATGAGGAACGACCGAGAAGAAAATCCGGCTCCGGCTCGGGTTCGAAAAACGGAAGCGGAAGAAGACCCGCTGGCAGATCCGGCTCCGGCAGAGGGGGTTCGGGCAAGAAATCCAGCAGGAAGCAGCAGGCCAAGAAACAGCGCAGAAGGATTATTCTTTTTGTTGCGGAACTGGTTGTGCTTGTGGTTGCCGTTTTCGTGCTGTACGGTGTCATGTCGGGAACCAAGAGCGGCAAGATGGTTTTAGACAATGACGAGATCATTATCAATGACAAGGTAGTGCAGGCACAGGAGACGACCATGAAAGGTTACCGGAACATTGCCCTTTTCGGTGTGGATTCCACCTCCGGCGCACTCACGAAGAACACCCGGAGCGATACGATCATGATTGCATCCATCAATCAGGATACCGGGGAATGTAAGCTGGTATCGGTGTACCGTGACACATACCTGAATCTGAGCAATGATTCTTATAATAAATGTAACGCGGCCTATGCGAAGGGCGGTCCGGAGATGGCCATCAGCATGTTGAACATGAATCTGGACATGAATATTACGGATTTCGTAACTGTCGGCTTTGCCGGCCTTACGGATACGATTGATGCACTTGGCGGCGTATACATTGATGTAGATGATTCGGAGATCAGCCATTTGAATAACTATCAGCTCTGTATTGCGGAGGATCTCAAGCGTACTTATACACCTGTATCTTCTACCGGCTATCAGCTTCTGGACGGTCTGCAGGCAACGGGCTACTGCCGGATCCGTTATACGGCGGGTGATGATTTCAAACGTGCGGAGAGACAGCGTGAGGTGCTTGCCGCAGTTGCGGACCAGGCAAAGAAAGCTTCTCTGCCGAAGCTGACGGAGACCGCAAACTCTGTATTTAACGAGACTTATACATCGCTGGATCTGACAGAGATTATCGAGATGCTGGGCAATGTGGGCAGCTATTATATTTCCGATACGGCAGGTTTCCCGCAGGAGTCCAATCGTGCTACCGGAACGATCGGGTCCAAGGGATCATGTGTTATTCCGATGAATCTTGAGGATAATGTGAAATGGCTGCATCAGTTCCTGTTCAACGATTACGAATATGAACCGTCGGCAACCGTGAAGGAATGCAGCGAAAAGATTTATTCCGATACAAATGGGTATTTGAAGAAATAAGTAGAGCAAAGGGGCCTGTTTACACGGGCCCTTTATTTCTGTATGAAATGAGCCGGACAGATCGGGAAGCCATGTCCGGCATATATTGCGGGCAATCAATACCCGGCTGTCTGGTCAGGGGTATCGGTTCTCGTGGAAATGGAGGTTTGTGTGGATAAAGTAGATGTTATCATCCCCGCCTATAAACCGGATCAGAAATTTTTGTCGCTGATCAAAAGGCTTGAGTGCCAGAGTGTGCCGGTGAACAGGATCATCGTCATGAATACGGAACAGAAATATTTTGACCGGCTGATCTATGGAACTTCTTTTCAGAAAGATTATCATAATATTATCGTGAAACATCTGGCCAAGAGAGAATTTGACCACGGAAGAACGAGAAACAAAGGCGTATCGCATTCCGATGCGGATTATTTTATCATGATGACACAGGATGCTGTGCCTGCCGATGAATATCTGGTGGAAAAACTGCTGGGACAGCTGCAGAGAAAAGATGTGGCAGTGGCTTATGGCAGACAGCTGGCCAACGAGGACAGTAGTGAGGCAGAGAAATATACCCGGAATTTTAACTATCCCGACCAGTCGGTTGTGAAGACTAAGGCTGATCTGGAACGACTGGGAATCAAGACCTTTTTCTGTTCCAATGTATGTGCCGCTTATGACCGGAAGATTTTCGACACATTGGGAGGTTTTGTGCGGCATACAATATTCAATGAAGATATGATCTATGCGGCAAAAGCGGTGGAAGCGGGGTACGGAATCGCCTATACTGCAGAGGCAAAGGTTTTTCATTCGCATGACGACGGCTATCGGAAACAGTTTCACAGGAACTTTGATCTGGGCGTTTCCCAGGCCGAGCACCCGGAAGTGTTCGCGGCATATCCGTCAGAATCGGAGGGGATCAGGCTGGTCAGACAGACTGTCAGTCATCTGCGCAAGACCGGGCACAGGCGGCAGATCCCTCATGTGATCCTGCAGAGCGGATGTAAGTATGCCGGATATGTGCTGGGAAAGAATTACCGCCGCCTGCCCGGAAGAATGGTCACAGCGCTGTCTTCCGATAAGGATTACTGGCGGTAGAGCGCCGGCTGCAGTGAACTGCCCTGACAGGGAGAACAGTGCACGGATTTGAAATTTTGCAGCCTGGAATCAGGAAGACCCTGGTGAGAAACTTCAGGGAAATACTCCCGGTGTAAAAATCAGCATGACAGTTGAGCTCATCGAGAGAGATCAGGCATAAAAGAGCAGGAGGATAACAACATGTGCGGAATTGTAGGATATATCGGAACGAAGCAGGCGGCTCCCATTATTCTGGACGGATTGTCCAAGCTGGAATATCGGGGCTATGATTCGGCGGGCATGGCAATTTATGACGAGGGAAAGATTAATATCACCAAATCGGCGGGAAGGCTGAAAATACTTGAGAACATAACCCATGGCGGGGAGACCATGCCGGGTGTGTGCGGCATCGGACATACCAGATGGGCGACGCACGGTGTACCCAGCAATACCAATGCCCATCCCCATTTTAATACCGCTGAGACGATCACGGTGGTACATAACGGCATCATCGAGAATTATCTGCAGCTTCGCCGGATGCTCACAGACAAGGGCTATCATTTCGTGTCCGAGACGGATACGGAGGTGCTTGCCCATCTGCTGGATTATTATTATAAAGGAAATCCCATGGAGGCTGTAACGAAAGTGCTTCACCGGGTAGAAGGTTCTTACGCGCTGGGGATTCTTTTTGCAGACTGCCCGGATCAGATCTTTGCGGCAAGAAAAGACTCTCCGCTGATCGTGGGACAGAACGAAGACGGATGCTTTATCGCGTCGGATGTTCCTGCGATTCTCAGATATACAAGAAAAGTTTATTATGTGGACAATCAGGAGATTGTGCGCCTGCGGGCAGACCATATGCATTTTTATACAGTGGATGAAGAGGAGCTTGTCAAAGAGCCTGTCATGATTGACTGGGATGCCAATGCGGCGGAGAAGGCCGGATATGAGCATTTCATGTTAAAAGAAATGTATGAACAGCCTAAAACTGTGACTGATACCATTTCGCCCAGAATCAAGAAGAACGATATCGTGATCGAAGAACTGAATATGACCGACGAGGAACTGCGCGGTATAAAGAAGATCCACATCGTGGCCTGCGGATCGGCATATCATGCGGGTGTGACCGGAAAGTATGTCATGGAAGGGCTGGCCAGAATTCCTGTAGAGGTGGATCTGGCTTCCGAGTTCAGATACCGCAATCCGATTCTGGAAGAGGGCGCTATGGTTATCGTGATCAGCCAGTCCGGGGAGACGGCGGATACGCTGGCGGCGCTCAGGGAATCAAAGGCAAGAGGTTTTCAGGTGCTGGGGATTGTCAATGTGGTGGGAAGCTCCATTGCAAGGGAGGCGGACAATGTGATGTATACCTGGGCCGGACCGGAGATTGCCGTTGCCACTACCAAGGCATACAGCGCCCAGCTTGTTGCATTGTATCTGCTGGCAATCAAGCTTGGCAGAGTGCGGGGAGAGATAGACGACCGGACCTATAAGTCCCTGCTGGGAGATTTAAAGTGTCTTCCTGATCAGATCGAACTGCTGCTTAACAACAAATTAAAAATACAGAAATTTGCCAACCGTTATATCGGTGCGAAGGACGTATTTTTCATCGGCAGAGGAATCGATTATGCGATCTCGCTGGAAGGTTCCCTGAAATTAAAGGAGATCTCCTATATTCATTCCGAGGCATATGCGGCGGGTGAACTCAAACACGGGACGATTTCGCTGATTGAAGAAGGCACGCTGGTTGCGGCAGTTTCCACACAGCCCGATCTCTATGCCAAAACCATCAGTAATATGGTGGAAGTCAAAGCCAGGGGAGCTTTTGTGCTGGCGGTCACCTGCGAGGAGAACAAAGAGATTGAGAAGGCGGCAGATTACGTGATCTATATTCCGGAAACAAACCCATACTTTGCCAATTCACTGGCTATCATACCCCTTCAGCTGTTCGGATATTATGTGGCGGTGGGCAAAGGCTGTGATGTGGATAAGCCCAGAAATCTGGCGAAATCGGTCACAGTTGAATAAAACAGAATCAAAAAATAATTTGTGAAATACAAAAAAGCATCCTTACAGTGGAGGTGCTGCCGGATCAGAGTAACCATTTGACCTTTGGCGGCCGTTCACGGCAGGATGCTTTGTCCGTTTTGTTTAAAAAACACAAATTTAATAAAAAGTTGTCACACTTTAAACACAATTAGAGAATATACTGACTTCAAGATCAAAGAAAAAACGGCGCCAGGCCGAGGTAATAGAGGAAAGGAGCAGATCATTATGTATGACAACAACTATTCGGGCGTAAACAATGGAACGGAAGACAATGCCGCATCAATGAGCAGATACAGCACGACACCAAATCAGGACAGTACAGTACAGAATCAGGATGGGGCAGTGCAGAATCAGGACACGGCAGTACAGAGCCAGGCAACGACAATGCAGAATCAGGACGGTGTGAGGCAGAACGCAGGCATGATCACACAGGATCAGAACAGTATGGCGCAGAGGAATCCCCTGTCATGGAATCAGGGAGCCGGACAGCAGAACCGGAATACCTATGGTGCACAGGCGGCAGGCGGTTATAACAGGAGCGCATACCAGAATGGAACCTATGCACAGAATATGGCAGGAACTCCCTATGAAAACCGCGGGGCAGGCACATATCATTACGGCAATACCTATCCAAATGATTTTAATCAGGCGGGAAATCAGGCAGGACATAAGAAGGCGGAGAAGAAGCCGCACAAATTCGGTTTTGTAAAAAAGGCTCTTGTCTGTGTATCGCTGGGACTGATGTTTGGTGTTTTTGCCGGACTGGGACTGTATGGCGTACAGTATGTTACAGGGGCCTTGGACGGTAAGACAGACAGCAGTGATACCGCAAAATTGGAGACCATGGCAGGAGATGTTGAAAAGACAGACGGTGAAGCGGCCAAGAAGAGCGGAGATGCCATTGCAGAGAGCGGCATTCATGTGACAGACAGCCTGAGCACAGTGGTGGCGGATGTCTCCAATGTGGTAAAAGAAGTTATGCCCTCCATCGTTTCCATCAATAATCATTTTACGGAAAAGGTATCCTATTTCGGGCAGACGCTGACCAGTGAAGCGGATTCCAGTGGTTCCGGTATCATTGTGGGGCAGAACGACACGGAATTGCTGATTGTGACCAACTACCATGTAATTCAGGATACGGATAAATTAACGGTACAGTTTGTGGAGGGAAGTGAAGCAGAAGCTTCTGTCAAAGGTACGGATGCAGGCATGGATCTGGCTGTGATCGCGGTTCCTATCAGTTCTGTGGAGGGCAGCACTATGGATGAGATTGCCATCGCGACACTTGGCGATTCCGATGCTCTTGTAGTAGGAGAGCCGGCCATTGCCATCGGAAATTCTCTCGGCTACGGACAGTCTGTCACCACCGGCGTAATCAGCGCTCTGGACAGAAGCATAGAACTGTCGGAGGGATCAGAGGGCACTTTTATCCAGACAGATGCGGCGATCAATCCGGGTAATTCCGGCGGCGCACTTCTGAATATGAAGGGTGAAGTGATCGGGATCAATTCCAACAAGATCGGCGGAAGCGTGGTGGAAGGCATGGGCTATGCGATTCCTATCTCCGCGGCAAGCCCGATCATTGCGGAACTGATGCTGAAGGAGACGAAGAATAAAGTTGCGGAGGAAGAGAGAGGTTATCTGGGCATTGCAGGAATCACTGTCATTCCCTACCTGATAGAGACTTACGGTATGCCGGAAGGCGTCTACATTTCCCAGGTGTACGAGAACACGGCGGCAGAGCAGGCGGGGCTTCATAAAGGTGACATTATTACAGAGTTTAACGGGGAAAAAGTTGCTTCCATGGAAGAGCTTATGGCGGAAATGGAATTTTATGCCAAAGGGACAACTGTAAATATGACAGTGGTGTCACCCGGAAACAACGGCTATGAAGAAAAGACGGTGCAGATCACATTGGGTAACAAGGTAGAATAAAGGCAGATCATACAAAAGGCGGTCGAAAGGCCGCCTTTCTCCTGTGTACTTTAGAAATTGTTTACTTGTGGGAAACTGTTTTTTATACTATCATAAAAATATATATTAAAATAACAGCGTTTTCTTCTGTCAGCGATGGGAAGGGACATGACAGAGAACAGGATAGACACATGATTGCCCGGACGGCACTGAGCATGGATTTTTATCTGCCGGCGGAAGGCCGTGGACAATTACAGGAACAGATGGAGGCTGAATATGAGTAATGACAGATATGATGATATAAATGAAAGAAACACCAGAGAAGAAGAGATCAGGTCTTATGATTTCAGGGAGCTGGAAGACGGCGAGGAACAGCGGGAAGCACTCAGAAGCAGGAAGAGAGAGCAGGATAAACTGCGGGCGGAGCAGCAGGACAATCCGGACGGTCAGGAAAGTGACGCATACAGGGCAGACCGGGAGAGGGCAGAGCAGAGAAGCCCGCACCAGAAAGAAAGGGATCAGACAGATGGCGGCCGGGAGGCTGATGATTTGCAGGAAGCGGACCGGGAGCCGGAGAATAAAAAAGATAAGAAACAGGAAGTGAGCAGTACGGACGGCGGATCCCACAGTGATTACGAGGACGTGTGCTTTATATGCCGCCGGCCGGAGAGCAAGACAGGTAAGATGTTCCATCTTCCCAATAATATCTGCGTCTGTCCCGACTGTATGTACAAGACCATGGATACGGTCAGCCAGTTTGACTATCAGGGAATGCTGAACACGCCGACCATGGCGGATATCAATAACGGCAAGGGCTTTCCCAATATCAGCTTTGTAAATCTGGCGGACTTACAGGGGGACGGCGGCATTCCTAACAAGCAGAAACCGAAGAAAAAGAAGAAAGCGGATGAGAAGCCGGAGATTGATATCAGGAATATTATGCCGCCCCATAAGATCAAAGAGAAACTTGACGAGTATGTGGTGGGGCAGGAACATGCCAAAAAAGTAGTCTCTGTGGCTGTGTATAATCATTATAAACGGGTGGCCACAGGAACAATGGATGAGATAGAGATCGAGAAATCCAATATGCTGATGATCGGGCCTACAGGCTGCGGTAAGACATATCTGGTGAAAACGCTGGCAAGGCTTCTGGATGTGCCGCTGGCGATTACCGACGCTACGTCCCTGACAGAAGCCGGTTATATCGGTGATGATATCGAGAGCGTGGTATCAAAGCTTCTGGCAGCGGCAGACAACGATGTGGAGCGGGCAGAACAGGGCATTATTTTCATTGATGAGATTGACAAGATCGCCAAGAAGAAAAATACCAACTCACGTGATGTCAGCGGCGAGTCTGTTCAACAGGGGATGTTGAAACTGTTGGAGGGCGCAGACGTGGAAGTACCGGTGGGTGCCAACTCCAAGAATGCCATGGTGCCGCTGGCCACGGTCAATACGAGAAATATTCTGTTTATCTGCGGCGGCGCGTTTCCGGATCTTGAGGAAATCATCAAGCAGAGACTGAATAAACGCACGTCCATCGGCTATAATGCGGAACTGCGGGATAAATATGACAAGGAAAAAAATATTCTCAGCAGAGTGACAGTGGAGGATATCAAAAAATTCGGCATGATTCCCGAATTTATCGGACGGCTTCCGATTGTCTTTACGCTGGAAGGTCTGGGCCGGGAAATGCTGGTCAAGATTCTGGCGGAGCCAAGAAATGCGATTCTGAAGCAGTATCAGAAGCTGCTTGATCTGGATGAGGTGAAACTGGAATTTGAACAGGGAGCGCTGGAAGCAATTGCCGAGAAGGCGATGGAGAAAGATACCGGAGCCCGGGCGCTGCGCGCGATTATTGAAGAATTTATGCTGGATATCATGTATGAAGTTCCCAAAGACGATAACATCGGCCGGGTAACAATCACCAGAGAGTATATTGAAGGAACGGGCGGCCCGATCATTGATATCCGCAGTAACTCGCTGGAACATCCTGACAGGCTGAATGTAATTGAGCAGGGATGATCCGGCGCACCGGAATAACAGGACAAAGCACATAGACATAATATAATAGGAAAGACCGGTGGAAAGAGCAGTTTGCAATAATAGCAACTGTTATTGTAATGAAATGACTTGTAAGGAAAAGATATTATCCAACGAGTACGCTGATCTGATCACAGATTATGTGGTGGCAGACGAATTGTCAGGGTCGGCCCCTATGGACTTTTGTTTTCATGGAATAGATGATGGATACGGGGTGGCAAATGTGAACCGCACCATGATCCCGCCCATGTCGATCGGTGTATTCGGCTATTCGGCTATCCCGGTGGTATATGGTCTGATGCAGGCGGGGGATGATATTTTTAATCCTGAGAATCTGGCGCAGACCGGAAGCATTCAGGTTCAGAATCCGCCATTGTCCCTGCAAGGGGCGGGAGTTGTTATGGGCTTTATTGATACCGGAATCCGCTATGAACTGGACGTGTTCAGGCGGGAGGACGGCAGCAGCCGCATCATGGCAATCTGGGATCAGACCATTCAGGACGGGGAACCGCCGGAAGGGTTTTTGTACGGAACGGAGTATACAAAGGCAGATATTGACCGGGCGCTGCAGACTGACGTGCCGGAGCTGACTGTGCCCACGACGGATACCAACGGCCACGGCACGCAGATGGCGTCTGTGGCGGCAGGCAGTATTCTGAACCAGGGCCTGACGTTCAGAGGGGCCGCGCCACAGGCGGATATCGCAGTGGTCAAGGTTAAAGGAGCCAAACAGTATCTCAGGGATTATTATCTGCTGGCGGAAGATGCAGTTGCTTTTCAGGAAAATGATATCATGGAGGCGGTCAGGTATCTGGAACGGATGGCCATTGCACTGCACAGGCCGGTGGTGATCGTGCTTGGCATCGGTACGAATCTGGGCAGCCACAGCGGCACATCGCCGCTGGCATCCTATCTGAACAGCGTGGCAAGGCGCCGAAGTCGCGCCATTATTGTATGCGGAGGCAACGAAGGCGATAAAGAACACCACTACGGACATTCCGTGCCGGATACGGTGGAGATCCGCGTTGCAGAAGAGACAAAAGGATTTTGCATGGAACTGTGGGGGACGCTGCCGGATACATTTTCCATCCGGGTGCGCTCACCGGGAGGTGAGACCTCTCAGGAGATCGACTTCAGAAGCAGAGAGGACCGGGTCATTGATTTTATTTTTGAACGTACACGCATTATCGTGAGCAATCTGGTGGTGGAACGGGACGCGGGAGAGCAGTTGATTTTCTTCCGTTTTGAAGAGCCTACGCCGGGAATCTGGAATCTGCAGGTATACCCTTCGGAGACTTTGACCAAAGGGAACGGTGCTTTTCATATCTGGCTGCCTGTTACGGAATTTTTGGACACGGAAGTTGGTTTTCTGGCACCCAGCCCGGATGTGACGTTGACGGAGCCGGCCAATACGGAGAGGGTCATTACCATTTCCGGCTATGACGGGCTGTCGGGAAGCTGGTATCCACAGTCCGGGCGGGGATTTACAAAAAACGGTGCGATCAAGCCGGATCTGTGCGCTCCCGGCGTACAGGTATCAACGGCATTGGGCCCGGCCACCGGTTCCAGTATGGCGGCGGCCATGGCGGCGGGCTGTGTGGCGCAGTTTATGGAGTGGGCGGTGGTGGACGGCAATGTGCCCACGGTGGAGAGCCGGGCCATTAAGAGCTTCCTGATCCGCAGTGCCGACCGGTCGGAGAACATCGTGTATCCTGACCGCAGATGGGGATTTGGAAAACTTGACATCAACGGAACCTTTGAGGCATTGGCGAGGCTGTCGTAATAAAGCGACCTCCGGCTGTATGACCAGGGAGAAAAATATGGCAATCTTAGGATATTCATGTCTGGCAATGGGGATCTTTGTGCTGGACCTTTTGATTAAAAACCGCGTAGAGCGCACAGAGACAGAGGGGCAGGAGGAAGCTGTCTGCGGCGGCCGGCTTCTGCTTCGCAGGCATCATAACAAAGGAGCGTTTTTGAATGCCGGGGAGCGCAGACAGGGCGTGGTGGCGGCTTTGTCCGTTGTCCTGACGTTAGGGGCGACGGTGCTGTTTCTGGTGACGTTCACTTTTCGGGGCAGCACAATGCTGCGGGCCGGACTGGCGCTTCTGCTGGGCGGCGCATACAGCAACACGTATGACAGGCTGGTGCGCAAGTATGTGGTGGATTACGTGAGTTTTCCGGTGAAAAATAAAAAAATCAGAAATATTGTATTCAATATCTCTGATTTCTGTATTATGATCGGCGCTCTTTTCATGGTGCTTGGAAGCGCAGAAAAATAATGTAATCGTATAAGGTGGAACTGTTGTGCGGCTATGTCTAAGCCGTGATGACCGTTCCACTTTTTCCTTTGATAGCGTCGGCAACGGTTTCGATCGAGGCAATCAGCACGCTGCCAGCCGGATTCTTGTCCAGATAGGCGATGGACGCTTCGATTTTGGGGAGCATGGTGCCGGCTTCGAACTGTCCCTGAATGATCAGTTCTTTAGCCTGGGCAGTGGTCAGTGTGTGCAGCGGCTCCTGTTCTGAAGTGCCGTAATTCTGATAGACATAAGGAACACCGGTGAGAATGATAAGCCGCTCAGCACATAAATCAATGGCAAGCCTGCCGGCAATGGAATCTTTCTCAATGACCGCAGATGCACCCTTGAGGGCATGGTTCTGCTCGATTACGGGAATACCGCCGCCGCCGCAGGCGATAACTACCTGTCCCGCATCGGCCAGTGTGCGGATGGCATCGATTTCTACGATATCTATAGGTTTGGGCGCGGCTACCACCCGCCGGAAACCCTTGCCCGGTTCTTCCATAACAAAATTGCCTTTTTTCACTTCAATCTCGGCATCTTCTTTAGACATATAGCGTCCGATTACCTTGGTGGGTTCATAGAACGCTTCATCGTAGGGATCTACTGTCACTTGCGTCAGAATCGTGCTGACAGCTTTGGAAATGCCGCGCCCAAGAAGCTCGGCCCGAAGAGTGTTCTGAATGTCGTACCCCACATATCCCTGGCTCATGGCGGAGCAGACGCACATGGGAGCCGGCGTATAGTCAATGTATACCCGGCGCAGTTCTGTCATAGCCTTGTGGATCATACTGACCTGAGGGCCGTTACTGTGGGTGATGGTAAGCTGATATCCGGCTTCCACCAGATCCGCCAGTGCCCTGGCAGTAATTTTCACCGCGTCCCATTGCTCCAATGTTGTATAACCAAGCGCCTCGTGTCCCAAAGAGACGACAGCTCTTTTACCGTTCATATGACTTCCTCCGTTATTTCCGCAGGCAGTGCGCCGGGCAGACAGCCCCGGATAAACCCTGGCGGTACATACAGTACTTTTTCATTTAGTATACCAAAAACATCATATTTTGTATATGTTTTTGTGGCATATGGGTACGACAGTATAACAAAAGAATAAATGGATTGATAACACATGATATACTGACTTAAACGTTTAAGAATACTAGATTTAGTGAAAAATAAATAAAAGGATTGTATGGCGCGGCATAATCTATAGTCAAAGTCAACAATATTTGTTTGACATTGTATGAAAGCCGGCGTATAATTATAATCAATGAGCAGATCATGTTGCATAACAATATATTCTATGGAAATATTCGCATATATCAGGAACATCAAATATAAAATTCAAACAGGATTTGTATGGGGAAGCGCTGGGCGAACAGGTTCAGGGAATAAAACGATTAAGTTGTCTACCATTTCACGAGAAACAGGCAGTTTTCAGGAGAAGTCCGGTACAGGAAACAGGGATTAACCGGAGATTTGAAACGCTGCGGGAGTGATTTGAGGGGGTGAGGGCATGGACTATATCGAAGCATTACAGGATATGTCTGTTGAAGAGATTGGTGCAGTAATAGAAGTGATCCAGAAATCTTCGGACTCCTATTTCTACATTATGGATCTGAGTACGGATACCTATATGGTGACGAACAAGATGCTGGAAAGGTTTCCGCTGGAGAGCACAGTGATACAGAATGCTACGCCGGCACTGCAGAAGATTATTTATCATTCTGATTATCCGAAGGTAACGGAAGATATCAGGAAATGCGCGTCGGGAGAACAGGTAGTGCACAGTATGGAGTACCGCTGGCTGGATAAGGATGGCAGAACCGTGTGGATCGACTGCAGGGGCACGGTCATCAGAGGTACGGACGGGCATAAATTTCTGGTCGGCAGAGTGACAGAACTGGGGAAAGAGGCAAAGGCGGATAATATTACCGGGCTGCGCAAGGAAGTAAGATTCCAGTATGACGCGGAAGAGATTCTACGGGACAGGCCGGAGAGCATTCATTACATGATGCGGATCGGTATTGATAATTTTAAAGAGATCAATGAGAAGGAAGGCATAGAAGCGGGAGATACCGTTTTGCGTGAACTTGCAGACTGTATTGTGGCAACGGTAGACCAGAGGGTTGATGTATACCGCCTGATGGCAGATGAATTTATGATAGTGGATACAGTTCCGGGTTCAAACACGGATGTGCGGGCTGTCTATGATGAAATCAAGAACAAGGTTGCGGAGACGGTGCGGCGTAAGGAGTACAGCTGCTTTTATACGATTTCTGCAGGCGTAATCAAGGACGGTTTTGAGGGAACAGGTGCGGAAGAGATTCTGCGGTTAACGGAATTTGCCTTGAATGAGGCAAAGCGTAACGGCAGGAACCAGATGGCGCTTTTCAACCGGGAAGCCTACAACGATTATTTGAAAAGACTGGATATCCGGAAGCTGATGCGGCGGGACATCAATAGAAATTTCAGAGGATTTCAGGTGTTCTTCCAGCCCATTGTATCCACACCGGAGTATAAGCTGGTCGGCGCTGAAGCGCTGCTTCGCTGGAACTGTGAGAAATACGGAAGCGTGTCGCCGGCGGTTTTCATTCCGATTCTGGAAGAAAGCGGACTGATCATTCCGGTAGGAAGATATGTTCTGTGGCAGGCGGCTGCGACCTGTAAAAAGTGGAGGGAGATACAGCCGGATTTCCATGTAAATGTCAATCTGTCCTATGTACAGATGCATAAAAGTGATCTGATCGAGGACGTGGAGCGGTGTATTGAAGAAGTAGGAATTCCCGCGGGAAGTCTTGTGCTGGAACTGACGGAAAGCGGATACATAGAGACAGACAACAGGATTAAGGAACTGTTTAAGGATTTGAAGGCGAAAGACATTGACCTGGCACTGGATGATTTCGGAACCGGGTATTCTAATATGCGTTATCTGAAAGAGATCGAGGCTACGACGGTCAAGATCGACAGGAGCTTTGTCGTGCAGGCGCTCAAGAATGATCATGACTATAACATTATCAGCCATATTATTGAGATGGTGCACAGTCTGGGCTTTTCCGTCTGCATGGAGGGAATCGAGGAAGAAGAGGAACTGGCCAAAATGATGCGGACGAAGCCGGATATGATACAGGGGTATTATTTCGGTAAGCCGTCTCCGGCGGAACAGTTTGAAGAACGGTTCCTGAAGGGGGAAATTTTTAAAAATCCGGTGTGAGTAGCAGCTTATATCTACGATTACTGTGATTCAACTGCAGTTTACAGGTCTCATATATGTCTGCAGAAACGGTTGGGATGCAGACGGTAATGTTACAGATTTTCCCGGATGCGGATATCAATGTCCACATAATGGTTTTCTATGTCGGGAAGCTGTCCTGCAGTCAGATAAGCAAATAAAATTTCAAGAGGTTTGGAACCTTGTAAAAAGGGCTGTTGGCAGATAGTGGCTGCGATCAGTCCTTTTTCTATGTATTCTCTGGTGGTGTTGACGATATCGTTGGTGATGACGGTAATCTTATCCTGACGCCCGGAATCTGCCACGGCACGACAGCCGCCGTAAACGCCGCCGGCGGTAAAATAGAGCGCATTGATTTCGGGATGCCGGGCAAGCAGTGCGGTGGTAAGATCATAGCTTTCCGATTCATTATCACTGTTATTTACGATATCTACGATATGGATATTGCCGTAAGCGGCGGTTGTCCGGCGAAAACCGGCAATACGCTCGGTATGGCACAGAATATTTCGGGACCCGGATATGATACCTACGTGGATGTCGCCGCTATTTCTGCCGCGGGTCATCAGATGCATCAGTCCACCGGCCGTTTCCCCGGAGCGGAAAAAATCACAGCCGATATATGCGATCCGCCGGGAATTCTCAATGTCTGTATTCAGTGTGACAACAGGGATGCCGAGCTCATAGAGCTGATCGATCTTTGCACGCACGGCGGGATCATTGTAAGGGGAGATGGCAAGGCCGTTGATTCCTTCATTCCGCAGTTCATCTATAGAATCCAACTGTTGCTGTAAGTCATACTCGGTCTGTCTGACCAGAACGGAGCAGTTGTAGTCCGACAATTCGGCAGCCTTATCATGAACACCGGCCAGAATATCATCGTAAAAGACAGTGTCCAGTCCGAGCAGAACGACACCCAGCTTCAGATTTTTCTTTCGCGCGGCGAGAACAATTCCGGCTTTGTTAGGCTTGTAGTCCAGCGCCTGTGCAATTTCCATGATTTTCTGTTCGGTCAGCGGATTGACGGAACCGCGGTGATTCAGTACGCGGTCTACCGTGCCGCGGGATACGCCTGCGAGGGCGGCGATTTCCTTAATGGTTGCCATAAAAACCTCCATTCTTGCTCAACTTGCGAATTTGGGCGCAAGCACAAATCTGCGTGTGAAAATTCGGCTTCTTCACAGTCAGGATTAACCAAACACTACCACATTGAGGCAGACAAGTCAAATCATGAAGTATGTAATGGGAATGCAGGAAGATGCGGGAAGAAGTTTTTGAAAGAAAAAAGAAAAGTGGAAATACACAATATGACAGGTGTGGATTTGTATAATATTACGAAAAATTTTTAGAGTCTTGATTTTCTGTCTGACAAAGACTATTATGAAAATAACGAATACCGTGCACGTGCACGGTTAAAATGAACGAGATAAAAAGTGAAGAAAAATGCCGGCAGAATGTAAGCATATGCCGGGACTGCAGGACGGGAGGATCAGTATGCTGTATATTGGTGTAGATCTGGGAACCAGTGCCGTGAAACTTCTTTTGATGGAAGGAAGCGGTAAGATTGTAAAGATTGTTTCCAAAGAGTATCCCCTTTATTTTCCCAGGCCGGGCTGGTCGGAACAGAGACCTGAGGACTGGTATGAGAAGAGTATGGAGGGAATCAGGGAACTGACCGCGGATGTGGATCAGAGCCGGATTGCAGGAATCAGCTTCGGCGGGCAGATGCACGGGCTTGTCATACTGGATGAAAATGACGAGGTGATCAGACCCGCTATTTTATGGAATGACGGAAGAACAACGGAAGAATGTGATTATCTGAACGAGGTGATCGGCAAGGATAAGCTGTCCGCTTATACGGCAAACATTTCCTTTACCGGTTTTACAGCGCCGAAGATTCTCTGGGTTAAAAACAAAGAACCGGAGAATTTTGCAAAAATTAGAAAGATCATGCTTCCCAAGGATTATCTTGCATATAAATTAACAGGCGTTCATTGTACGGACGTGTCGGATGCTTCCGGTATGCTGCTTTTTGATGTGAAAAACCGCTGCTGGTCCAAAGAAATGTGTGAGATCTGCGGTGTGTGCGAAGAACAGCTTGCCAGAGTATATGAGAGCTATGAGACAGTGGGAACAGTACTGCCGCACATCGCCCGGGAACTTGGGATTCCAGAAACGGTGAAAGTGGCGGCCGGGGGCGGTGACAATGCGGCAGCAGCAGTGGGAACCGGCACGGTGGGAGACGGCATGTGCAATATTTCCCTGGGAACCAGCGGTACGGTTTTTATTTCATCAGAAAAATTCGGCGTAGATAAATACAATGCACTTCATGCTTTTGCACATGCAGACGGACACTATCATCTCATGGGATGCATGTTGAGTGCGGCATCCTGCAATAAATGGTGGATGGACGATATCATCGGCACGACGGATTACGGAACACAGCAGAAAGAAATCACGGATGATAAGCTGGGTGAAAACCATGTTTTTTTCCTGCCTTATCTGATGGGTGAGCGCTCACCTCACAACGATCCTGACGCAAGAGGTACTTTGATCGGCATGACAATGGATACCACCAGGGCGGATATGACCCAGGCGGTGCTGGAAGGGGTGGCTTTTGCACTGCGTGACTCGCTTGAGGTGGCGAAATCTCTGGGAATTAAGAGTGAGCGGACGAAAATCTGCGGCGGCGGAGCGAAGAGTCCGCTGTGGAGAAAAATAATTGCCAATATTCTGAATTTGAAAGTGGATGTGATCGAGAGCGAGGAAGGGCCGGCTATGGGCGGCGCTATGCTGGCGGCAGTTGCCTGCGGAGAGTATGCCAGCGTGGAAGAGGCAGCGAAGAAGATTGTCAGGGTAGTTGACACGGTGGAGCCGGATAGTGCCCTGGTGGAGAAATATGAAGCACGGTATCAGCAGTTTAAGCAGATCTATCCGGTATGCAGAGAGCTTTTTAAGGTCATCCGGTAAGAATCTGACAGGCAGAGCATGGTAAAACAGTGAAAGTACAGCGGCGGAGAGCGGAGCCGATAAAAGGCAGGCAAAACACAGGCAGACCATAGGCAGAGTATAAGTAAAACACAGACGGATCACAGACAGAGTGTAAGTAAAACACAGGCGGACTATGGACAGAGTATAAGCAAAACACAGGCAGACCATAGGCAAAATATAAGTAAAACGCAAGAAAACCATAGGCAGAGTATAAGTAAAGCACAAGCAGACCATGGACAAAACACAGGAAAGGGAAAAGACGAATGGAAATCAGAAAGATTACAGATGCGGCATTTTGCAAATACGGAAGGATCATACAAGGGTATGATTTTGGTCCGCTTGTAGAAGCATTAAAGAGAACGCCCGATTATGAGGGAATGGCCTATGAAGCGTCTGTTCCCGAACTTGAGGCGTCTTCCACGGCGGCTGATCTGCGGAAGAAGACATATGGTGAAATGCCCATACAGATCGGCTATTGCAATGGCATAAATTATAAGCTCAATGCGGTTGAATATCACAAGAGTTCGGAGATCAATGTTGCCGGCACGGATGCGATTCTGATTCTTGGTCTTCTGCAGGACATTACAGATGATTATACATATGACACGGCAAAAATGGAAGCATTTCTGATACCGGAAGGATGTGCGGTGGAACTGTATGGCACGACACTGCATTATGCGCCTTGCAGTGTGGGTGATGGACAGTTTAAGGTTGCGATTGTACTGCCGGCAGGAACCAATTGTCCGCTGGAAGAGGGACATGCAGAACTGGAAGACAGCCTGATTACTGCGAAAAATAAATGGCTGATCGGCCATCCGGAAGGCGGGCTGGCAGCAGGCGCACATATCGGTCTGACCGGAAAAAATCCGGATGTTCGTGAATGTGAGCTTTAGTCGTGGAAGAAATAAGCGTAATCCTGTAGTAAGTATGCGAAATTTTTTTGTGTCGTTGCAGAAAACTGCTCTGACATGGGTATTAGCGTGAGAAGAGCTTCTAATCATTCGCAGCAGGGGCTGCTTCATGAAGAAGTTCTAAGTGAGATTCCGCAGAGCGGAATCATGGGGGTCAGTGTATCAAATACCGGCAGAACCGGTTAAGAAGGAGGATAAATAATATGAACAATTTACCGAAAGTAAAAATTGGTATCGTAGCTGTAAGCCGTGACTGCTTCCCGGCATCATTGGCAGTCAACAGAAGAAAGGCTCTTGTTGAGGCATACAAGGCAAAATATGATGCCGCAGACATCTATGAATGTCCTGTCTGCATTATCGAGAGCGAGATCGATATGGTGAATGCCCTCAAGGATATTAAGGAAAACGGATGTAATGCGTTGTGTGTATACCTGGGGAATTTCGGCCCGGAGATTTCAGAGACACTGCTGGCAAAACATTTTGAAGGTCCGAAAATGTTTGTGGCGGCTGCAGAAGAGTCTCAGAATGATTTGATTCAGGGACGCGGCGATGCTTACTGCGGTATGCTGAATGCAAGCTACAATTTAAAACTGCGTAATGTGAGGGCATATATCCCTGAGTATCCGGTAGGAGATGCAGAAGACTGTGCAGATATGATTCATGAATTTGTTCCGATTGCACGTGCCATTGCTGCACTGTCCAGCCTGAAGATTATTTCTTTTGGACCCAGACCGCTTAACTTCCTTGCATGTAATGCTCCGATCAAACAGCTTTACAATCTGGGAGTTGAAATCGAAGAGAATTCCGAACTGGATTTGTTTGAGGCATTCAATAAGCATGAAAATGATCCCCGTATCCCGGATGTTGTGAAGGATATGGAAGCAGAACTTGGCGAAGGCAACAATAAGCCCACTATTCTTCCCAAGCTGGCTCAGTATGAATTGACTCTGCTTGACTGGATCGAAGAGCATAAAGGTTATCGTGAGTATGTGGCTATCGCAGGTAAGTGCTGGCCCGCTTTCCAGACTCAGTTCGGCTTTGTACCCTGTTACGTAAACAGCCGCCTGACCGGAAGAGGCATACCGGTATCCTGTGAAGTGGATATTTACGGATGCTTAAGTGAGTTCATCGGCGAAGCAGTCAGCGATGATATCGTAACGCTGCTGGATATTAATAATTCCGTGCCCAAGGATATGTTTAAAGAATCCATCGAAGGCAAGTTTGATTATAAGTTTACAGATACCTTCATGGGCTTCCACTGTGGTAATACCTGCTCCAAGAAGCTGTCCAAATGCAGCATGGAGTATCAGATGATCATGGCGAGAGCACTGCCCGAAGAAGTGACACAGGGTACGCTGGAAGGTGACATCGTTCCCGGCAATATCACATTCTACCGTCTGCAGAGCACGGCTGATAACATTCTGCGTGCTTATGTGGCAGAGGGAGAGATCCTGCCTGTTGCAACAAGATCCTTTGGCGGTATCGGCGTATTCGCAATTCCGGAGATGGGAAGATTCTACCGTCACGTTCTGATCGAGAAGAATTATCCGCACCACGGAGCAGTTGCATTTGGCCATTACGGCAAGGCATTATTCGAGGTATTCAAATACATCGGCGTGGAGGTAAGCGAGATCGGTTACAATCAGCCGAAGAGCGTACCGTATCCGACAGAAAATCCTTTTGCATAATTACAAAACAAGAATCCCGCTTGAGAAATGGCGGGATTCTTGTATTTTAGCATATCTTCTGTTTATATGCGCCCAAAGAAGCAAATGCTTCAAACAAAAAATAACCGCCAGTACCACACTATTCCGAACCGAAGAGCAAAAGGCAAGCATTGTGGAATGTGCATAACAGGCTGTGGAATTATGGATAACGCTATTCACAGCACATGGAAAGGCTAAAGATCAGCTTTTTTTGTCTGTCAAACAGAGTTAGCCGCAATTCCATAAGATATCCGGTTATACATATTCCCACAAATGCCGACTGTTACGGAATCCCATTCATATTCAATTTGTTTTCCGCCCATCCCCCATTTACTTCGGTCATTTATATTGACATATAGGTAACTTGTTGCTACAATTAAAAACGTAACAAGTTGCCAATGAGGAGGCTATATGAATTTAGATGATTTGACTAAAAAATTTTCAAATTCTACGGAGAATCAAAGAAAGGCTATTTTCAGTACATTATTTATTGCCGGAAATAAGCTGCAAACGCTTTTTGATAACCATATTCCAGAGGTATCGTTAAAGCAATTTATGCTATTGTCAATAGTCAGACAGTCAAAGGAGCAGCTTACATTTACCCAATTAGGAAATTTGTTAGGCTGTTCAAGACAAAATATCAAAAAGTTAGCTGATGTTTTGATGAAAAAAGGATTTATTACCATTCAGCAAAGCCCGCATGATACAAGAGCTATGTGCATCTGCCCCACAGAAAAGGTAAATGACTTTTATACAAATGACTTTTCGAAATACCAAGAGGAATTGAAATATCTTTTTGAAGTTTATACGGACGAAGAAATTGAAACTCTTTTTACCCTTTTATCAAAACTGTATGCTGGAATAGAAAATTTGGAAAAGAGGGCTGCGGATGGGCTGGGGAGTACGGCAGAAGGTATAGTCAATGATGTAGTGCAGGAACAGTCATTACATAAGACGCAGTATCTGGAGCTGCGGTAAGCGGTAAATGTATCTTAAAAGCTGTCGAAAACGCAATAGAAAATTAGAGAGGGAGATTTAAGCAGATGAAAACAATCGTAATTTATAATTCACAAACAGGTTTTACAAAGCGTTATGCTGAATGGATCGCGGAAGCAACGGGGGCTGATTGCCTTGAATTATCAGCCGTAAAAAAGAAAGATCTGGCTGCATATGAAGCAATTATTTTTGGAGGCTGGGCTTGTGCGGGTGGTATTAGTAAAATCAGTTGGTTTAAGGGAAATATGGATAAATGGGCAGACAAGAAGCTGATTGTATTTTGTGTTGGAGCAAGCCCGATAGAGAATCCGGAAATTGACATAGCTCTAAAACGGAATTTCAACGAGTCGGAACAGAAAAAAGTCAGGACCTTTTACTGTCCGGGTGGGCTCAATTATGAAAAAATGTCTACACCGTCTAAACTGATGATGAAAATGTTTGTAAAAACACTTAAAGCAAAAAAAGATAAGACAGAAGATGAAAAAATAATGGTAAAAATGATTTCTTCATCTTATGACATTTCAGACAAAAAGTATATTGAACCGATTTTGCAATATCTGAAAAAATAGCTTTTTTGTTTGGTCTGAAAAAGGGAATCCCTCTCATTTCTATCTATGGAATGCAAGTGAGTTGACTTTATCAACACATAGAGTTATAATATGAGTTGATAAAGTCAACTCATTTAGGAGGTAATACGTTGAATGAAGATTTGATTAAAAAAATACGACAGTTTAACCGATACTACACTGTTTGGTTAGATGTTATGGGCAAAGGCTATTTAGGGACAAGTTTTTCATGGCCTGAATCGAGAGTGTTATTTGAAATATATACTAATCAGGGGATCAATGCCACTGAATTATGTGAGCACCTAAATATGGACAAAAGCTATGTAAGTAGAATCCTTGCAAAACTTGAAAATAAAAGATTAATAACGAGGCAGCTTGTTTCGGGGAGCAAGGGAATTAAAAAGTTATATTTAACAAACGCAGGAAGCGAAGAAGCCAAAAAAATAGATTGGAATGGCGATAAACAAATTTATGAAAAACTAAAAAATATGGATAAAGAAGATTGTGACAGGCTATGTGAAGCAATGGTACTGATTGAACATATATTGCGTAAAAATGACGAAAAATAAATTTGATTTTAGGAGGAACTGTTTTGAATATCGAAATTGTTTTAGCCTATATGCATACACAAGAAATAAATACTCTATTTTCAGAATATACAAACATGTTAATAACTAATGACAGTTCATTTCAAAATTATCTTGATATTCAGCGCTATGAAGAAGAAATAAATCATTTAGAAAAAAAATATGGTATGCCATTTGGAAGATTGTATCTGGCTTATTGTAATGGGGAAGTCGCAGGTTGTATTGGATTGAAAAATATAGATAAAAAGAATTGTGAAATGAAACGCCTTTATGTAAGACCACAATTTAGAGGAAAAAATATTGGTAAATTACTTGTACAAAAAATCATAACCGACGCAAAAGAAATTGGTTATTCCTATATGTTGTTAGATACGCTCCCCTTTTTAGAAGAGGCAATTCATATATATAAGCAATTTGGATTTTACACCGTAGATTGTTACAACAATAGTCCCATGAGTACATCAATATATATGAGATTGGATTTGTGATTTTTATTCTATTTTTGCAAATAATATAATGATAGCTTTAATTTGATTGTTCAATAATCAAAAAACAGACAGATTGCGCTCGTCATTAATAGCTCAGTTTGGCTTTGATAGATAATCAAGTAGCAACAGCATAAAGTAATGTTGTTTCTTCGGGTTAAAAAGTAACTGTAAATCATGCAGTGTCCCATGCGGGAGAAAGGGGAATCATCTATATCTTGCACAGAAGCATTAGAACCGCAAAAAGAAAAAGTTCAACTTATTTGAGGCTGCGAAACAAAAATAGAGAATACCCGTATTTTGGGCATTCTTTGAAAAATGACATAGCGGTTATAAAGCAATATATTTTATTGCATTATAACCGCTAAATGAAAACTACCGCTTATCCGAGTCCGCGAAGCGGATCTCGCAAAGTTATTTGCGAAGCAAATTACTTTTGGTATAGGAAATTCTTCGCTTATCCGAGTCCGCGAAGCGGATCTCGCAAAGTTAATTTGCGAAGCAAATTAACTTTTTTTACATGACAGTATCAATAGAAGATCCGACACCCGCTGCAGTATAGCTGCCGTGGCTGGTGTAAGTCTGGCTATTCAGGGAATCGCCCTGTGTAGCGTAGCGGTAAATCTGGTTGATCCGGTCTGTCATCTTCTCGGCAAAAGAATATGCTCCTGTAAACAGATTCTTCACATTGCTCATATCAGAGTCCTTGAACTTCTCCTCGTCAATGGAAAGAGTCTTGTCGGATTTAACCGTGATGCCCATTTTAGCAAAAGCGCTCTTGTTGCTGTTGACCAGATCCTTTAAGTAATCGGTCTGCTTAATCACATTGGAGTTCTCGCTTTCCGAGGACTTTTTGATCAATGCGTTGTAATCGTCGATCAGAGTGGAAAATACGTTGTATACGCCGCTCTTATTGTCGTTTCCGATGGAGATAGTTCCCATTTTCTCTACAGACTTGTAAAGCGCGCTGGCCAGCTTCGCTGATGCAGCATCCTTTGCAGTCTTGGAAGTTCCCACATTGGAGGAGGTTCCATCCGTCTTATCGCTGGAAGAAGTGCTGCCCGTAGTGCCGGCGTATTTTGCCTTTGCGGAAGTTACTTCTTCGCCTTCGCCTGCCTTACGGTAAATTGTGCTTGCCCTGTCGGCCGCTTTGTCTGCAAAAGAACCGATGCCCTTGAACAAAGTAGTCAGTGTGGGAACATTGGTTGCACCGGTCTTCTCGTTTACCTTCTTAAAGGTATCCTCGTCGATCGATAAAGTACGATCCGAGTTCATTGTTATACCGATTTTGGAAAATAATTTGTAATTCTGGTAGGTGTAATCATTCAGAGCGTCTGCCTGTGCTTTTACATCACTGTTTTTGCTCTTGGAGGCATTTGTCATCATGGAATTGTAATCTTTGACAAATGCTTTTACCTTGTCATACAATTCGTCAATGTTGTCAGCGCTGTAATCAAGAGCGTTCATACCTGTTGCGGTCTCATAAAATTTTCTTGCCGCGCTGGCGGATGCTGCATCTGTCTCCTTCTTCTTGGAGCTACCCTTGGAAGAATCGGATTCATCCTCTTCTTTCACCTTGGAATAATAGGACTTCATCATCTTGCCGTAGCTGCCGTTTTTGATGGAAGCGTAATCTGTCAGCAAAGAAGAACCGCCTACATCGCCGCCGGAAGCGGAACCGCCCAGCAGAGCAGAATATGTGTCCGAAATACCTGAGTTTAAACCACCTAAACTAATACCCATCTGTTATCCCTCCATGTTGTAAAATAGCGACTTCCCTGTCTTGTGTATTGTGTCAGTATGCCGCTTTGTGCCGTTTGTTTCTGTCGACAGCGGGTCAAACAGACCGTAATGATACGGATATTCGACGGCTGCCGCGAAGACCAAATACCTTGCTGCCTGCAGTAAAGCATTTGATGATCGGCTCAGAGACATAGTTATTCTTACATATATTATCTCGGCATTTATGGCGATTTGTAAAGAGGAAAATCCCATATTTTTGAAATATTTATGACAAATTTTCTGACTTTCACAACATACAGCGGGTGAACAGATGCCTTCTCAAAAAACACAGGCTATTCGTCCAGTTTCAGATCATTTTCTCCGATCCACCCAAGCCTGCGCAGGAAGTTCCCTACAAGCAGTGAGATGACGGCGGGCAGGATAAAGCTTACCAGAATCAGGCCGATCCAGTCCATGGCCGTGACGGAAAGTTTTGTTCCGGCAGCCACGTCATTGAGCCATCCGGTGTAAACGCCGATTTGGCCTACCAGACCACATGTGCCCATACCGGAAGAAACCGGGGTGCCGTTCATCTGCAGCCGGAATATGCAGGTTGCGACAGGACCGGTAATGGCGGAAGCAACAATCGGCGGAATCCAGATTTTGGGATTTTTCACGATATTGCCCATCTGCAGCATGGAAGTCCCCAGGCCTTGTGAGATCAGTCCGCCCCATTTATTTTCCTTAAAACTCATAACTGCAAAGCCTACCATGTTGGCACAGCATCCCGCAACCGCAGCCCCGCCGGCTAGTCCCGTAAGAGACAGAGCGGCACAGATGGCGGCGGAGGAGATGGGCAGTGTAAGCGCGATACCCACCAGAACGGAGACGATGATTCCCATTAAAAAAGGCTGAAGATCGGTAGCCCACATGATCAGCCTGCCCAGAGAGCTTGCGGCGGCGCCGATGCCGGGAGCCAGCAGTGTGGATAACGCCACACCTGTGAATATGGTGACAAAAGGGGTGACAAGAATATCTATTTTGGTTTCTTTGGAAACAAGCTTACCGCATTCGGCGGCCAGAATCGCGATGATCAGGACAGCCAGCGGACCGCCCGCCCCGCCAAGTTCGTTGGCAGCGCCGCCCACAGCTACCAGAGAAAAAAGGACCAGCGGCGGTGCCTGTAGTGCAAACCCGATGGAAATTGCCATGGCAGGTCCGGCTACTGCAGTGGCGTAGGTGCCGATGGTCACCAGATATTCAATGCCGGTCTGCTGTCCCAGCGTCTTGATGATGGTGCCGATCAGCAGCGAGCAGAACAGTCCCTGGGCCATAGCGCCCAGACAGTCTACACCGTATCTTTTAAAGGAAAAGATAATGTTTTTACGTTTCAGAAATTCTTTCATAATATCCTCCGTTTTTGTCAGTTTGCAGTCTGCGTCAGAGCCGGGCCTTGAATGCAATAAACTGCTCTGACATGCGGGACTGGTGTATACAAGATTACAAAATTACTGTAAAGTCTACTGTCTTGTCATATGCGTCAACCCATATTGTAAACAAACGGGCGGGAATGTCAAGTGAATTTGCAATGATTTTCAAAAATGCTGTAACAGTTCAGCCATGCAACAATTCACAGATCGCGCGTGGGTGCTTGCATACAAAGCGCAATCTGCGAATTGTTACATGAGCGGAGCGTCCTCTCATGAAATAAAAGATGAGCCGCAAAGCGGCGCCGGATGCGAAGCAGACGCTTTTATGAATGTGAGGGCTGAACTGTTACAAAATGCTTTTAAAAAGCAACTAGAGTGTAAGGGATTTACATGGTAAAAAAAATCAGCTATACTTAACGATAGTTAACGACATTAAAAAGGCCGCTGTTTATCAGTTTCTGATCGTGTGGATATTCAGGCATGGACTGTAGCATGTATCCTGCATGACGGAGGAACTATGCAGACAGCGGGTCTGGCCGGCTGTACATCGGCAGGAAATGACATAAGGCATAAGGACACGGAGGTAGCAATGAAAAAGGCAAAAAACGAATTATTACAGTTTCTGGCCGGGCTGGCAATGCTCATAGCCGGTTTGTTTATTTTTTCGCAGAAGGTCATGGTGACTTCGGCATTTTTCGGACATGGACTCAGCATCGGGGGATGGCATCTGAACAACGGGCTGATCATGGTGCCGTTTATTGCAGGCGTGGTGTGGATGTTTGCATCGGAAGGAAGCTTTCCTTCCAAACTGTTTACCGGGGCAGGCGTACTGATCGTTGTGGTAGCGGTCATTATGACCACGAATATTTCCCTTGTGCGGATTACACTGTATGAGTGGGTGGTGATTCTGGTGCTTATTTTCGGAGGCGCCGGACTGCTGGCCAGAATCCTTTTTGCGGCAAGGCCCCAATCTGAAGCAAAACGACACGATACGGACAGGCGGCAGATCGAGGAGACCAGCGCCAGAGTCAATGCTATCGAGGAAGAGCTGGAACGTATGAAGAGAGACAAATAAGATTTCAAGGTAGACAGCCTTGCCCGTCTGGTTCATTACATATAAAATATAATGCCCTGCATATACTTTAGTAATAACAGTATGCAGGGTATTATTATGCAAAAACGCGGAAAACGTTGGAACGATAAGATTAAACTTGCCATGTGTGAATTAGAAGGCAAAATGCAGAAGGATTCCGCAGCCGGTCGGAATGATGGTGTCTGGCCGGCCCCGGAGCAGGTGGAAGCGTGGACAGAGCAGAGAAAGAGACAGCACAGCGGCGGCCAGTATTGCAGTGAGCGGCAAAGTGACGACCGGTACAGCGGCGGATACTGCAGTGAGCGGCAAAGCAGCAACCGGCACAGCGATAGTCGGTACTGCAGTGAGCAGTACAGTGGCGGCGGGTATTGCAACAGACAACACGGCGGCCAGTATTGCGGAGGAGCGGCACCTTCAGGCTGTCAGACAAAGGAAGAGCAGAAGCGCAGGAGTTTTGTGCAGAACGTGATGATGCAGGTGGCAAAATCAGCGGCATTTGCCCTGGCTACGCTGGCGCTGATCCAGGGTGTGGTAAAGGTGCTGCCGGATTCCATTACGGTCAGCAGTTCGGTGGGCGGCAGAGAGCTGCCGATTTACTGCGTGGAGACGGATAAAAAGCAGGTGGCGCTCAGCTTTGATGCGGCATGGGGAAATGAAGACACAGGGCGTATTCTGGAGATTCTGCAAAAACATAACGTAAAGGTGACTTTTTTTATGACCGGGGGATGGGTGGAGAGTTATCCTGATGATGTGAAGGCGATTCTGGCAGCAGGCCACGATCTGGGCAACCACAGCGAGAATCATAAAAATATGTCCCAGCTTTCCGACGAACAGTGTCAGGAGGAGCTGATGAAAGTACATACCAAGGTGCAGGAACTTACCGGCTATGAGATGTGCCTGTTCCGGCCGCCTTACGGAGATTATGACAATCATGTCATAACAAATGCGCACAAGTGCGGATATTATCCGATTCAGTGGTCGATCGATTCTCTTGACTGGAAGGATTACGGCGTGGACGACATTGTGAAACGCGTGGTGGAGTCCGACAAGCTGAATAATGGATCGATAATCCTTATGCATAACGGCGCCAAGTATACGGCTGACGCGCTGGAATCTGTGATTACCGGACTTCAGGATAAGGGATATGAACTGGTGCCTATTTCGCAGCTGATCTATAAGGATAAGTACCACATGAAAGCAGATGGAACGCAGGTTTCCGGGGAGTAGGGAGCGGCTCTGTCTGTAAATGTTTTTCAAGAAAATCTGCATTGTTAAAATGCGGATTTTTTTGTATACTTAATGCTAAATAAAGTCAGTTTGCGTGATGAGGTTATGTGTGAATAAGGAGTCTTTTTCCTTTATCAGATTTTTGATTTATGTATATCAAATAAGTGAAATATGATGTCTTCTGAGGTTTGTCGGTAATTGCAGAGTGTGGGATGTATTCAGTGATATCTTGTGCCGCATTATGATATTCTTCATACACAAGGTACAAGTTATATCGTGGACGATATAAAGGAATGTTTGAAAGTACGTGGTGTAGCTGTATGATTGTTTAACATGGCTCAATAGAGAGTGTAAAGAGTCACAAAGAAATTGGCTGATTGGATATCGGATATCTGAAGAAGAAATTGACGGCTTAGATCGCGCTGAGTACGGTGCCAATATCATTAAAAAATTATCCAAAGAGTTGACTGCACAGTATGGAAAAGGTTATGACCGCAGTAATCTTTATCATTGCCTGCGGTTTTATAAAGAGTTTCCCCGGATTGTCGACACAGTGTGTCGACAATCTCACATACGTCTTTCTTGGTCTCATTATCGCGCGTTGTTGCAAGTAGCAGATTCCGTCGCCCGCAGTTGGTATGAGAAAGAGGCATATGAGCAGACATGGAGTGTGCGCACTTTACAGCGAAATATCAACACACAATATTATTACCGTATATTGCAGTCTCAGCATAAAAATCTGGTGGAACAGGAAATGCTGGAAAAGACTTCCGATTTCCAAAATGATAAGCTGGAATTTGTCAAAAATCCTGTTATAGCGGAATTCCTTGGATTATCGTCCAATACAGATTTTACGGAAACGGATTTGGAGACCAGTATTATTTCTAATATTCAGAAATTTTTAATGGAAATGGGAAAGGGGTATGCCTTTGTAGCCCGTCAGCAGCATATCAAGACAGAGAAAGAGGACTATTTTATAGATTATTCCGATTCTCTGATTATTCCGATTTTAACATAGACCGCCTAAGAA
>CAJUJP010000013.1:0-71793 GCA_910586615.1 uncultured Lachnospiraceae bacterium
AATATTAAGAAAATCTCAATCTCCTGAGCAAGACAGCTTCACGAACATATTTGTGTAATCTGCCTATGCAAAGTTGACAGAGCACCTTTTGACACCCTAATCGGTATAGGAAATTCCTCCGCTTATTCGAGTTCGCAAAGTTAATTTGCGAAGCAAATTTACTTTTTTTATAACACAATTCTGTACAGGCACGGCCTCCCGGCCTACTGGCCGCAGAAATCAGAAAGATACTCAGCACACTTTTTCCAAACAGAAAGGGACGACAGTCTATGAAAACAGAAAAGCTCTTATTCGGGGCGGCATATTACGATGAATATCTGCCCTGTGACAGAATCGAAACTGACATGGAAATGATGGAAAAGGCCCACATTAACGTGATCCGCATTGCCGAATCCACATGGAGCACATGGGAACCCCGGGAGGGCGTCTTTGATTTCACACGCCTGCACAGAATGCTGCAGGCCTCCGCCAGACACGGCATATCCGTAATCATAGGCACCCCGACTTACGCCATCCCGGCCTGGCTTGCCGCCAAATATCCGGACATCATCGCAGAGACCCACGACGGCCCCGGACGGTACGGACATCGGCAGAATATGGACATTACCCACCCCATGTATCTGAAACATGCCGAGATCATCATACGCCGCCTGATCGAAGAAACAGTCTCCTATGACCATGTGATCGGCTTTCAGCTGGACAATGAGACAAAATCATACGATACATGTAGCATTTACGCACAGAAAAAGTTCATAGAATACCTGAAAAAAGAATTTCATAACGACCTGAATGCATTAAACCACGCATTCGGCCTGGATTATTGGAGCAACCGCATAGACGTGTGGGAAGATTTTCCGGATGTACGCGGCACCATCAACGGCTCTCTCGGTGCCGAATATCAGAAATTCCAGCGCAGGCTGGTGACTGATTTTCTGGCATGGCAGTGTGCCATTGTGAAGGAATATGCCCGCCCGGATCAGTTCATCACCCAGAACTTCGACTATGAATGGCGCAACTACTCTTTCGGCCTGCAGCCGGAAGTGGATCAATGGAAGGCCGCCGCACCGCTTACTGTGGCCGGCTTCGATATTTATCACCCTTCCGCCCAGGATCTCACCGGTAAAGAAATTTCTTTCGGCGGCGCCATTGCCCGCTCCGTCAAGAAAAGCAACTATCTGATTCTTGAAACGGAAGCCCAGGGTAACCACGGCTGGCTTCACTACCCCGGCCAGCTCCGCCTGCAGGCTTTCAGCCACCTGGCCTCCGGCTCCAACTCGGTTATGTACTGGCACTGGCATTCTATCCACAATGCCATCGAGTCCTATTGGAAAGGTATCCTGAGCCATAATCTGAAAGAAAATGCCACCTACCGGGAAGCTGCCACCATTGGCGCTGACTTTAGCAGATACGGGGACCATCTGAAAAATCTGCGCAAAAAGGCTGATGTGGCGCTTCTTTTGTCCAATGAGTCACTGACCGGCCTGCAGTGGTTCGGCATCCATCCGGATCTGAAATACAATGACATAGTACGCTGGCTTTATGATGCTTTCTATGAGTTAAATATAGAGTGTGATATTTTGTCCGCTGACGATACCGACCTGTTTGGTCAATACAAGATACTCGTAACCCCCGCACTCTACAGTGCTTCTGACACTCTTGTCGATAGCCTGCGGCACTTTGTGACGGAAGGCGGACATTTAATTTCTACTTTTAAAACGGCGTTTTCCGACCCGGTACTGAAAATTTACCCGGATGATCAGCCCCATAAGCTGACAGATGTGTTCGGAATGACATATGATCAGTTTACTGACGGAGTCAATGTGGGACTTAAGGACTGTGCTTTTGAAATAGATTCCCTGAAAAATACTGTCCGTTTCTGGATGGAACTGCTGCTGCCCGACACTGCCCGGACACTGGCCGCCTACGACCATCCCCAGTGGGGAAATTTCGCCGCTGTCACAGAAAACAGCTTTGGGAATGGCAAAGCAATATATATCGGATGCTATTTTAATTCCGGGCTGCTAAAGAACCTATTATCCTATGCAGTCAAAGATGCCGGCCTTACCCTTCCCGCAGAACAATATCCTGTCATCATCAAACGAGGCATCAATGAGTACGGCCGTGGAATCACCTACTTTTTCAATTATGCCGAAACGCCTGCCGCCATTACCTGGAAAGGCGGCGATGCCAGACTTCTTCTTCAGGATCAAAAGATAAAAACCGGAGATACACTGGCTCTGAAAAGCTGGGATTTTCTGATTGTGGAAGAGTAATAGAAGTGAACTCCTCCGCTGTACCGGAATGAAACGATCGCTTCATTTGAAGTCGGGAATAAGAGCTTATTCCCGGCTTCCCTTATAGATCCGGCAGCTTTCTTCCACACATAAGATCAATAAAGGCAGATCCACTGCCACCACCAGCCCGACTCTTTCCCACAATATCAATTCATAGACCACATCGGTCATAACCAAAAGCATCGGCATACACGATGTTAAAAAATATCCCAGACCGCCACAGGTGATTTGAATCAGCAGCGGCATTCCCCACACAGCCGCCGCCGCGGCAACCGCGCCGAAATTACTCTTACAATGGGCTGAAACACACATTGTAAGCGCGCTCAGAAGCAGCATGGCCAACAAACCTGCTCCCAGAACAATGCCGGCAAAGGTCTGCACCGGCATCCAATCCATCTTAAAAACATGGCCGGTTCTCAGGTTTTTATCCAGTGCCATGCTTAAAGGACAATTTCCGCCATCCAAACCGAATACAATGGCACTAGGCACAATGGCAGACAGAACTACCGTCCCATAGACTACTATAGTCAATATGAAACCTGCCGTAATTTTCGCCCATACCACCTTACCCTTTCCTTCCTGTGTGGTAAAGGCCAGCGGAAGCATCTTTGTCTGGCTTTCCTCTGCAAACACGATGGAAACCGCCATAATCAACAGAATGCTTGCAAGCACCATCCCCGTCTGAAGTACATCGAGGAACGCTTCCCACCCCCTTGTATATGCAAAAGGAACTCTCCCGCCCAGAGCTTTTTCCAGTTCGCCCGCAACCGTATCTTTGATGGCATACAATCTGGTCGGAACTGTATAGTCATCCCATGAGCTATAGGAACCGTCTGACAAATACTTCGTCACAAACCCGTTCAGATAATTGGCATCCCGCCAGCCCGGATAATCATATTCAACCACAGAAGGAAAGCCATACTCTGCTATGATCTGCTCCGCCTTTTGATCTGTCAGTTCTCCCCGATAGGGCTCTGTAATCCGCCTGTTGACCTTCACGGCCTCCTTCCCGTAATATTTTACCCCGTTCACCGTGGAGATTTCTCCTCCCGCGATCGCTACCTGAAAATAGAATAACATAGTCAGAATCATAAACATGCTGCCGATCATAAAAGCTTTCCTGTGCCACAGTTTATAAAACTCCATATGACACAGCTTTAAATATAATCTCAGATGTAATTTCATGTTCCGCTCCTCCCCTCGCTGCTTTTTGTGTTTTGTTTCCCTTATACTATTCCGCCTCACACGATACATAAATAACCTCTTTCCGTTCTATAAAGATGATAAATCGCCAAAATTTTTTTATAATTTTTCTTTCATCCGGTAATCTTTTGTATAATAAGAGCAGTTATTTAGGTATACAAGCACATGGTTAAACCGATACCGGAAAGCACAGGGCTGACAAGTGACCGATCAAGAACTGATTCATAAAGTTCATAATGGAAGTAAAGAAGCATTGAATACCATTGTTGAAAGATACTATGACGAGATATACCGGTTTTGTCTGTATCTGACGGGTCAGGAAACAGACTCTTATGATATCGCGCAGGACGTATTTCTTCGTTTTATCAAGTATGTGGATTCCTATGAATACCGCAACCTGAAAGGATATCTGCTCATCATTGCACGTAACCTGTGCCGGGATTATTTTCATCATAAAAAAGATACCTGCGACATCGAAGACCAGCACAGTCTGGGTGCGGCAGACGACCGGCTGGATCATGTGGAGGAGTCGATGATTCTATGGCCCGCTCTGCAGCAGCTTCCCATAAAGCAGCGGGAGGTCATTATTCTCCGAATCCGCGAAGAACTGCGATTCCATGAAATTGCAAAAATGCTTGGCTGCAACGTGTCAACGGTAAAATCCCGATACCGATTAGGCATAAAGACGCTGAAAAAGCTCCTGGAATCCTCCGGGTAATACAAGCGAGACATTGCAGATTTCTCCTCCCTGTAAAAGGTTCAAAAACTGTAACATACAAACCGTAAAAAAGACACCACCGTAAGCGAAACATTGATTTGAGCGTCTGCAGAACAGACGAACAGGAGTCAACATGGCAGAAAATAATGCAGCTAATACAACCATATCTGAAAAAATCGAAAAGCAATCCATCCATACCGCAGATCTTAAATCTGTATTTTGGGCCATGGATACCCACATTGCCATAGATGAACAGCATAAACGCAATACCCTTGAAATCCTTCGGCGGGAAATCGCCGTCAAAGAGGTCCGTCTTGTAAATGACCGTCGAAAAATATGGCAAAATCATCTCCGCTATGCAGACAGAACCATGATGATCCTGCATCTGTCCGGCTGCGTCTTCATGCTGCTTCTGATCGCCGTCATGCATCTCAACCGCATCGACAATAAAGTCATGACACTGGCATCCATGATCCTTTCCGGAGCGCTGGGCTTTCTCTCCATTCTGGAAGTCGGAAAAATATGTTTTGCCGAACTGTCCGAACTGAGTGAAACCTGTTACTTCAATGTAACACAGATGAGCGCCTTCCATATGATATCTTCCGGCATCATGAATCTGGCGATGCTTTTCTTTGCCATCCTGTTTGTGAGTGTTCAATGGAAAATGCGGCTCATACAGATCGGCCTTTACATGCTGGTGCCCTTTTTCTTTACCCAATGTGTCTGTCTCGGCATTCTTTTGACAGAGACAGGGCGGCGGAATATCTGGCTGACCGCCGCTGCCGGTGTATTTCTCTCTGTTTTTTATACAGTACTGGCCTCCACACCCCGGCTTTACACACAGTCCGCGCTCTTAATCTGGGGAATAGCTTTAGCCGTCTTCAGCACGCTGTTCTGCATCCAGGTCAAAACACTTTTTACAGAAATCAGTAAAGGAGAAATTTTATGTACAAACTGGAATTAACAGATGTAAGAAAGGAATTTAAAAACAAAACTGCCGTGCGGGATGTCTCTGTCTGCCTGGGTCACGGCGTATACGGGCTTCTGGGGGAAAACGGTGCCGGAAAGACCACCCTCATGAGGATGCTGTGCGGCATCCTGAAACCCACAAGCGGCTCCATCCTGTGTGATGGAATGCCCATTTTACAGATGGCCGGTGAATACCGCCGGCTTCTGGGATATCTCCCGCAGGATTTTGGTTACTATGGCGACTTCAGCGCCCTCCGCTTTCTCAACTACATGGCGGCGTTAAAAGCACTGCCGGAGGAGTACGCACGAAACCGGATCGACGAACTTCTGGAAATGGTAGATCTTTCCAGTGTAAAAAAGAATAAACTCAAGACCTTTTCCGGTGGTATGTTAAGAAGAACCGGCATCGCACAGGCCCTCCTTAACGATCCCGAAATCCTTATACTGGACGAACCTACATCCGGTCTTGATCCCGGTGAACGGGTCCGTTTCCGCAACATCATCAGTTCCCTGGGCAAAAACCGGCTGGTGCTTCTGTCCACTCATATCGTCTCAGATATCGAGTATATCGCCGATAAAATCATGATCATGAAAGACGGACAGATCATGCACATCGGTGAGGAAGCCCGGATTCTGAAAGAAGCGGAAGGCTGTGTCTGGAAATGTCTCGTTCCGGAAAAACAGGCCGATGAACTGGGCCGACAGCATATCATCAGCAACCTGCGTAACCAGGCCGGTCAGGTGGAACTGCGCATTGTATCAAAAGAAAAGCCCGTAGAAAACGCCGAACCCGTGGAAGTAACACTGGAAGATGCCTACTTGTTTTTCACGAAAAAAAGATATTCCGTCAGTGAAACTGACTATAAGGAGAAAGAACATGCGTCTATATAAAATCGAACTGTATAAGCTGTGCCGCAAAAAACTCTTTTCTGCAGGTCTGGTCTGCATCATTGCATTCATCCTTCTTGTCTTCCTGCAGCATTTGAATTCTGCCGTGTCGACCGTAAACGGTACGAAATATCGCGGTTACGAAGCAGTCATGGCAGACCGGCAGATCACGGAAGAATTCAAAGGAACATTAACTGACAAAAAACTGCAGCTGATCGTGGATAAATACGGATTTCCTCAAATATCTGAGCAGTCCGGCGAAATAACCAACGAAAACTTTCTGAACCGGTTCGTCATGAACTACGCCTCAGACGGATATCTGCATGAGCGGAATGACTATCAGGCCGCCACAAAAGTACTGCCCCTTGCCGACTCACATCTGTCCGAAGTCCATGACTTTACGGGAGAAGATATCTATCTTGCATGTTTTACAGGCTGGGATTCATACCGGGAATGGTACTATATGTGTCTCCTTCTGGTCAGCATCCTCATCCTGTATTCCGTTGCCACTGTATTCTCTGCGGAAGAACAGATCGGAACCAAGCCCCTTCTTTTCACGACTCAGGAGGGTCCTGCAAAAGATATGGCGGCCAAGTTTGCCGCCGCATACACCTTAAGTATCGGTCTCTGGGCCGTCATCACATTATCCGGCCTGCTTCTGTATGGTATGGTGTATGGCTGGGACAGCTTTTCCTGCCTTTCCACTCTGGTATCCGGCTGGGGTGAGCCGCTGATACCTTTTGGCACACTCTTAGTACAGACTTATGCCTTAAGCCTGCTTGGAATTCTGGAATTGTGTGCCCTAACTCTGTGTATGTCTGCCTGTTTTCACAGTGCTTTTCATTCCGTCTCCGCGGCAGGAGCCTGCTGGGGCCTGCCCTTGCTTGTGCTCCCTCTTCTGCACGGCATCTACCGGGTTCTTTTAGCTTCCTCTCTGGAAGCTCCTGCCCTTACAATATGGGGCAGGATCCTTTTTCCGGTTCACATCCTGGTCTATGCTTCGCCGTTTTTTATGATCAATCATAATACGATCTCAGAGCTGGATGCCCTTACATCCGGCCAAACCGGCAGAATGATCTGGATCACCGCCGTCTCCGCGGCCATTGTCACAGTACTGTGCGCCGTCACTGCCTATTACAAATATCGCAAGGTGCGGATCAAGTGAGTCCGCGCCTTACCATATCAATCAGTTCCTGTTCACATCCCGTATATATCCGTATCTTCTCGTCCGGCACATTCTGGCTGATCATGTTTTTAATAATATTTTGTGTTACCTGTTCTATACCCTGTTCTATGCCCTGTTCTATGCCCTGTTCTATGCCAAGCGCCATTCCTCGTTCCATGCCCTGTGCCAGACCAATCTCAAGAATATTCATCTTCACAGCCTCCCATTCTTCCGTTTCTTTCACTTCCTTTACAATTCTGTCCAGATCCAGAATGCGTCTGTCCCTCACTGTAATATCTTCATTTTCCAGCGTTGTATGCTTCATGTACTGCAGCAGGCTGACCAGTTCCGGTCTTCCGTTCCTGCTGGTCATGTTGAGAAACATCTTACATGTACCATCCCCCAGGGCAAGCTCAGGAATCTCCTCGCATCGTTCCCTGAAAGTATACATCGCCTGATCCTTTCCGAAAATGTCTTCCTTTGTAATAAAAATAATGACTGTAGACGGCAGATGCTTATATCGGGTTCGCTTTCCCGATTTCAGAACCGGCGTATCAATCAGGCCCTGGTAAAATCTTGAACGTTTGCGGACATCATCATCCATTGTGTCATTCTGCATCTCCATGTCGAACTGCCGCTCCCGTACATCCAGTGCCCATGCATCAAGACGGATCGCACGTTTACCGGACTTGTTTAAAACCACCTGCTCGGCCTTCACTTCCTTCAGCTTCAAATCAGACTCGTTCAGTATAATACCAAGTACATCCTCATACGCCTCTTTCACCTTCATAACCGACATAAAAAGCGCAAAGTCACTTAAATTCAGCTGATAATCTTCAGGAAGCGCCGCCTGCATGTTTTCCGGCGTCTCCATACCCTCCATCTGCATGTTCTTCACATCACTCTGTACGGATGAATTCCATTTTGTCTGTTTTTGCATTGTACTGCCTCTCTTTCGTTTACTGGCAGAGAGGCCGCACTTTCTCTTGCCTCCCTGCGGTTATTCAGTTATAAGCAAGGAGTCTTTGCAGAGGATGCTCTGCATGGATACGGACTTCACCGGCATCAGAGCATACCTGTGGTAAACCTGAATATCACCGATGAAGTCCGGGACTGTAGGAACAGTCCTGTAAGATACTTTAAGAATCTTAGATTTGTTCTTTGCTTGACATGATTTTATCACATTCTTTTTTTCATTACAATACAAACTTTATTAAATATATTTTATTTTTTATACAGGTAAAAATCATCCAGCGTTCCCCATGCCTTGGCGGCCGCGTTCACGGAAACTCCCACAGTCAGCGTCCCGTCTTCGCCTACCGTGATCTCATCAATAACAGGATTCTGCCAGTTGCACCAGCCTGTCACACCGGTTTTTGCAGTCAGGGAATCTGTGCCGTTATCTGCATAGATATACAGATCTGCATTGTCGCCCGCGTCGCCGCCCTGCAGAAACAGTCCAAATTCATAAACGCCCGGCTCCAACCCGGTCACAGTCTGCTGCGCCGTAAATTTCACTTCATCATTTGACCAGAAATGTAATGCCAGGTTTCCGCTGTGGGCATCAGCCGCCTTATCCTGGAAATCCGTGCCGTTTCCGTTAATCTCCCACATAGATGTATCGCTTTCCTCAAAGCTGCTGTTTACGATCAGATTCAGCTTACTGATGGTTATACGAGCCGCAGGCGGTGTCTCAGAGAGCATAGTTATCACTTCATCTGTAAGAATGATATCCGAATCCGGGCTGTTTTCGTCTCCTTTCTGCATGATCACAAATTCTCCTGCCACATCATATTCTCCGCCTTCCGAGGTATCAATCGCCGCAAGCTGGGCTTCATTCCATCTAACTGCTACGGGCAGAGTAGTTCTGTCGTTAAATGCCACTTCCACCGTCTGCGGCATCTCAATCTCTCCGTCCAGACTGACATTTACTTCCGTCACAGGTATACTCTCCACCTGCCGCTCCACGATCGTTCCGCAATGCAGATACTTAAATACCTTCAGGGATTCCAACGGTTGACCATGAAAGTCAAATACTGCCTGATTGTCCCAGGAACTGCCTCCATAATAGACCCCCGCATCTTTCGGGTCATAGGCAGATGCATAAGAAGAAGCCCAGCCGGAACCATACTGTTCCCAGGTCTTCTTGTTTTGTTCAAGCACCTGACCGGCATCCGCGGCACCCTCTTCCCAGACTCCCACAGGCAGCCATGCCGGTTCCCAATAGAAGTAGCCCAGACCGGCGCTTCCCACATCTGCCACTGCGGCGCAGACATCCCGGATCTCATTGGTCTGTCCCTGCACGGTTGCAGGATATTGCGGCAGAATGTCATCTTCACCGATACTGTTGGCGGAACCGTCTCCGTCTGCCGTAGTGTACGGGTAGGAATTTTCCGCTACAAGCACTTTCTTACCGTAGGTTTCCGTCAGCTTCTGCAAGGTTTCCGTCAGGTTTTCAATGGTGCCATGCCAGAACGGATAATAAGACACCGCAAAAATATCATAGTCTATCTCTTTATCTTCCAGCTTCTGCGCAATATCCAGTGTCCCTTTCTGATCAGAGATATCCGTAAAATGTACCGCGACCTGAATATCATTTTCTGTCTGTGCCGCCACTTTCCGCACTGCCGCGGAACCCGCCTGCAACAACTGACGCCGCTTCGTCCAGTCTGTCTCCCCGGCAATCCCGTTATTGATCTCATTGCCGATCTGCACCATGCCCACCTGAGCTCCTGCACCGATAATCTCTGTCAGGCTTTCTTCGGTAAATTTACCCAGCGCTGCCGCCTTATCCTCAATGGTCATTCCTTCCCATGCCTTGGGACACATCTGTTTGGATGGATCCGCCCAGAAATCAGAATAGTGATAGTCCACGCATAGCTTCATGCCGTACTGTGCCGCCCGACGGCCGATCTCTGCAGCCGCAGCCGTATCGTTTCCACCCCCGCCGTAGCTGTTGCCCTCCGCGTCATAGGGATCATTCCATACCCGGACTCTGATATAGTTGACGCCGTTTTGAGCCAATGTCTGAAAAAGATCCTGCTGTTCCCCTTGTTCATTATAATAGACAACACCGCTGGCCTCTTCCGCAAGCACACTGGAAATATCCACACCTCGAATAAAATCCTCCGGCAGATTCTCAATCGGCTCCACGTAAACGCCCGCTTCCTCCGGTTCTGCGGGCAGTTCATACAAAACTGCCTCGATTTGTGTCCCGGCATTCTGTCCGTTTTCCGCATTTTCATTCGTCTGACCGGATCCTTCTACAGACTCTTCTGCCGCATCTCCCTCCGCCGGTGCCGTTTCCGCTTCCGAAGAAGCTTCCTGCACAGATGATTGCCCGCCGCAGCCGGTAAGGCCAAGCATAACTCCCGTTCCTGCCAATGCCATATAATACTTTGCGTTTCTTTTCATTGTTATTCTGCTGCTCCTTTCACATTTCCGGTTTCCCACGTATATCGCCATCTATACTGGCAGTTTTTAGTTTACCACATCTGTATTACATGTCAAATCTCTGCCAGGATCCGGCCTCATTCCACTTATATACCACACATTAAAAAAGCATTGTGCATGATCTGCCGGTTACGAACTTCTCTCCGTTTTGCTCTTGATCATCCGTAACTTTTCCGTAAATTGTAACAGTTCAGCCTTCTAAATTTGCAAAGATGCAAAAAATACTTGCACGGGAACATGTCTCTATGCTATAATAATGTTCGGCGGTTTGAGGCATTGACCGCAGTACATAGGGGCATAGTTCAAAGGTAGAACAGTGGTCTCCAAAACCATCGATGTGGGTTCGATTCCTACTGCCCCTGTTAAAGCTTGTGAGCCGTTGCTCACTTTTTTTATTTGTTTTTTCTATTTATATTTATGCTTACATACAGCGAACAGGTTCAGATCTGATTCGCAGGCACAAATTCGCAAGCTACAGAAAGGTATGGTTATTATTTATGAAAAAAGCTGCCTTGCTTCTGACTGCCCTCGGACTGGCCTTAGGCCTGATGACAGGCTGCGGTAAGAGCACACCGCTGCTCACCGCAACCGATTATGAATTAGATTCTGAGACAAATACAACAAGCCGCGGCGTGACCATCGGTGATACATCCGAGGCTTTTCTCGCTGCTTACGGTGATAATAGAATTTTTACATCTGTGGACGGCGGCAGCTACGAGGTACTACCTGCAGAAGAAATTCCTTTTGATGCCTCCGTCACTACCCTGCTGCCTACCTTTTTCATAAACGGGCTGCCCGTGGATCCGGATGTCTTCTGTGAGGAAAATGAAATCCGAAAGGCAGACCTGCTGTCCTGTCTGAGTTCCGAAGACTTTCTGAACTCCCATACGGTGGTATATTATTATCTGCTCTTCACATGGGAAAATGGCTCCATCACAGATATTCTCTGCCGTTACATGGACTATAATGAAGATGCATCCTATTACAAAGACTTTTCTCCCGCTGACCAGTACAGCGAATACGAATAAACTGACATATTGACTCGTCTGATCAATCGTTGTACCGGTCCGGCCATTTCCGGCGCGCTGTTATCCTGCAAACTGACTGTTATACAGCGTCGCATAGAATCCCTTCTGCGAAAGCAGTGTCTCATGATTTCCCTGTTCAATGATATTTCCGTCTTTCATCACAAGAATCACATCCGCCTCCCGGATGGTAGAGAGCCTGTGTGCCACAATAAAGCTGGTTCTTCCCTTCATCATTGTAGCGAAGGCTTTCTGGATCCTGATCTCCGTTCTGGTGTCAATCGAAGAAGTTGCTTCATCCAGAATCAGCATGGGCGGCAGGCAGAGCATGACTCTGGTAATGCATAAGAGCTGTTTCTGTCCCTGGGAAAGGTTGCCGCCATCCTCAGTGATCACCGTATCATACCCCTGGGGCAGTCTCTTGATAAAGCTGTGTGCATGGGATGCCTTCGCCGCTGCAATGATCTCTTCCTCTGTGGCCTCCGGTTTTCCCATCACGATATTCTCCCGTACTGTCCCGGCTTTAAGCCAGGTTTCCTGCAGCACCATGCCGTAATTGCCGCGCAGGCTGCTTCTGGTCACATCCCGGATATCCGCGCCGTCCACACAGATCCTTCCTTGCTGTACATCATAAAAACGCATCAGCAGGTTGATCACTGTAGTCTTTCCGCAGCCTGTGGGCCCCACAATGGCCACACGCTGTCCCGGCTTCACCGACAGGTTAAAATCCGTGATCAGCTTCCGTTCCGGCACATAGGAAAAGTCCACATGCTGCAAATCAACCCGGCCGGACACATGACCAAGCACCTGTGCATTCTCCCGGTCCGGAATCTGAGGCTCTTCCTCGATCAGTTCGAAGATCCTGGCCGCACAGGCAATGGCATTCTGCAGTTCCGTCACTACCCCGGATATCTCATTAAACGGCTTTGTATACTGATTCGCATAGGTCAAAAAGCAGGACAGCTTACCCACACTGATACCGCCTTTTATGACAAACACTGCACCAGACACTGCCACGCCCGCATAAACCAGATTGTTCACAAAACGGGTGGAAGGATTGGTAATGGATGAATAAAAAATCGCTTTCAAGGAACATTTACCCAGCCGTTCGTTGATTTCATCAAATTCTTCCAGTGCCTCGTCTTCATGGGAAAACGCCTGCACTACTTTCTGATTTCCGATCATCTCCTCAATCAGCGCCGTCTGTTCTCCTCTTGTCTCCGACTGCACATGGAACATGGTATAGGTCTTCTTCGCAATAAAAGCCGCCACCAGGAAAGATAACGGGGTGATCAGCACCACCACGCCTGTGATGCCCACATTAACGCTGAGCATAAAGCCCAGCGTGCCGAGAATCGTGATAACACCGGTAAAAAACTGTGTGAATCCCATCAGCAGGCCATCCGCAAACTGATCCACATCAGCGATCACACGGCTCACCACCTCTCCGTAGGAATGTCCGTCGATATACTTAAGAGGCAGGATCTCCAGCCTGCGAAACGCCTCGTTTCTGATGTCCTGCACAATGCGGTAAGTCATTTTATTGTTACACACATTCATGATCCACTGTGCCGCCGCCGTAACCCCAATCACCACAGCCATTTTTCCAAGGATCTGAAATACCCCCTGGAAATCCACCATTCCCTTATCTATGATCAAATCAATGACCTGTCCGGTCAATATCGGAAGGTACAGTGTCAGCGTCACTGTAACCGCCGCCATCACAACAGACAAGACAAGATAGATCCAGTATTTCTTTATATAGTGCAAAACTTTTCCAAGCGTTTCCTTTTGACTGCCCCGGTTTTCTTTCAAACTCATGCCTGTGCCCCCTCCGTCTTCTGATACTGTGAATAATATATTTCCTGATAAACACTGCATCTTTCCAGCAGCTCCTCATGGGTGCCGATATCCGCAGTCTCACCGTCATCCAGAACAATGATCTGATCCGCGTGCTGTATGGAGGAAGCACGCTGGGATACGATAAACACCGTCATATCCCCTTCCATACTGCGGATCGCCTGCCTGAGCGCCGCGTCCGTGGCATAGTCGAGCGCCGATGCGCTGTCGTCCAGAATCAGAATCTCCGGCCTGCCCGTCAATGCCCTCGCGATGGTAAGCCTCTGCCGCTGACCTCCGGACAGATTCCGGCCTGCCTGCGCCACGGGAGCTTCCAGCTTTCCGTCCTTCTGCTCCACAAACTCCTTCGCCTGCGCCGTCTCCACAGCTTTCCACAATTCTTCTTCCGTGGCATCCCCTTTGCCCCACCGCAGATTTTCTGCAATAGTTCCCTGAAAAAGTACGGCTTTCTGCGGAACAACCCCTACTTTTTCGCGCAATTCCTCCATGGAATATTCCCGCACATCTCTGCCGTCCACTCTGACCTGACCGCCTGTGGCATCATAAAACCGCGGAATCAGATTGACCAGCGAAGACTTGCCGGAACCTGTACCGCCGATGATTCCCACTGTCTGGCCTTTTTTGACCCGAAAGTCAATATCAGAGAGGGATTCCGCCCCGGCTCCCGCATAGGCAAGATGCACATGATTGAATTCTACCATATAATGCGGCTCAGATGATCCCGCCTCCTTCCTTCCATCTCCGGCCGTTTTTCCGACGGCTGCCTTCTGCTCCCATTCCATACTGGATTCTATCTCAAACACACTTTGGATGCGGTTTGCGCAGGCCAGCGCCTTTGTGATGGTAATGATCAGGTTTGCAAGTTTCACCAGTTCAATCAGGATCTGGGACATGTAGTTGACCAGCGCCACCACCTGGCCCTGGGTGATCGTTCCCTCATCCACCCTCACCGCACCGGTGTAAAGCAGAATAATCGTAGCAGCATTGATGATAATATATGTGACCGGATTGGTTAACGCAGATAATTTTCCTACAAAAAGCTGCATCTGCGCCAGACCGCTGTTTTTCTCCTCGAAGGCCTCTATCTCCTCCTGCTCCTTATTGAAAGCCCGGATGACACGGGCACCGGTCAGATTTTCTCTGGTGATACCCAGCACGCTGTCCAATCCGGCCTGTACTTTCTTATACAGCGGCATAGTCAGCATCATGATGCCGAAAACGACCACCGATAATAACGGAATCGTCACCACGAAAATAAGCGCTGCCTTCACATCGATGGTAAATGCCATGATCATCGCACCGAAGACAATAAAAGGCGAACGTAAAAAAAGCCGGAGCACCATATTTACGCCGTTCTGAGCCTGATTTACGTCGGAAGTCATGCGGGTGATCATGGTAGAAGTACCCAGCGTGTCTATCTCCGTATAGGAAAGCCCCTGAATATGCGCAAACAAAGAATGCTTCAGCTTCGTGGAAAACCCTACTGCCGCTTTGGCCGCATAGTACTGGGCTGTGATGGAACATACAAGCCCGACCACTCCCAGCGCCACCAGCAGGCCGCCCATGCGAAGCACATAGGGCACTTCTCCGCCGCCGATCCCTCTGTCGATGATGGCCGCCATCACAAGCGGTACAAACAGTTCAAAGGTAGCCTCCAGCATTTTAAAAAGCGGGGCCAGAACCGTCTCTTTCTTATAGTCTTTCAAATAAACAAGCAGTTTTTTCATGATGCTACAACCTTTCTGGCTTTATGATGTCTTTCCTCTAATGCATTTTCAGTTTTTTCTGTCCTGATTTTGAAACAGCAGCCGGGGCATACGCTACGCCTCAACTGCTGTCATATGTTTTTACTTATATATCCGCTCCCTGTATCCTTCAGGAACCTTCTCTGTATACATCTGTCAGTTCCCTGATCTCTGTACTGATATTCATCACCTGTCTTGACGGCTTGTAATCCGTCTCAGGATACAGGACCTTGTGCAGTTCGATCACGTTTTCCTCAAGATTGTCCGGTATGACACAGCTTCCCTTGCTTCCGACCGTTGCGCCGGCACGGTTATCCTCAAAGGGAAAACCTTCGCTGGTAACCACATCATATCCCGCCAGACTGCCCAGAACTCCCAGAATCTCATTTACATTCAATGATGTCTCCACCTCAGGCAAAATCGCATTAACCATCTCGGTCAATGTGCTCACCGGCGCTTTTTTTGCTTTCTCCATCATTGCGGTCAGCACATCTCTCTGCCGCTCGGCGCGCCTGAAATCATCGCCTTTGGTATAACGGATCCGGCAGTAGGCTGTTGCCTGCATACCGTTCAAAAGCTGCATACCGCTGTGTTCCACCGGCGTATAATCGACTCCCAGTTCTTCTGCCATACAGAGCTGATAATTGTTCAGATGGGAAATCTCCGCCTTGGTGACATCCATCTCCACACCGCCCAACGCATCCACAGAATCGATCAGGCCGCCGAAACCTACCGTCACATAATCAGTAATGTCCAGATCCATATTCATGTTGAGCATACTGATCGCCTGCTCCGGTCCGCCCTGGGCGTAAGCTGCGTTACATTTATTGTAAGAATCGTTGCTGAGATTCAGAAACGTATCCCGAAAGACCGAGATCAGTTTAATCTCCTGGGTATCCTGGTTGATGCTCGCTATGATGATCGTATCGCTTCTGGTGCCTCTGCCAAGCTGGCCGTCTCTGGCATCCACACCGAACAGGGCAATATTTCGATACCCTTTTACCTCGTGGCTGCTCTCTTCCTCTTCTATGATCTCCGCAACCTCTTCGTTGATCGTGATCTTCTCTTCGTCAATGGCTTTCCGCTCTACTTCATCGGTGGCTGTCACCACCACGTACATGATACCGATTGCTGCCGCCAGTACACACAGCTCCAGGATCAGTAACGGTATATTCTTGATCCACCTTCGCTTCGGCCTGTCTGCTGTACTCTCTGCCGGCTCCTGTGAATCCTGTATCTGCTTATCCATCAGTGACTCCTTTATCCGGGTTCACGCCGCCCATTACACGCTCCGGTGTAATGTCTCATCTGACGCCCTCAGGATGCCCTGTCTCCTCATCCCTAACCCCGTACTCCTTATCACATATTTGCTGCACTATATCCCGTAGCAGTCCAGTCTCCGTTTTCACTGTCACACATGACACGTGTAAAGCTGAACTGTTACCATATCTCAGATATACTACCACAAAAACTTCCGTTTGAATATAGGAAAAGCATAAAATATTAAGTTTGTTTATAGTTTTGTTACATTTTTGTCATATTCTTCAAATCATCAGATCAAATCTATGGCGTCCTGAACGGTCTTTACCCAGACCAGTTTCATTCCCTTCACCGGCTTTACCTGATTTTTTCCGGCCTCCGGAAGAATACAGACCTGAAATCCCAGCTTTGCCGCCTCCGACACTCTCTGCGCCATCATGGACACGCCCCGCACTTCACCACTCAGTCCGATCTCCCCGAAAGCTACCGTCTTATCGTCAATGACACGGTTCTTAAAACTGGAAACAATGGCCATGGCGATTCCCAGATCGATCGCCGGTTCCAGAATACGCAGACCGCCCGCCAGATTCACATAGGCATCGCAGTCAGACATCTGCACACCCAGCCTTTTTTCCAACACCGCCATCAGCAGATTGACTCTGTTAAAATCCGTACCGATAGCCTGTCTTCTGGGAATGCCGAAGTTGCTGCGGCATATAAGCGCCTGAATCTCCAGCAGCATCGGACGGGTTCCTTCCATGGAGCAGGATACAATGGATCCGCTTGCCCCCTCAGGCCTGCCGTTTAACATAAATTCAGAAGGGTTCCTGACCTCCACCAGTCCCTCTTCTTTCATCTCGAAAACACCGATCTCATTGGTAGAACCGAAACGGTTTTTGACACCCCGTAGAATCCGGTAAGATGCATGTCTGTCCCCTTCAAAATAAAGCACTGTATCCACCATATGCTCCAGCACTCTGGGCCCGGCCACAGTTCCCTCTTTCGTCACATGACCCACAATAAAAATGGAAACATTCAGGCCCTTTGCCAGCTGCAGAAGAACATTGGTAGATTCCCTCACCTGGGACACGCTGCCCGGCGCCGAAGAGATTTCTTCATGATACATGGTCTGGATAGAATCAATGATGGTAATATCCGGCTTCACACTTCGGATCGTCTCCTCCACGATTTCCAGGCTCGTCTCGCACAACAGCAGTAGATTATCCGAAAAATCTCCCAGCCGGCCTGCCCGAAGCTTGATCTGGCGTAAAGACTCCTCCCCCGATATGTAGAGCACCTTGCGCCCGTCCGCCGACATATGTCTGCATACCTGCAAAAGCAGCGTGGACTTGCCGATACCCGGATCTCCGCCCACCAGCGTCAAAGAGCCGGGCACGATACCGCCGCCCAGCACTCTGTCCAGTTCCGCCATATGGGTTCCCATACGCATCTCTTCCTGTATGCTTACTTCCGACAGGCTCGAAGGCTTCACCGCATCTCTGCCCCGGCTGCTCCCGCCTGTACCGCGGGAAGCGCCGCCGGACTTTGCCGCCTTCTCTTCCACCATACTGTTCCACTCTCTGCATCCGGGGCACTGCCCCATCCACTTGGAAGATTCATAACCGCAATTCTGACAGTAAAAAACTGTCACCGTTTTACCCTTAGCCATTCTTCACGATCTTTACCGCGATCTCGCCGGCATTCTCCAATTCCACACTGATACTGAGCTTACCGCTTAGATTTGTCTTCATCTTGCCGATCTGCGTATCGCCCAGCGTGACGCTGTATTCCGCATCTTCCTCCAGACCTACCGTGATCTGTGCATCCTCATCCGCTTCCACAACAAAAGACACGCCGTCCTCTGTCTCCTGAAAATCAAGTACACTCGTTCCGGGCTGTGACTCATAAGAAAACATACCGTTTTTTTCTAACTTGGTCAGTTCCTTGTAGGTCTTCACTTTATACAAGTCCCCGCCATGTTCATAATTTTCAAGCTTTGCTTTGGCCTCCAGCCTGTAATTGCCGAAGCTGATTGCTCCGTTCTCCTCGGTTCGCAGTAATTCTTCTACTACAGCCATGTTACTCTCCTCCTATGTCTATGCTATGCTATCATTTTTCAACACGTACCGAAAATACGATTTTCTTATTCTTAAGTCCTGCCGAAACCTTATCTCCCCGTTTTACATTGCCTGACAGGATCTCTTCCGCCAGAACATCTTCGATTTCGGACTGAATGGCCCGCTTCATGGGACGGGCGCCCATTTTCACATCCATGTGCTTCTCGATCAGCCACTCCTTCACGGCAGGCGTGATGGTCAGTTCTATTTCCATCTGCTCTTTGCAGCGCTTGACCAGATTGTGGGACAGCAGTGTTACAATCCGCTTCATGTCATCCCTGTTCAGTGGATGGAATACCATGATCTCATCGATCCTGTTAATAAATTCAGGTTTAAAAAGCCTTTTCACCTCTTCCATCACGCCGGACTTCATCTTGTCATAATCCTGCTGTTTTGTTGTCTCCATGCCAAAGCCCAGATTCTTGGGATCCACGATCCTCTGTGCCCCCGCGTTGGAAGTCATGATCAGAATGGTATTCTTAAAACTCACCTTGCGCCCTTTGGAATCGGTGATATGTCCGTCATCCAGCACCTGCAGAAGTACGTTGAACACATCCGGGTGGGCTTTCTCGATCTCGTCAAAAAGCACCACAGAATAAGGATTTCTGCGCACTTTTTCGGACAGCTGTCCACCTTCATCGAAACCTACATATCCCGGCGGCGATCCGATCATCTTCGATACCGAATGGCCTTCCATATACTCGGACATGTCCACACGGATCAAAGCATTCTCTGAACCGAACATGGCCTCTGCCAGCGCCTTGCTCAGCTCTGTCTTACCCACACCGGTGGGACCCAGAAACAGAAAAGAACCGATGGGGCGGTTAGGATCCTGCAGCCCGACTCTTCCCCGGCGCATGGCCTTGGAAACTGCTGTAACAGCCTCTTCCTGCCCGATCACACGCTTGTGCAGGATAGATTCCAGCTTCAAAAGACGCTCGCTCTCTTTTTCCGCCAGCTTCTTCACCGGAATTTTCGTCCAGAGGGCAACCACCTCCGCAATCTCGTTTTCACCCACAATATAGGTGCGTTTCTCTTCTTCCTTTTCCATGCGCTTAATGATACGGTCATATTTGCGTATGCAGTCGCTCTGCTTCTTCTTAAGTTCCGCCGCCTGTGTAAAAGCCTCCATGCGGATGGATCTCTCAATCTGCAGATCAATCTTCTTGATCTCCTCCGACAATTCCTTCAGCTTGTCAGGCTGCCCTGTCACCTTGAGCCGCACTGCCGCCGATGCCTCATCGATCAGGTCTATGGCCTTATCAGGCAGGTTTCTGTCGTTGATATATCTGTCAGACAATGCCACCGCCGCGCTGATCGCCTCTCCGGTAATGGTAACCCGGTGATGCTCCTCATATTTATGCACGATGCCCCGCAGAATATTTTCAGCCTCTTCCACCGTAGGCTCCTCCACCGTAACAGGCTGGAATCTTCTTTCCAGCGCGGCATCCTTTTCCACGTATTTGCGATATTCCGCGATGGTGGTAGCGCCGATCAGCTGGATTTCTCCTCTGGCCAGAGAAGGTTTCAGAATATTCGATGCATCAATGGCGCCCTCTGCGCCGCCTGCACCGATAATTGTATGCATCTCATCCAGAAACAGGACGATATTGCCGTCCTCAATCACTTCTTTTATGACTTTCTTGATCCGCTCTTCAAATTCCCCGCGGTATTTGCTGCCCGCCACCATTCCTGACAGGTCAAGGGTCAGTACCCTCTTATTCTGTACGGTAAAAGGAACGTCGCCTGCAACGATTCTGGAAGCCAGCCCTTCCACCACGGCCGTCTTTCCAACGCCCGGTTCACCGATCAGACACGGGTTGTTTTTTGTTCTCCGGCTTAAAATCTGAATCACTCTCGTAATTTCTTCTTCCCTGCCGATCACCGGATCCAGCAGTCCTTCCCGTGCCAGAGACGTCAGGTCACGGCTGTACTGATCCAGCGTGGAAGTGCTGCTTTTCTTTTTCCCCTGTTTCTTTCCCATATCCTCTTTGTACAGGGAACCGTCCTCGCCCATGGCTACCAGTACATCCACATAAAGTTTCTGCACGGAAATCCCCATAGTGTTGAGTAGTCTGACCGCCACGTTCTCCCCTTCCTTCAGAAGTGCCAGAAGAATGTGCTCCGTCCCCGTCTTATCGCTGTGAAACCGGTCCGCCTGCCTGTGTGCCTCTTCCAGAATCCGCTGCGCACGGGGCGAATAACCGTCCCGCTCCGCGATCAGCACCGAACTTTCCGGCGCGATCAGATCTCTTATCATCTCTTTTAACTGTACGACGTCCACGCCGTTGTTCAATAAAACCGTGGCTGCAACCCCTGTATTTTCCCGGAGCAGACCGAGCAGAATATGCTCACTGCCCACATAGCTCTGTCTTAAGCTTCTGGCTGCTCTCTCAGCCAGCATCAATGCCGCTTTCGCCTTGTCCGTAAATTGTGGCTGCATCAATAATCCATTCCTTTCCCATAGTCTCCATAAATTTCATCTATAAGAGCATGCACCTCTTCTCTGGAAATATTCTTACAGCTTGCTTTTGCCAGCGTAACCTGCAATTCCCTGCGCATCTCCTCAAGCGTCCGCATTCTGTCGATATCAAGTGCAATCATCGCGCCTTTTCTGCGGTCCACCTTGACATACCCCTCCTGCTTCAGCACCGTGTACGCCTTGTTGACCGTATGCATGTTAATGCCGATGCTGTCCGCCAGCTGCCTGACCGATGGAAGCATGTCTCCCTCCCGGAAGCGGTCGGTTGCGATGCCGAGAATGATCTGATTTCGCAGCTGCATATAAATTGCTTCATCACTGTTAAAATCTATTTCTATGAACATTTCCCTACACGCCCTTGTCATCCATATTCAGGAATTCAAACTCAAACTCATCGTCATCCATCAGGAAATTTTTTGCCTTACGTCTGGGTGTCGTTCCCGCAGCATCCCTGCCCGAATTTTCGTCGCGGTATCCCGCCTCACGCGGGGCAGCCCGCCGTTCGTCCCGGGCGGTCCTTCTGCGAGTCCCTCTCTCTGCCAACAGACTGTCATCCTCTTCCGGCAGTCTTCTGCGCCGTACCGGCTCTTCCGTTTCCTCCTGACGGCGGCTGCGCCGTGCAGAGAGTTCCTCTGCTTCACCACGTTGTCTGCGTCCGGAAGATACCTCGTTCTCACTGCGTTGTCTGCGCCCGGAAACCTGCTCCGCTTCTGCCCGCTGTCTGCGCCCGGAAGATGCCTCAGGCTCCTCACTGCCACGCTGCCTGCGTCTTACGGAAACGTCCTCCTCCGGCTCGTCGTCCTCTTCGTCCTCATAATCTTCGTAATATACATCCCGAAGTTTCAAAGCCATGACGATCACTGCAACGATCAGTGCAAGGGACAAAAAGATCAATGCCACGATAGCAATCCTCTGTCTCACCAGTACTTTTGCATCTGCAGTCTCTTCTTCCCCCTGTGAATGCATCACATCCAGCAGCGGCTGAAGCTTCTGTTTATATCCCGCTACATTATCGTGAAGATACCACGCAAAGGTGCCGTCTTCCTCCTGGTCATAGCATACTTCATAATCTTTGTTTACCGGCTGCGGCTCCGGTTCCGGCTCTACAGGTGCCTCCACCGGCTCCGCCGGTTCTTCCGGCACCGGAACCATGTCTCCCAGTTTCACCAGGTCAGAACGCACAAATCCTGTATGCTCCACATCGTTTGTTCCTGTAAAGGTAACATAATACCAGGTCTTGCCGTCATTTCCATTAGACTGTCCGCTTACCACCACCTGTGATCCCGATGCCAGTCTGTCCACCGTGGACTCGCTTGTGGAGGGGCCTGATCTCACTTTAGTCACCTCCGGCGTGGTCGTGGCATACTGCGCATCCATGGCTGTTTCCGCCTGAACCGATGCCCCTGACGCAACCCCGTTCTGAGCATTGTCCTGACCACCGTCGTTCTGTCCTCCGTCACTCTGCGCACCCGTGTCTGCTGACAGCTGCTGCACTTCCCCGCCGTCACCCTTATTGACCAGATCGGCCCGGATATAGCCGAGTGTGTTGGAATCCACATAAACCTGATACCAGAGTGTGCCGGAAGCGTCCTGCTCCTCTTCTTTGATGTTGATCGTCTTTCCCTTGGCGATACTGCCCAGCGCCTTGCTGGAAGTATCCGTCTTCTCCCGGATCGTTGCATAGTCCACTGACACAGTTCCTGTAAAATCTGCTCTGCTGACAAAAGATTGTCCCCACAGCATCGTCACTGCACATGCCGCCGCAAGACAGCCCACAAAATATTTTTTCCCCGGTATTCTACGTCTGTTCTTCTGTAACATATAATTTTCTCCCTTTGTCTGACCGTCACCGGCCGGCATACAGCCGGATCTCTGGCAGTCCATGCACTGATACAGTGTGCCAGGACTCCATAGAAGCTGAAACCTAACGATCTCTTGTAAAACGCTTGGCACCCTCTTCTCCGGTATTTCTCTCTGTACCAAAACCTGACAGATTGATGTTTCTTGCTGCTCTTGCCTTTTCCTCAATGCTCTTGTGGTATGCGGTCTCACATCTGCCGCAGTACCTGCCGGAACGGATTGCCGATCCGCAGATCTCACAGGTCAGGAACGCATTGGAATTCACCGCAATCTCCAGACGGGACTCCTTAAGCATCTCCCGTATGGATTTCTGACTCACCCCGGTAGCTTCCGACACCTGTGCCGTGGTTGCGCCGGAATGCCTCTCAATATAGTTGCGCACAATACCGTAATCGTCGTACTCCATGTAATTACAGTCTTCGCACTTATACTCCCCGCATCCTTTGAAAATCATAATGCCGCCGCATTCCTGACATATGGTGGGTCTGTTGTAGTTCTTAAGCTCCATCAATTCCCGCCTTAGGTTTTCCGCTTTTTCTTCCCTGCTGCTCATTGCATTTGCCCCCTTCAATGGCTCTTACTTTTACACAGTTTACTTTGGTTCCTTTATGCTTCGTCAATGGCCCTGCCGATATCATTTCGCATATATTTATTGTCAAAAGACACCCACTGCACTGCCTGATAAGCATTCGCCCTGGCTTCCTTCAGATCAGCGCCCTTGGCCGTAACGCCAAGAACACGTCCGCCGTTTGTCACAATCCCCTCACCGGTCTGCTTCGTGCCCGCATGGAAACAATAATATCCCTCCTGACCCTCGAAGCGTTCCAGTCCCCGAACGGGAAATCCTTTTTCATAAGACACCGGATACCCTTCGGAAGCAAGAACAACACATACCGCAGCATTGTCTTCAAACTGCAGGTCGATCTGGTCCAGCGTCCCGTCAATACACGCCTGAACCACCTCTATCATGTCATTCTTCATCCGCGGCAGCACCACCTGCGCCTCCGGATCCCCGAATCTGGCATTGTACTCCAATACCCTGGGACCGTCCTGCGTCAGCATCAGCCCGAAAAAGATCACACCCTTAAACGGTCTGCCCTCCGCTGCCATGGCATCCACTGTAGCCTGATAAATATATTTGCGGCAGAATGCATCCACCTCTTCCGTATAAAAGGGACTTGGTGAAAAGGTGCCCATGCCTCCCGTATTCAGTCCCCGGTCACCGTCCTGCGCGCGCTTGTGATCCTGCGCGGAAGACATGATTTTAATGGTCTTTCCATCCACAAAAGACAGCACCGACACCTCTCTGCCGGTCATAAATTCTTCCACTACCATGCGGTTACCCGCCGAACCGAATTTCTTGTCTTCCATGATCGTCCTGACACCGTCTCTTGCTTCCTCAAGAGTCTCACAGATCAGAACTCCCTTGCCCAAAGCCAGTCCGTCCGCCTTAAGCACTACCGGCATCTTTGCCTGTTCCAGATATGCCAGAGCCGCCGCCGGATCGTCGAAGTTCTCGTAAGCCGCCGTGGGAATATTATACTTTTTCATAAGATCCTTGGAAAAAGCCTTACTGCCTTCCAGAATCGCCGCATTTTTTCTGGGTCCGAAAACACGCAGCCCGGCTGCTTCCATCTCGTCCACCAGACCGCCCACCAGAGGATCATCCATACCTACAATGGTCAGATCCACAGCCTTCTCTTTCGCAAAAGCCACGATCCTGTCAAATTCCATGGCACCGATGTCCACGCACTCCGCGATCTGCCCGATTCCGGCATTGCCCGGTGCACAGTAGATCTTATCCACTGCCGGACTCTTTGCCACACTGGTCGCTATGGCATGTTCTCTGCCGCCGCTTCCCACGATCAATACTTTCATCTGCCCTGTCCTGCCTTTCTGTTATCTCTCCATCCGTTTATGCTGTTACGCCGGCTCCTCTATGCGCACATGCCCGTCTGCCACCGTCACCCTGCCTTCCGCGATCAGCTCGATGCTGCGGGGCAGTATGATCCACTCCGCTTCCTCCATAACTCTTCGCTGCAGGCTCTCCGGCGTATCGCCTTCCTGAACTGCCACAGCCTTCTGCATGATAATCGGACCGGTGTCAGTGCCTTCATCCACAAAATGTACGGTCGCCCCGGTAACTTTCACGCCCCGCGCCAGCGCCGCCTCATGTACTTTTAATCCATAATAGCCTGTGCCGCAGAAGGAAGGAATAAGTGACGGATGGATGTTAATGATCCTGTTCTCGTAATTCCTGATCAGCTGTGGAGGGATTACCACGAGAAAGCCTGCCAGAACGATCAGATCAGGCTCTGCCTCCTTCACCGCTGCAAGAAACGCCTCATTAAACTTCTCCCTGTCATCATAATCCCTGGGAGACACACAGACTCCTTCGATCCCCGCCTTTGCTGCCCGTTCCAGGGCATAGGCATTTCTGTTGTTGCTGATCACTCTCACGATCTGTACATCCCTGATGGCGCCCTGTTCGATCCCGTCCATAACCGCCTGCAGATTCGTTCCTCCGCCGGACACACATACTACGATTCTAAGCATTGCTGCCGCCTCTCTGTTCCGGTCTGGCCCGGAACCCTTTTCTCTGTACAGTACAGTTTCGGCTTCCGGCCCCGCTGTCCGCGGCCGTCCGCCGGTATTCTATGTTTTTTATGTTTTACTGCAAAATAACTTCCTTTGAGCCGGCCTCTATGCTGCCCACTATGTATGCCGCCTCGCCAGCCTCCTGCAGCGCCGCCACTGTCTTCTCCGCGTCCGCAGGATCCACTGCAAGCACCATTCCCAGTCCCATATTGTAAGTATTATACATCATCTTCTCTTCCAGACCGCCTGTCTTTTGCAGAAGACGGAAGATCGGAAGAACCGGATAGCTGTCCTTGCGCACAACCGCCTTCACGCCTTCCGGAAGCATTCTGGGAATATTCTCATAAAAACCGCCGCCGGTAATATGGCTGCAGCCCTTGATGGTCACACCTGCCGCCCGGACAGCCTGCAGTGCCCGAACATAAATCCTGGTAGGCACAATCAGCGCCTCGCCCAGCGTCATTCCCAACTCTTCATAATAAGTATCCAGACTCTCCTTTGTCATATCAAACACTTTTCTCACAAGGGAAAAACCGTTGCTGTGTACCCCGGAAGATGCAATGCCTATGAGAACGTCGCCGGGTCTGATTCCTTCACCGGTAATCAGATCTTTCTGGTCCACAACACCCACCGCAAATCCGGCAAGATCATACTCCTCCTCCGGCATCAGTCCCGGATGCTCCGCCGTCTCGCCTCCGATCAGCGCCGCACCTGCCTGCTTACAGCCCTCTGCCACACCGCTCACGATTGTGGCGATCTTCTCCGGATAATTCTTGCCACAGGCAATGTAATCCAGAAAAAACAACGGCTCGCCGCCTGCGCATACCACGTCATTGATGCACATTGCCACACAGTCGATGCCTACCGTATCATGCTTATCCATGAGAAATGCCAGTTTGATCTTCGTGCCCACGCCGTCCGTTCCGGACAACAGCACCGGATGCTCCATCTCCTTGATCTTCTCCATGGAGAAAGCCCCCGAAAAGCCTCCGAGTCCGCCCAGCACCTCCGGTCTCATCGTCTCCTTCACATGCTTTTTCATCAGTTCCACCGATTGGTAACCGGCCTCAATATCCACGCCTGCTGTCTTGTAATCCATTCTTTCCCTCCAGAGTATCTTGTCTGTACCTTGTGTTATTCCGCCGTTTCGGCCCACACCGCCCGGCAGACATCTCCAACTTTAATCTGTACCGCGTCCATACATGCTTTAAAAAACCGGACGCCTAACTGCCCATATAATTCCTGTATCCCGTTTCCTGCAGCTTCGCGTCCTTCTTCTGTACGCTTTCCTTCAGACTCCGGGTGTAATCTTTCAGCTTCTGCAGCAATGCAGGATCAGATACAGCCAGGATTTTAGCCGCCAGAATCCCCGCATTCTGTCCCCCGTTAATGGCCACCGTAGCCACCGGAATGCCGGAGGGCATCTGTACAATGGAATACAGTGAGTCCACACCGCCCAGATCGGAAGTCTTCATCGGAACGCCAATCACCGGCATCGGAAAAATTGCCGCACACATACCCGGTAAATGAGCCGCCTTGCCGGCTCCCGCAATGATCACCTTAAAGCCCTTGCTCTCCGCACTTTTTGCATATTCAAAAAACACATCCGGCTCTCTGTGTGCCGAGATGATCGCCATCTCATAAGAAATGCCCAGATCTTCCAGCAGATCCGCCGCCTTCGCCATAACAGGCATATCGGAGTCACTGCCCATTACAATACCTACCTGTGCCATCTTTATATCCTCCTTGTATACCATATCTTGTGGTAATTTTAAGTCTTTTCATCCATAATCCACAAATATCCATAATCAGTGTACTATTTTTTCTGTAGATACGCAACATTTTTTCTGTGAAAGAAAGGCCCGGTTCAGTTCCTCACATCCGGGCAGCACAAATTGACCGTTCAGAATAATCGGAATACTCTTTCCCTCTCCGGTCACCACCGACAATTCTCCCAGCTCATCATAGGGAATGGTGATATCTGTATGACACTGGAAATAAGCTTTGCTGACATCCGTGTCACGCAAAACCGACACCTCGTTATCCTTCGCAATGATCTCTTTTCCGTCAGGATTGTACACCCGTACATTCTCTGCATGAGAATAACAGGTATCTCCCACCGCAAAATGAGGGCCGGTCTTCTCTGCGATCAGAATCGGCATTTTATCTTCGATGCCGTACCTGCGGGCCGCAACATAAGCGGTGGTGTTGGTGCCAATGGCAAATTCCCCCAGCGGCAGTGTATCGTGATGGAACATCACATTATCCTTAATATATTTGCGGTTTTCTTCATCGGTTCCGAAATTGGCGCAGCCGTAATCAGAAACCATGCCGTCCGTAAATTTCAACCACAAGTCCTGATACTCAAGTTCATTCAAAAAAACTCTGGTCACATGCAATATACCGTCTGTACCGGTCAATACTGGAGACGTAAACACCTCTCCCACCGGAATATTCACGTCCGCTACACAGTTTTCAAAGTTCGTCTCCTTTGCGGGATCTTTTAACTCATGCAGCCTTACTGTCATATCCGTCCTGTTGGCACCGGCGCCTTTGACTCTTACAGTCACGCCCTGATCCAGCACGTCGATGATCCGCTGCTGGATATCCCTGTACTTCTTGTAATCCAGCGTGTTGATCCGCACAATGTCATCAAAGATCTGTTCATACTGCTCACCGATCTCTGGTACGGGAAAGGCAATGATCGTGAAACTTCTCTCCTCCCCCGGTATATATTCATTCTGCAGCATCCCCGCCCTGGAGGCATATTCCACGGAAAGCTTCTGCTGTTTTCCGGAGAGCCTGCAGGCCGTTTCTTTTGTTTCCGGCTGGAAAGGCTTCTCGCCGAAGATCTCAAGCACAGCCGGACCGCCGAACACCGCTGCCTCTTCCCGGTACTGTTCATAAGCATTCTTCATGCATTCCAGCTTCCGCTCCACCAGCAGCTTATCCAGCACAAGCGCCTGATCTTCTTTATGGTCATAATCAAACTGCTTGTTGGGATTGGCACCGAAAAAACCGGTTTTGTTAACGCTTCTGCCCTGAAAAATACTGGTGCCCGCACGGTAGATTGTAGTTTTTAGACCAATCCGGTCAAAATTAAGCACCGCCTGACGGATCATTCGCTCAAATCCCAGACCGTATCGGACATTCACCGTCTTCTTTATGCTGATATCCTTATTCCCCACTTCGAATCCGATTCGATAGCCTTCCGTATAAGTATTGGCAAGCAGCCGGATCTTCTCCTCCGGCATCTCATTCAGATGCTTTGCCGTCCGCAGTTCACCGTCCGTAACATATTCCCCGTAATAATAGAGATACCGCAAATCCGTAAGATCACTCTCCATAACGATCCGGCGGGCAAAATCTCTGCCTGGACACAGCATACCCGCCGTCCGTTCCATTGCCTCCGGCTCATAGTAATCACTCACATACCAGTACAGGATCTGTCGTATTGTCTCCTCCTCAGCTTCACAGGCAAAGGCCTGATAAACCTCAAGAAACAATTCCGCCCGGATCAGCATGTCAAACCTGTTCTGTTCAAAGGCTGCCGGTATCATCCCCCGCAGTTCCGCATAGAGAAAGGACAGCATTCTTCCTATTGACTCACCGAGACAACACACTGCATAATCCGGATTTCCATAGCTTTTTCCATAATGTTCGGGCAAAATATCCTCATACAATTCCCTGTTCAGCTTCTGCAGTTCTTCCAATGTCATCCGGCGCAGACTGCCGCTCTCCACAATATCCCTGACCTGATCCATAAGCAGGACGAATCCTGCCATCTGATGAAAATATGTCTGTGCCTGTTCTTCCAGGATTGACTCACCCGGTATCTCTCTGATCCGTTCCAGCGCAAGTTCATATCTTTCCCGCTCAAGATCCGCCCGGTCCGCTTCCGAAATATAAATATCTTCCATAATCCACTCCATTTCAGCGCTGCTTTCTGCGCATGAACGAGTTTGTGCCAAGCAGCGCGAAGACACAAACCGCATCCTGTCCGTCTGATAGATAAGAGGCTTTATGCGTAAGCGCCCGCATACAAAATCACACTGAGCACGATGAGCACAAGCAGGTTCAGGGCAATACCCAGATAAGAAAACAGATAAAACCTGTCCCGCTCCGTTTTGGAAACCACACCCAGTATGATCCCCGCAAATGCAAAAATCATCACAAGCATCGCCGCCGCGCCATATTGTCTCGGAATATTGCCCGCCCGCAGGTAGCTGGTGATGATAGCATAGGCCAGCGTAGCCAGTGAGATCACACCCAGGATCGTAGCCATGATCCCCTTCTGTGAATGCTGCTTATTTGTAAACATATAACTGTTTTTCTTCGACATAAAACTCCTCATTCTGTTCCACATATGGATTCAAACCGCATTACGGCACAGACATCCGCTGCATATCCCGGATCAATGCCGGACTCCGCGGTTCAAATCCCCACCGTAACGAAATGGGTATCTTCGTCTGCCCCGAAAACACCCATTTATCACTTTCTTCTCTTTAGGTTCTTAAAACAGGATCTTATTTCTTCCCGCCAGCAGCTTGGCGCCGCTTATGAGCAGAAGTACCCCGCTGGCCGCACCTACCACCAGTGCAACCACGCCGACTGCAATGTTGAGCGCGCCGGCACCGCCCATCGTCTTATATGTCTTCTCTTCCATCTTTATACCCTGTCGCCCTTTCCCGGAGAAAATTTTTCAGTTTCCCTTATCTGGCTCCGTACTGTTCATAGTATGCGTCAATTGCGCTCTTTAATGTATCGTCAATATATACTGTTCCCTTGTAAGGTTTGTTGTAAAGGCAGTTCACAACCTCTTCCATGGTCACGATTGCGTTCGCATCAAATCCATATTTCTCTCTGATCTCCGCCAGCGCGCTCTTCTCACTGTCCAGCCCGCGCTCCATACGGTTCAGGGAAACCATCAGGCCCTTGATCTCCACCTTGGCCTGACTCAGCAAAATCGGAAAAGTCTCTTCAATAGACTTGCCCGATGTAGTCACGTCCTCAATGATCACTACGCGGTCACCGTCCTTCAGCTTGCTGCCAAGCAGAATACCGGTATCCCCGTGGTCCTTCACCTCTTTGCGGTTGGAGCAGTAACGGATCTCCTTACCGTAAAGCTCACTGATGGCCATGGTTGTGGCCACGCTCAGCGGTATTCCTTTATATGCCGGCCCGAACAGCACATCGAAATCCAGGCCGTAATGGTCGTGGATCGCCTTCGCATAATATTCACCCAGCCTTTTCAGCTGCGCGCCGGTCACATAAGCGCCCGCATTCATGAAAAAAGGAGATTTCCTTCCGCTTTTCAATGTAAAGTCGCCAAATTTGAGAACCTGGCTGTCTACCATAAATTCTATAAATTCCTGCTTATAGCTTTCCATTATGACCTCCTCAAAAACCCTGGAAACTACTTCCGTCCGGCGAGCGCCTGTCCGATGTCTTCCTTCATGGCAAGCACGGCTGCTCTGGAAGCATCCGCAAAGTTCTCCCCGCCATAGCCGGCGTACTGCTCCTGCTGATATGCCGCAATGATGCCTCTGGAAGAATTGACGATGGCACCCAGTCCGTCCCGGTCAAAGAAATGTACCAGATCCGCGCCCTTACCACCCTGTGCGCCGTATCCCGGCACAAGGATAAAAGCTTTCGGCATAATGTCCCGCAGGATCCGTCCCTGTTCCGGGTAAGTGGCTCCCACCACGGCTCCCACGTAGCTGTAAGTCTCGCCCATGCATTCTGCGCCCCAGGCTGCTACCTGCTCACCCACGATCTCATAGAGCGGTCTGTCCGCCGTGCCGGTTTCCGTCTGCACCAGACGGTCCTGCAGTTCTCCGCTGCTGGGATTTGATGTCTTGACCAGCACAAAGATACCTTTTTTCTCTTCCTTACACACTTTGATAAAAGGCTTCACCCCGTCGGAGCCAAGATACGGGTTCACAGTCACGAAATCCTCATGAAACCCCCGGCACATGGTATTTCCCACCATAACCTGTCCAAGATGTCCTACTGCATACGCTTCCGAAGTGGAACCGATGTCTCCCCTCTTGATATCCCCGATGACGATCAGATCCTTCTCCTTGCAGTAATCCACGGTCTTCTGAAAGGCGGTCAGCCCTTCAATACCGAACTGCTCGTACATTGCAATCTGCGGCTTCACTGCCGGAACCAGATCGTAGATGCTATCAATGATAGCCTTATTATACTGCCAGATTGCTTCCGCCGCACCCTTCAAAGTCTCCCCGTACTCAGCAAAGGCTTTCTTCTGGATATGCTCCGGTACAAACTTCATGGTAGGGTCTAACCCTACCACGATCGGCGCTTCTGTCTTCTTAATCTTCTCCACCAGTCTGTTGATCATAATGTCTTTCCTTCCAGATCCTGAAGTACGTACTGATTCTCAATGTATTTCGGGAACTCCTCCCTGGAAACCCAGATCCAGTCGCCAAATTCCTCGGACAATACGATATTTGCCTCGTCCTCTTCCTTCAGAGAGCAGAGATATGCAATCCCCACACAATGAGTATCTCCCAGCATACTTGACCATGTATACTCGATCTTGTCAATATTCTCTTCCACCGAAAGCTGTTCCCTGACCGCCCGGTGAAGCGCATCGTCCGGTGCCTCGCCATGCTGCACCTCCGCATCAATGAACTCCCAGACAAAAGGATCCGGGATGCGGTCGTCAACCCATCTTTTGATCAGCAGATACTTATCATTCTTCTTGATAATGCCTTTAACACGTAAGAAAGTACTCTCCATAATGATACCACACCTTCCTGAATTAAATTTATGTAAGGCCTGACTGTTACTACATATCACCTTTCAACATATATCGTCTGAAAAGTCCCGGCCCATTACCGCCAACACTGCCTCAAAACTGTGTTTTCTGTCACCTAAAATACTACCATCGGCTGTATACCTTGTCAATCGTAACAGTTCCGCCTCCGGCCGGTCTTATCTGGTCTGCAGGAACTCATATTCCCGCTTCGCCGCAGCATCGTCCGGATAGGACTTTAGATAGCTGTTCATCAAAGCTGCCGCCGTCTTGTAATCGCGCATATACTCGTAGGCCACGATTTCATTGAACTTCAGCGTCTGCATCATGCCGTTATCCTCGATATTCATGGCCGCCTGAAAAGCCGTCAGTGCCGGCTCGTATTCTCCCATCTTCATCCGGCACAATCCCAGCTGGTTGTAGATCTCTGCCTTGCTCTGGTCATTCTCCGTATATGCGGCATAAATGCTGGAAGCATAATTATAATCACCCAGCGCTTCATAGGTTCTTCCCAGATACAATGCCGCGCCGTAATCCGTCTTGAGGTTGGCCAAATGGCTGCGGGCATTCTCATAGTCGCCCATATAATAACAGATCCGCCCCATGTCATAATCGGAAATGGATTTCTCGTTCTCTGCCAGCGCATTCTGCAGATAGGCCAGCCCGGCATCCTTATAGCCATATTCTTCCAGTGCCATATAAATCCTGATCATCTGGTCGTAGTTCTTACTGTCCAGCGCCACCGCCGCATTAAAATCAGCCTGCGCTCCCTCAAAATCGTCCTGGGACAGTTTCACACATCCCCGCAGATAAAAGGCATCCTTCTCCCGCGGGCGCATAGCCAGAATCGCACTGTAGGCATCCGCCGCCTCCTGGGTCTGCCCGTTTCTGTAATAGGCTGTGGCAAGATAGTAATTGATGTCAAAATCCAGTTCATCAACCCGGCCTCTGCCGGCATGCAGCGCCGCTTCCAGATAGGACACCGCTTCCTCATATCTGGTCATTCCCATATAAGCAAGCCCCATCCCCCGGTAAATCTGCCGTTCATCCTCACCTGCGTCGAGACCGCTCCCGAAATGTACCAGCGCCTCCTCATATTCCAGCGCCCTGACTGCATCCATTCCCTGTTTCAGAGAACTTACCCTGGGTTCGCCCCCACAGGCACAGAGACACAGGCCCGCAAACAGAACCACTGCTGTACATTTTGCTTTTATCATATATTTTCCATTCATCTGATCGTCTTCTTTAACCGTTCTTCCGTTTCTCCGTCCTGCACTTGAACACTCCGGTTACCTTCTGTCTTCCGCTCTTCAAAATGCCTCGCTTTGTTTTATACGGGCATCCTTTTCTTCGGCCTACTACCATGATACCATACCGTCCCGCCAAATCCAAGTAAAGATTCACGGCCCTTCCATCTCCGCCGCCAGAGACGAAAACTGCCGTCACCCCAGATTCCCGCACGCCAGATCTTTCATGATCCCGAAAAATTCCCGCACCATGTTATTCAGCCGGAAAAAAATATTTGAATCCGCCGCAATACCGCAGACATCCTTCAGGCCCGCACCTTTTGCCAGATGAACTCCGCGGAACACATGAAAATCATTCGTGACGATTCCCACACTGGCATCTTTCTTTTCTATCAGCGCTATGCTGTAAGCAATATTTTCGGAGGTATCCGTTGATTTATCTTCCATAAGAATACGTTCCGCCGCGATTCCCTTTTCCGTCAGATATTTATACATGCCCTCCGCCTCGCTGCAAGGCTCGTTTCTTCCCTGTCCCCCTGAAACGATGCAGACCGTCTCCTCATTGGCAGTCAGATACTCAAAGGCCGCATCCAGCCGGAACTGCAGCACCACGCTGGGACCCTCCTGCTTCATCTGGGCACCCAGGACAATAATATAATCCAGCCCCTCTCTTCCCTTGTCGCGGAATCTGCTGATGATGCACCCCTCTACGACCAGAAACAGAACAAGCCCCGCCAGAAGCATACCACAGAACACTTTTCTGACCACAGACGGAATTCTGTCCCAGACACCGAAATATAAAATACAGGCAAGCCCGGCCAGACAAACGCCTCCGGCCGCCCACACAAGATAAAATCTACTTCCGGACCGGACCATAAAAATGACCGTACAATAAATAAAACAAAACAACGCCCCCAGCGCACATAAAATACTCATGATCTTCTTTCCCATCCACTTCTCCGTTCCGTTACAGAAAATGCATCCTTTCACCTTCCGCAGCTTATGGCGGCACAGCTCCTACGCCCTCAAAAATTATGCATTCATCTTATGTCAGTTTTTCGGCTGCGAAACAAACAGAGCCTGCCAGCCGGCAGGCTCTTAAAATCCACGTACAGTTCAAACATTACGATTCGCATCGCTTATAAAGACTGGATTACTTCCACGGTCTTATCATATACTTTCACCACATGATTCATATAATTCATAATGACCTCTTCGTCATAAGGCTCCGAACGGAGTTCCTCCGTGAGCGGTCCCGCATAATCCATGATCCCCCCAAGACCCAGATTGCCGCACAGACCTTTCACCGTATGGGCATATGTGAATGCTTCTTTCCAGTTCTTCTCCTCAACTGTCTGCTTCAACCCGGCAAAGTTCTTATCATCCAGAAATTTCCTCAGCATTCTCAGATAAAAATCTTCCTTGCCCATGAAGCGCTTGAGCACCTCGTCATAGTCCACACCGACCGTCATCAATTTCTCTTTCATCATAACCCTCCATTCTGTTCAGCCGGCGAGTCGGATGAACGGCCTGCTGTCCGCACGCAGACATAACCCGTGTACGCCAAACTCATCTTCGCCTGATCATTCCCCCTATTTTGGATCGTTCTCGTCAAACTGATATTCTGTAAATATTTTTTCCATTAAATTATTTAAATCCCTTATACATAGCTTACGTTGTTTTTGAAAAAATGGCAAGTGTTTTCTTCAATCTCTGATTTTTCAATCTACCTGTATTTTATCAAAATAATTTACTTACATGAGCGTTCTCCGTTCTCTCATTTCATATGATTTAGTATTTCAAACGTTTAAGTTAGTACATATTTGTACTTTATTGTATATATTGCACGAATTTCCCCTGCTGTTTTTGTCGTTTTCTATGATTTTGAGATTCCAGAGTAAAAACAATCTTTGATTTTCCCTTATAATATGATATGATAACGTAAACGATTAAGTAGCATTAGAAGTTACCATTACCAGGAGGTTTCATTATGAAAAAGCTTTCTTCCATCAAAGCAAAGATCGCCTTTGTCATGATTCTTTTTATCACGGCGGCGGTCATCATTGCAGCTGTTGTCAATTACAGATCCCTGACCGGCATGGCCCACGATACGCTGACCGACTATATAAGCGATTCCCTTCTGGAAATCGTCAAGGCACACGGCTCCGGCATCGATGAATCCATTGAAAAATACAATTCCACCATGAAATATCTGGACAGTTCGGAGAATTTCTTTGTCTTTAATACAAACAACGGCAACAAATACTCCAACGAAGTACACGCGGCATTAAAAAAATACATGACCGCCAATCCGGCCCACGAGAGTATCAATTTCGTATGCGGGGATGAACTGCTTCTTCTGGCCAGTTCTATCGAATCAACAGAAGGCGCCTCCTATGCAGACCGGCGCTTTGTCAAATACATCATGGAAAACAACCGGCCGGCACAGAGCAATATCTTCTTTGACGAGGAGACCGGCGAGCCGATGATCTCCATCGGTGTGCCCCAGACAAGCCATTTTGATGACAATACCCTGTCGGGTGTCCTTTTTACCAATATCAAGGTGTCTCTCTTTGCCGACGAGCTGACCGATATCAGTATTTTTGACTCGGACACCAGCTATGCCTGCCTGTTGGACAGCAACGGCGTATTCATTTACCATCCCGATGAGTCCATGGTAGGAACCAAATCCGATAACACAACCATCACCGGACTGGTAGATCAGATTGCAGCAGGAAGCGTTCCTTCCGCCGGTCTGGTGACCAACGAAAGCACCGGACAGTATCTGGCGTACAACGTGTCAGACCTGAACAACTGGATTTTCTGCCTTCTGATGGATCAGGACGTAATTCTGGATCCTCTGGAAGACATGCGGCAGGGCGCCGTCTCCACCAGCATTACCACCTGCCTCATCATTATTGCAATCTTTACCGTGCTGGGCTTTATCTTTGCAAGCACCATCACCACACCCATCAAGATTGTGACCAATGTCATCCGCAAGACTGCCGATCTGGATATTTCCCAGGATGATTCCTATCACCCCTTGCTCAAGCACAGGGATGAGACCGGCGAAATGAGCCGCGCCGTCCAGAAAATGCGGCATTCCTTCAGCCAGATGATGACCGACATCTCATCCGCTTCGGAATACATCAGCAACAGTGCCGATGAACTGCATCAGATTGCAACTACGGTCAATGATAACGCCAACAGCAATTCCACCACGGCACAGCAGGTCTCCGCAAGCATGGAACAGACTGCCCAGAATACAGAGGCTATCAGCAGCGAAATCGTAGAAGTGGAACAGAATACATCAGACATCACCGCGAAAGCCAGAGAAGGTGTCACGCTTTCTGAGGAAATCATGAGACGTGCTGAGAAACTGAAAGACGACACTTTGCAGGCAAGCGCACGGACAAGAGATATGTACCAGACCGTCAAGGACACCTCCGCCATTGCCATAGAAGATTCCAAGGCTGTCTCCAAGATCAATGATCTGGCCAAAAACATCATGGAGATCGCCAGCCAGACCTCCCTTCTTTCCCTGAATGCCTCCATTGAGGCCGCAAGAGCAGGCGAACAGGGCCGCGGATTCGCCGTGGTAGCTGACGAGATCGGCAAACTGGCCGAACAGTCATCCCAGACGGTAAACGGTATTACCCAGATTGTCACAGAGGTGAATGCAGCCGTGGAACGAATGGCCGACAGCCTGAATGCAGCCCTGGATTTTCTGGATCACACGGTTCTGGCAGATTACGGCAATTTCATGAAAGTCAGTGAGCAGTACTCCGACGATGCGGGATACGTGAACCGCACCATGGCAGAGATCGACAACTCCATCAGTGAGATGAACCACACCATCATAAGGATCACGGAAGCTATAGGACGGATCAACAACTCTATCTCCGAAACCTCTTCCGGCGTGGTCAGCGTGGTGGACAACAACGCAAGTATCGTTTCTCTGGCGACAGACACCTACAACATGGTAGAACAGACCATCACCTATGCCGACTCGCTGCGCGAGATCGTGGACAGTTTTACGCTGGACGGAGAATAAAGTTGACAGGCCGGCGCCAGATGTGAACTGCCGTTCTTTGCGAAACAACAGAACGTTTTGCGTAAAACAGGAAATTGTTCTTTTTTGATATTTATGGTAAAATATCAGAAAAAGATTCGGGAACGAATGGCAAAGGAGGCTTTCATGTTGAAAGAGGTAAAATGGAATGATCGATTTAACCTTGGCGTGGATGTTATCGACCGTGCCCACCAGAGGCTTTTTTCGATCGTCGGCAGGATGCTCTCCCTCAATGAAGATTCTGCAAAGCAGCGTCACGCATGCAGGGAAGGCATCAAATATTTTAAAAGCTATACTTTAAAACATTTTGCGGAAGAAGAGGCTTATATGCAGTCCATCAACTATCCCGGATATGCCGTACATAAAAGTCTGCACGCAAATCTGCGCGATCAGACGCTGCCCGCACTGGAAGAAGAACTGGAAGCACGGGATTATTCTATAGAATCCGTACAGCATTTCCTCGGTATCTGCGTGGGATGGCTCAATGGCCATATCATGGTGGAAGACCGGGCCATCACCGGCAAGAATCCCAATAAGTGGGTTCATCAGCCCGAAGAAGATGAGCTTGCCTCTCTCTCCAAAGCAGTCATTCAAGGTTTGCAGACCATGTGTCAGGCCGATGCCCATCTCATCAGCAAACACTACAGCGGAGAAGATTTTGCTTCTGACAAGACACTCTGCTACCGCTTAAGCTACAGCACCAAAGACAAAAAGCGGATGCAGGTTTTTCTGGTCTTTGAGGAATCTCTGATCCTTAATACACTCAACAGCATTCTGGATCAGGAATTTAAGAAAGTAGACAAGACCGCAGTCTATGCCATGAAAATTCTTTCAGAACAGTTTGTAGACTATCTGGCAAGGCATTTTGATCTGGGTGTCAAATATAATCTTGAGAAAAATGACTTACAGACCTACGATCAGTTTATCCGTATTTTTGACAAACAGTATCCCCCTTACAGCCTGCTGTTCAACACCGGCGGAAAGGGATATTTTGCCATTGTTATAAAGCAGCTTGCTGTATAATACAGAACAGTGTTCTACATTACAAAAGCCTTTCAGATGCTCTATATCATTCTGAGAGGCTTTTTTATTCATCCCAGCCGGAACACAAGTCCGAAGCACATCCCGTCCGCTTCCCTCCGTGCGAAAATATCTCCTTCCATCCTTTGCATGATCCGCCTGCTGACAGCCAGTCCAAGACCGCTTCCCTCCCGTCCGCGGGCATTGCTCCCGCGGTAAAAACTGTCAAACAGATGGGGCAGTTCCTGTGCCGTAACCGTTTCGCCCGTGTTGAACACTTCTATGACCTGACAAAAATCCTCCTCGTAAAAGGACAGGCTGATTTTCCTTCCATCCCCGTATTTCAAAGCATTTTCCATCAGATTTCCCATAACCTCAAAGGCTCTGTTCATATCTCCTTTCAAAATTTTATTCTCATATGCACCGGTGGCCAGTTCCGTCATCACCAGCCTGCATTTCGGCACATAAAACCGCCTGACCTTTTCCACATAATCCTGCAGATAAAACTCCCCTTCCGCCACCTCAATATCAAAAATATCCTCACTGGCCGTACTCACGATCTCCTTCACAAAATTCTCGATCTCCCCGGCATGACTTCCGATCTGCCTCGCCGCGTATCTGCGCTGTTCTTCCGTGTCGTACATGTTTTCCTGCAGTGCTTTGGCATAGAGTTTTACCGCACTTAAAGGTATCTTAATATCATGGGATATGGACAAAAGCAGCAGTTTCTTTTCCTTTTCCAGTTCCATGGTTCTGCTTCTTGCAGCCTTCAGCGCATCCCGCAGCATCCCGATCCCCCACAGGAATCTGCCGAAAAACCGGCTTCCGTCCTCTTCCGGCTCCACCGACAGATTTCCTTTGGACAGTTCATACGGCATCTCGCTGATCACATGGAAGGGCCTGATCACCTTCTGTCTGACATACCAGAGCAGTCCGAAAATCATGAGCCAGAAAAAGAACAGCAGCCCTTCCGCCGTCCACAAAATCCTTCTGTTTCCTGTACCTGCCGTATAATCAAATCTGACATAACCCGTAAGCTTCCCCCCTGGGGCCAGCGGCTGCACTGTACTGTGCAGCCCGTTATGGTTTCTGTAAAAGCTTTCTATATCCTGCACGGCTTCCGGTTCCGCCCCGGCCGTCAGCTCCTGCACGGTTTCCGGTTCCACCCCGGCCGCCGGTTTCTGCGGCAGAAAATAAACTCCTTTCACATAGACCATGTTACGAAGATCAGGCTCAGAAAAAGCTCCCGCCTCCTCCAAGCCCGCCATGATCCGGTTAATCTCCACTTTATAGCCCATGTCTTCCTCGTTTTCGTCATACCGGCACAACACATACAGCAGCACAGAAATGACCAAACAAGTCAACATTGAGAAAGCCATGATTACATTATATTTCCTCATACCGATACCCTATCCCCCAGACAGTTACAATCCGCTCCGGCTTTTTCGGATCCGATTCGATCTTGTCTCTCAGCATTTTGACGTGTACGGTCAAGGTCTGGTTTTCACTGAAGCTGTCCACCCCCCATATCGCACCAAACAGATATTCCTTGCGTAGCGTTTTTCCCGGATTCTCCGCAAACAGCACAAGCAGTTCATACTCCTTGACTGTGAGAAATATCTCCCGCTGACCGATAAAAACCCGTTTGGACTCCTTGTCAACAGACAATGCTCCTGAATGGATCACTGCATTTTCCCGTTTCAGGTCATAGTTGCGCCGGAGCAGCGCCCTGATTCTGGCGCTCAGGATATCCATATCCACCGGCTTCTCCACATAATCGTCCGCTCCCTGTAGAAAACCGTTGATCTGATCCTCCTTCTCCACCCTTGCGCTGAGAAACAGAACCGGTGTATTACTCTGCTCCCTGATGGCAGAACACACCGCAAATCCGTCCATGCCGGGCAGCGAAACGTCCAGAATCACAATTTTTACCCTGTGCTCTTCCAGATATCCAAGAGCTTCCTCCCCGGAAAAGACACCCTGTACAGCATATCCATCCCGTTCCAGAAAAACCCGTATCAATTCATTCAGTTCTCTATGATCCTCCACCAAAAGAATATCTGTCATAACGCTTCCTCATTCCGCTGTTCTTATTTCATATGTTTACCCGGACTTCCGCAGAATCAGAATCCCATCTCCATCAGCCATACCGACAGCTTCTTCTCCCGTTCCCGGTTCTCTTCCGGCCCGTTGTATTTCCAAAAAATATACTCACCTTTTATGCTTCCATCCTCAATATACAGCACCCTGTCGCACTTGGCCGCCACCTTCATATCATGAGTGACTAACAAAATGGTAGTTCCCTCTCTGTTGATGCGGTTCAGTTCCTTCATGACTTCTCCTGAATTCTGCTGATTCAGTGCGCCGGTAGGTTCGTCCGCAAAGATCATCTTCGGCCGGTTGATCAGGCTGCGGCAGATACATGCCCGCTGCAGCTGGCCTCCCGATACCTCGTTGATGTCATGTTCCGCGATCTCACTGATCCCCAGCTTATGCATCAGTTCCTTTGCCCGGCTGTTGATCTCCTTACGCTTTTCCCTGCCTCTGCCGTTTCCGGACTGATAAGCCGGTAAGATGATATTATCATAAATTGTAAGATTTTTTAACATATACATCTGCTGGAAAATAAATCCCATCTCATCCAGCCTGAGACTGCTCATCTGAGCAGGAGTCAAGCTCCCGATATCCTTCCCGAAAAAATTTACCCTTCCTGCAGTCAGGTCATCCATCCCGCTGACCGTATAAAGAAGCGTGGATTTCCCCGATCCGCTGGGCCCCATGACCGCCGCCATTTCCCCCTGTTTTATTTCCATATTAATATTCCGCAATACATTATTCTGTCTCTTATTCACAATATATGTCTTGCACAAATCCTTAACCATTAAACTTTCCATCATCTTGATCTCCGTCTCCAAACCTTTCTATTTTAAATTTCATCTTTCTTTTCTGCCTTCCGGTCTTATGACAGCGTGTGCAGGCAGAGTCCCTTCAGCCTGATGATCTTACTCTCCTTCATTTACTTCCTTCATATCCACTCTCTTCACCCCGCCTGAACATATAAACGCCGTGACTCCCGTTACAAAAAACAGCAGCAGCGGATAAAACACATACACTTCCACGCTCCCCATAACAAGCTCAATGGACGTAGCACCCATCATGGCGAAAATCGGCCCGATCACACAGGGCGCAAGCAGAAACGACAAAAACGTACCAAGCAGCATGGATGCCGCCAGCATCAGAAGCACCCGCACAGTCTGCCATGCCTGAAGGGATCGATCCACGAATCCCATGCTTTTTAACAATGCAATCTCTCCCCGCTCTCTGGACATAATCGTTTTCATCAGAAGAACCGTGATCAGTCCGTTGATCACAAGAACGATTCCCACGATAAAGTAAACAAGCCTGTCGATCTGCCCAATGATGCCTCCGATCATACTGTCCAGAAACCCTCTGACATCCATGATCCTGTAATCCGGAAAAATTTCCGCAAGCTTTTTACAGGCCTCCTCACTCTCCATATCCTCAATCTCCACCTGTATACACATGATTCCGCCTGCATAATCAGGATCCATCTCCGCGCTCCTGCTCACCCGAAATCCCTGCCCCATATTCATCATGGACTGATAAGTTCCTGTGACCATAAATTCTTCCGGGCGGTCTTTCATCAAAAAATGTACTGTATCACCTATTCCTACCCCCAGTTCTCCGGCGGTAATTTCCGTAAGAATCACCTCGTTGGCCAGTTCCGGTTCTCTTCCCGAAAGAAGCGCATAATGTCTGTCCCAGTTTCCCACAGCCTGCAGCGTATAGCAGGTTACGCTGTCCTCAGGATCCTCTGCATAGCACGGAATCATATACCCCATATCTGCTCCCGTCACCGCTTTCATGCCTTTTTCGGCAAGTGTCTGTTCAATCTTTTCCATATCGCGGAACATGAGATCCATATCCGTCACATAAGTCTCTCCTCTTCCCGTATCCAGGTACACATCCGATGGACTTAGCCCGAATTCCCAGATAACGCCGTCACTTTTCAGCGTATTTGCCGCACTTAAGGGAAGCAGAATCAACAGTATCCCCAGACAAAAAGTCATGAGCAGGACGCCGAACCGCCTTAAGCTGCTCAGAATATCATTGACCGCCAGATAAAAGAAGGGCCTCATCCCCGCCTGTTTCCACAGCTTCAACGGACTTTTGGCATGATAACGCTCGCCGGCAGAACCGCTTCTGATGGCTTCCAGCGCGGAAATTTTCTTTAACCTGTTGGTACTCATATAGCAGAAAAGCAATACAATGCCCACCACAGCCGCCGCACACACAATATGAATGATAAAATGCTGCTGCGTCTGTTCCACTACGATATTGACCACAGCCCGTTTCAATATGGCTCTGCCGAAAGGCACACTGAATACCAGGCCGATCAGCGCACCTGTCACGGCAAGGGCAAAATATTTAATCAGATACAGCCCTTTGATGCCCATATCCCGCATACCGATGGCCTTCATAATACCAATCTCTTTATAATCCTCCTGCAGCGTAAAGACAATGGTAAACCGCAGCACCAGAAAAGCCAGCAGAATCAGGCAGATACTCACTACAATCAGAACCCCGGCGATCAGCATATCCATAATGTAACACAACCGGATCACACCTTTTCCCTCAATACCACTGATTACACTAAAATTCTGTTCTTTCCACTCCTGTTTGAATTTCTCTTGATCAGCATAAACTATACTATAAATTCTTGTACGAACAATCCCATCCTGATTTTCATACCGGGCAAAATCCTCCTCCCCGATAAAAAGCCGCTTGAACCCCATCATAGGGCTTCCGAACACTGCGTCCTTCACAATGGCCGCAATACGAAACTCCTGCTCCACATCTCCTATTCTGACACAGACACTGTCTCCCACCTGCAGGTCATTTTTATCAGCCTCCACTTTAGGGAACGCGATCTCTCCGGGCGCCAGCACAAGCATTTCGTTCTCCTCCGTAAAGACCTTCATGAAGTTTTGTGGAATCTTTTGAATAAACAATGTATTGGTCCGCTCATATCCTGTCCGTTCCGGATCCGCCTGACAGTTTGTAACCGCCACGTTTTCATTAATCAGATTAAAACCATCGGTCACCTCAGACTCTAAAGCCCACTTCTGTTCCTTCAAAAAATCCGCGATGCCGTCCTGTTCTCCATCCAGCAAAGCAATTGCAATGGAATCCGGCACTTTGGCCATATCCAGAAAATGATCAATGGCTCCGCTCACCGCAGCCAGATTATCCACACTGCTGGCGAGAAACATTGACGCCAGTATGATGAACAGCAGCAGTATCATGTTCATGGTTCTTTTTCGTTTTAAATCTTTCTGTAGTATCCGTAAAAACATCTGTCCCTGTCCTTTCTGTTTATTTTGACCTGATCGGTCAACTTGCATTCTTATGCCTTTACGATCTGCCCTATGCGGCGCGCTTTCATCCTTCCGGTCCGGCCTGTAAACATGGCTTCTCCTTTTCTCTGATCCGCACGCCGTATTCTTCCAATCTAAGGCAGATTATTTTCGGCTTTCGGGACAGTGTAACGCAGGAATTATTAAAAAATCCTTAAAAAAGTAAATTTGCTTCGTAAAAACGAGATTTACGAAGCAAACGCAAGCAAACAAGAGATGTTTATTATTATCACAAATTACAAACATATAGTCATATAAGGCGGAATACATATGATTCCATCCTTTATACTCATATTTTTCGGATGAATAATATAGCTTTCACCGATTCTGCTATGATATTTCTCCCGGAATTTCAAAAGAGATTTTGTTGTATATCTGTTTCCTGATTTCACTTCTACCGGATACATTTTGTATTTCAACTTACTGTTATTGGATAACAGAAAATCAATCTCTATATCATTCCGGTGGCTTCCGACATCATAATGCGTATAGAAATACAACTTGTGCCCATTGGCCGCCAGCATCTGTGCAATTACATTTTCATACAACATACCTTCATTCAGCGCCAGCCTGCCTTCCAGAATCTGTTTATAAACTTCCGACTCCAAAAGCTCATTTTCATCAAAGGCATGGCTTACAAGAAGTCCTGTATCCCCCATGTAGCATTTAATATAGGTCCTCGTTTCATTTACCGACAAACCTACATTCGGGTCATTGCACAGAAAACATTCATTGGCAATCATGGAGTCCGCCAGCCAAAAAAAGGTATCCTCATACTGGTCTGCATAAGATCCCTCCCCCACCCGCTTAAATATCACTCTTTTCTCGTGTTGTGATAAAAGTCCGGGTATCTGGTCAAATATCGAAATAACTCTGCTCTTATACTGTGCATTAATCTTCATGATATCACTTCTGTAAAGTTCCAGAATATCACGCTTCTCCCTGTCTGCCGCCTCAAAGTCCTTTTTATTTTCCAGATAAAGGACAACACTTTTCGGCATACCGCCTACAAGCATATACTGTTTGAACAAAAGCATTGCTTTGTTATGCATTTCCCTCTCAGGTATCTCACGTTTTTCAAAACATCTTTTCATATACTCGATCAGTATATCTTCACCCATAGACCATGCAAATTCTTCAAAATCCAGCGGATGCATTTTTAACCGTCTTTCTTCCGAGGGAATTACAATATCCTTTACATTTTCTCTGATGGAGATCAAAGAACCTGTTTCAATATAATCATATCTTCCATCCGCCACAAGATACTTAATTGCTTCTCTTGCTTTCGGATACATCTGCACTTCGTCAAAAATAATCAATGATTCTCTCTCATACAGCCTTTGGCCATATGCCGTAGACAGCAGCATAAAAAACGTATCCAGATCATTTAAATAATTCTCAAAGTACTCTCTGATATTTGTTCCCGCCCGTGCAAAATCAATTAAAAGACAGCTCTTATACTCATTCTTTCCAAATTCTTTACAAACTGTCGATTTGCCGATCCGTCTGGCACCCTCAATCAATATTGCCTTTGTACCCTTGCATTCTGTTTTCCATTTTAAAAGACTGCCATATGCTTTTCTTTTTAACAGCATGTGTGCCACCTTCTTTCCTGATTTTCCTGTTATCCGCTGTCACTTTCTGCTTCACTTTTATAGTGCGCAGTTTCATTTATTTATATTCTTTGATTATGCGCACTTTCATTCTATCACATTCTTTGATTATGCGCACTTTCATTCTATCACATTCTTTGATTATGCGCACTTTCATTTTATCATATTCTTTGATTATGCGCACTTTCATTCTATTATTTTCTTTGATTATGCGCACTTTCATTCTATTATTTTCTTTGATTATGCGCACTTTCATTTCATTATATTCTTTGATTATGCGCAGTTGATCTGAAATTCATCCGGATAAAACCACAAAAATGGCAGACGCTGTGTCTGCCATTACAAAATTATTCTACCAAGCACACCGGCATGATTTATCGGTTCTGCTCACGGGAATCCCCCAGCCACCGGCTCAGCGCGCGGTTGATATTCTCCGGTTCAATCGGTTTCGCCATATGTTCATTCATTCCGGCGTCTTTTGCCGCCTGCACATCCTCCGCAAAAGCGTTGGCTGTCATGGCAACGATGGGAATTTCGGCGGCATCCGGTCGGTCAAGACTGCGGATGGCTCTCGTCGCTTCATGTCCGTCCATAACAGGCATCATGATGTCCATGAAGATAATCTGATACGTATAAAGCTCCGATTCCTTAAAAAGATCCACTGCTTCCTGTCCGTTGACGGCAGAGGTAATCTTCATGCCGCTCTCCTCCAGAATATACTCGGCAATTTCCCTGTTTAAGTCATTGTCTTCCACCAGCAGTACATGTTTACCGGCCACCCCGGCCATATCCGGCGCTCCGTTCTCCTCCTGCTTTTCCTGATACACCACTTTAAACGGCAGGATCACAGTAAAGATGCTTCCCGTTCCGGGTTTACTCTCCGCCTGTATGGTTCCGCCCATATGATCCACCAGTCTCTTGGTAATCGTCATGCCAAGCCCTGCTCCCTGATAAGTGGTTCTGGCGCCGCTCTCCTCCTGGGTGAAGGGTTCAAAAATATGTTCCAGAAATTCTCTGCTCATGCCCTGGCCGGTATCGGCAATCTCAAAGCATATCCTTGCAGTCCCGTCCTCCTCAGACACCTGTCTGCACCTGATTTCCACGCTTCCGTCCGGTTTATTATATTTCACTGCATTGCCGGCTATATTGATCAGGATCTGTTTGATATGCAGCGGGCTTCCCGTAAAATACTCATGAGGAAGTTCGTCAGGTTCCCCGAAGTCCGCAGTCAGGCTGATATTCCGGGCCGCCGCCTGACCATTCAGGATCACCATACAGTTCCCCACCAGTTCACGGATGCTGAACTTTTCATCGGTAAGTTCCAGCTTGCCGCTTTCCAGATTATTGATATCCAGCACATCGTTGATCAGCGACAGCAGATGCTCCGCCGATGTCTTGATCTTCTTTCTGCAGTCCTCCTGCCTGTCGGCATCCTCCGGATTCTTCTCGGCAATATTCAGCATACCCATGATCCCGTTGATAGGCGTGCGCATATCATGAGACATATGCGCCATAAACTCCGACTTTGCCCGGTTGGCTTTCTCCGCATTGCGGATGGCAACCTGCAGTTCCGCATTTTTCGTTTCCAGCAGACGATAGGATTTCTGCCGTATGCGGGATAGCGTTAAACCAAAGATGACGATGCATGTCACAATAACCGCTGCAATGGCAATCACATCCTTTGTCTGATACAGATAATCAGACAGTTCGTAACTGTCATAAGGAATATTCATATACTGGTTGATAATACCCTCTTTATCCGCTGCCGGCACAAGCCGGATGGACTTATTCATCACTTCACACAGGACCGGATCCGCATCCTTCGCCGCCGCCAGCGCACATCCTGACTGAAACCGGTAGTTTTCCCATTCCATCAGGTTCGCAAACCTCTCATTCTTGGACTGATAGTTATACTCTATCGTATTGAGCATGGTAATGTCCGCCTGGCCGTTTTCAACAGCCAGCAGACAATCCTTGGCATCGTCGCAGTAAATAACCCGGCTGTCTCCTTCAATACTGTCAGCCCAATAGGTACGCCCTCTGGTCAGTGCCATGGTTACCTGGTTCTCTGACAGGACATAGCCGATCTTCGATACAATCACGGAATTATAAGACATGAAATCATTGCTCAGCGTAATCTCTTTATCCCGTGCAAGCTGCACACTGTTGGCGCCCACATAAAAATCAATGGTTCCGTCCGCCAGCAGATCCTTCCAGTATGTCTCTCTGTCCATCGCGCAGAATTCCAGCGGAATCCCGCTTTTCTCCGAAGCCGCCTTCAGAATCTGAATATAGATGCCGTCCGCTTCCCCCTGATCATTAAGATAAGCCAGCGGTCTTGTATTTTTATAAAAACCGATCCTGACCGTATTCCCGCGGTCGATCAGAAGCAGTTCCTCAGCCGCAAAATTTTCCCGCCGGTCTCCGTAATAGCGGTTCACAAGTTCCTGTTCCAGCGTAGGGCCGGCCATGTTGATCTCCTCAATTCCGCGGTTCAATTCATCCAGTAATGCCGTATTACCCTTCCAGGATATGTAATAGTAAGGTGCATAAGCAAACTTGCCCACCAGGCACTGCCCCTCCCGGACCTCTGTCAGCGTATGGACCGCCACATCGATCTCTCCGGCTTCAAGCGCCTCCTGCAGTTCTTTTGTCGTATCATATTCCTGCAGTTTCGGATCGCTGATCCCGTTCCGGTCCAGATAATCCAGAAACTCCCCCTTCCGGATATAGGTCTCTACAGCGCCAAACACCATATCCTGCATACGCCCGAAGTCCTCGAAAGCAAGGTTGCTGCTGTCCTGCACAAACAGACACCCGTATGTATATCCGCTGGGCAGCGCCGCATAGTCAAAGACCTCCGCCCGCTGTGCAGAATACTGCGCCGATCCCACCAGATCCACTTCCATGGCTTCTAACTTCTCAAGCGCATCATCCCAGCTTTCACAGTCCACATACTCCACATTCCATCCGGTATAGCTGCACAGCTCTTCCAGATAGGCCACATCCATGCCGCCGTATCCTGTCTCCTCCGAATAAGTATGGAATCCCTCCATGGGGAAAAATGCCACTTTCACGATGCGGGGCTGTTTCGCGCTGACCGTCACGGGCAGCAGTATCATACCAAGCACCGCCACCGCAAACAGCGCAAAAATACCATGTATCTGTTGATTTCTTCGTATCCTTTTCATATCTGCAATCCTATCCGTTTTCACACCGGGACAGATCCTGCCTCATTCCCGTCTGTGAAATGTATTATTTTTTATTATACCTCATATCACATATTTTGAGAAATACTTTTATGCACAAAAGCCGTTCCCGGACAACAAAATCCCCGGACAGCTGCTGCCATCCGGGGATCATATCCGGCGCGTTTTCCCTGTGTACACTACACATGGAACTCTTCAATAATACCATACAAACGGTCCACCACCTCACGAAGCTCTGTCATGGCATCGTTGATGCGGTCCATCTCAACACCCTGGTCTTCCACACGTCCATTAACTTCCTGGCTGGCCGCCGTCAATTCCTGCGTCTCGCTTGAAATACTGCAGAATCTGTCAACGATCCCGTCCTTATTGCGGTTCAAACTGTCTACTGCCGCTTCAAGTTCATTTATGTCATTTTCCATTCCGGAAATATTCCCGCTGATCTTCTGGAATACTCCCTGCGTATCTTCCATTACACTTATGCAGTCTATCGTATTGTTCTGCATCTGACTGATCTGGCTGCTGACATCTTTGATCCCCTGCTGAATTTCTGCAATGATCTGATTAATGTCTCCCGTGGCAGATGCAGTCTGGGACGCAAGCATACCGATTTCCTCGGCCACTACGGCAAAGCCTCTTCCGGCCGCTCCCGCTCTTGCCGCCTCAATGGAAGCATTCAGGGCAAGTAAGGAGGTCTGGCTGGCAATCTCGCCGATCGTCTTGCTGATTCCGTCAATCGAAAAAGATTTCTGAGACAGCATACCGGCTGTTTCCGAGGTAACCGTCTGTAATTCGCGGCTCTGATCGATCTTCTGTGAAAGCAGTTCCACGGTATCCATACCGTCACGACACTGTCCTACCGCCGAAGCCGCCACACCGTTCATGCGCTCCATGCGCTCCGCAACACCGGAAAGATCTTCCGCAAACTCCGTCAGATTCTCATTCGCCTGCAATGTATGCTGGGCAACATCATTGATCGCCGCAACAATCTGTTCCAGGGTGCCTTTGATCGAGCTGTTGTCATCCGTCGAGCTTTGTACCGAGCTTCGCACATTATAGAACTGGCTCTTTAACAAATCGGCTGCATCGACCATATGCTGCACAATCTGATTCAACCTGCCGCGCAGTTCCTGGATAGCCTGATCCATGATCCCGATTTCATCCTGTCTTCCGCCCAGAGTCTCCCTGTTCTGATTCATCTGCAGTTTCAGTTCGCGCAGTTCCGTGATCTCACGCTGCATCACAACAATGGGCTTCGTAATACTTCCACTATATATTGCCACGATCACTGCTGAAATCACGGCAGCAATCATGATTGTAATGATAAAATTGACCACCAGCTGGGAAGATGCCTCATTGTAGACAGATACCGGTGTGGCCACCACAATCCTTCCAAGGCTGTTTGGCACAGCCATCAGATAACGCTTTACACCGTCATAATCGTCCACTGGTATTCCTATGTCATCAAGCGCAGCAGCATATGCACCTCCCAGTACATCAGTGACCGCACTCATTTTTTCTGCTGAAGGCAAAAATTCGCTATTTGCATGCATCAGAATCAGTCCGTCACTATCCAGCATAAAAACATAGCTGCCGTCAGTGCTGCCGGACACCTCATTGATCGCCTCAAACAGCGTCCCCAGCTGCAGGCTCATGCCGATCACACCCTCAGCCCCGTTCTTACAGGTAAATTTTCTGGAAACAGGCACCACCATCTGGCCGTCCATATAGGGCGTGCATAAAACTTTTCCATCAGACGCCAGCGCCTCTGTATACCAGGGATATCCTGTGTAATCCCAGTCGGCTCCCATTTCCAGCCGGCTTCCGTCCAGAAACGTGCGGTCGGTAAAGGCCGCAAAAACATCCGTGATCCCCTCACCGGACTGCAGCAGCCCTTCGAGATAATCCACTACTGCATCCTCATCCAGTTCCTCCAGCGATTCCATGTACACAACTGCCGCATCCACAATAGAAGTCTTTTGTTCCAGCCATGTCTCGATTTCCGATGCATAAAAGTCTGCCGCTGTCTTAGCCTGCAGATCATTCATTGAGTTGAAACGCTTTCGTGTCAGTGTCAGAGCACTCAACATAGCAATCAGCATACATCCGATGCAGATTGCAGAAAAACAGATAATCATTTTCATCCTGATTTTCATCACAAAATACCTCCGGTATGTAAAATATAGAACCGCAATGAGTATACCTTCCTTCTTCCCAAAAATCAATATGCTTCTCTCTGGTACTTTGTGCCCATAAATGGCTGCGTCAGCATTGCCGGTTCAACCGGAAAAGAAGCCTGAACATACCTGCTCAGGCCCCTTTTCCGGATCATTCTTTAACAGCCCATGCCACTCTTAATGTCTGTTCTGCCGAAATCAGATTCAAGGGCAGTCTTTTCTTTCTTACACACCATTCCTTACTCCATGGGCTCTTCCAGTCCATAGACTTCCACTTCATAAATACGGGCCGCACTGTCGCTTCCCTGAGTGGGTTTATTTACTACCAGTTTCACGAATCTGGCGTTTACCGGCGCAAAAGTATCATGCGTGGTGCCTGCCGTATTTCTGGTCACAGTTCTGACTTCCTCAAATGCCGCACCGTCTTCGCTGACACAGACCGCGTAAGACTTGGTATTCATATCCGGACTCTCGCCGCCTGCCTCGGCATGGTAAACGTCCACCGCGCTGACGGTTCTGACCTCTCCTAGATCCAGTGTGATCTCATGAGGCGCGCCTCCTGTGGCACACCATTTCTTCGTCACGTCACCGTCAACCGCAAACTGCGGCGCTTCATTATCATTCACATAGGCGTCTGCCTCTGCAGGTGCGTTCTGAGAAAGAAGTACAAGACCATCTGCCGCCTTTTCGGTTACAATTATATAGCTTTCCTGCACTGCTTCACTGCTGCCTGATGAGTTTTCCGCCTTGACAGCCACTGTATATACACCTTCCGCCGGATAGGTGACTGTTACTTCGTTTCCTTCCGCCGTTTCCGTGTCCGCTCCGGTAATGCTCCACGTCACTTTTTCTGTATTCTGGGAACACAGGCTGGTAAACGTAACAGACTCTCCCGGTGCCGCCAGCGTCTTATCCGCCGTGAAAGCCGCCTTCGGCAGACTGTTATCCGGCCATTCCATAGTCACCTGCGCGCTGCTCCCTTCTTCCAGAAGCGCATTCACAGGCATGATCTCAAAGACTGACTGATTTGTCTCATCCGTGCGGGGCAGCGTATTGACATAAAAACTTGTGGTATTGGAAACACCCAGCAATGACCTGGTCTGATCCTGATTGATCCTGTATACCTCATAGTAATCCGTCTCTGCGTCTGAATCCCACGCAAGACGCACACCTGCATACATGCCGTCTTCATCAAACTCGCTGTCCAAAACCTGCACATTGCTCACGGAAGCACTCTCTTCTTTGCCTCGCTCCGCCATGGTAATATTACCGAATCTGAACTGCAGTCCGCTCACATCCACATTGGAACACAAACGGTAAGAGATCGTTTTAATTGTCTTTCCGGAAAGGGATGACATATCATAGCTTATCACCGTCCACTCTTCTCCGGCTTTTTTGTCTCCCGGCAGAACCGTCTCTGCACCGTCCTGTGTGGTGATCACTGCATCCAGAGCGATCTCGCCGCCCCTTGTCTTCGCCGCTGTGGTAAAGATCATCTGGTCTGCCACAGGCAGCGCCGCACTGTAGAGCCTGATCTCAGATTCCACGCCTGCCTTCATGGCACCGCGCAGAATCAAGCTGTTACCGCCGTAATAAGCATCACCCACATCCAGGTCTGCCGCAAGGTTATTTCCTTCTCCGTTCTTTATCATGTAACGGTATGTAGGAAGAACGTCGGATATACTCCGGTTGTTCCAGTCAAGCATACTGATCAGTTCTCCGTTTTTATAAAAACCGTAACCGTTTCCTGTAGAGAAATTCGTCACAAAAGGAAGGCTTGTAAGCGCAGTGCGCTCTACCACATAAGTGGAAACGCCGCGCCATTCCGTATGATCAGCAGGCTGTACCTCTGCCGACGGATCTCCCTTGGCATTGACCCAGAGCTTATTCTCCTGTTTCCAGAAATCCTGCACGGTCTCCGCCGAAAAATACGCCCAGCTGGGACAGTAAAGTCCTAAGGATGTATAAGTTCCGCCGGCCGGATTCTCAAACAGACTCCAGTCAATGGGAGTTGCATATCCGTTGCTCTGCAGATCAACACCGGCATACAGACTGTAGGGATCAATCTGCTTTTCTGCCGCCAGTTCCGCGGAAGACTTTAACAGTTCTTCCGGTGCCAGCTTTTCTGTGGTCCACCAGAAATTTAAGAACATATCATCCGCCACGTCCGCTCCGTCTTCCGTTTTCAGGAATGCGGCGTTCTTGTCTGTCAGTGCATTCTGCCAGTCCATCTCACCGTCTACCGTCATGGAATCATAATAGATCAGTTCCAGTTCCGGTGCCTGCGCCTTATAATAAGAAAGGAATTCCTGCATCCGCGCCGCATGATCCGCTGTCAGCGGCTCTTCGTCCGTTCCTTCCGTCTCCTGGTTCATGAACCATCCGTCAAACCCGTAGGTCTTCGCAACTTCAATCAGTTTATCCGCCACCGGATAGCTTCCGTCCTCTTCTTTCAGAAGAAGATCTTCCAGCCACTGCATCTTTCCGCCGTGGGCAGTCTGGGGCATAAATACCGTTCCGATCACCAGAACACCGTTCTTGTGTCCTGCGTCCACCACATCTGCACTGGGCGCCACGATCAGTCCCTCTCCCGAAGAACCGCCCCAGTATACAAGCAGATCCACATACTGCCAGTAAGAAAAAGCGTTCGCATTCATCTTATTTAAGCCATGGGGTGAGTTGCCGCTGGTGCTTCCATTCATGATCGAGATCGCCATGCTTTTGGTATCCTTATTCTGTGTCCCGTTCACCGTCTCAAGGTCCGCTGTATCTACCCGTTCTTTTAACGGCACAGTGCTCACATTGAATATAAGATCTTCATCCTCGGCTGCATTCCATTCCAGCAGGCCTGCCGGAAACCAGTAGGAAGCCTCCGGCTGACGATTCATGGTAAGCTCCTGATTGTCGTTTTCTTCCGTAATAGAATACCGGGATGCTTCTTCTGCTTCCTCTGCCGACTCCGTCTCTACCGGGTCAGCCTGTTCCTCCTGAGCAGCTTCCTGCTCCTGTCCTGTTTCCTGCACCGCTCCCTGTGTACCGCCACACGCCGTCAGCCCGGCCGTCATGGCAGCGCCAAGCAGCACGGCACATCCTTTTTCCAACCACTTCTTTCTCATCTTTTACCTCATTTCTGCGCTGTTATTCTATCATTTCTGCGCTGCTATTGTACAACTTCCGTAACAGTTCAGCCTGGCACTATTCCGCAAGTAACATCGTTCTGTATGCGATTTTACTTCAATAAAACCGTCACAACCTCATAAGGCTTTAATACAACGTCGATGGTGTTGCCCGACACGGCCGCCTCGCTCTCGGCCTCTTCCAGCAGATTGCAGATATACGCCTTCTCAAATACCGTGTTCACTGTCAGTTTCGTCTTCGTATAAGCGTTCTCCGACTCATACAGACGAATCACCGTTCCCTCGCCGTTTTCAGCCCGCTTAATCGTTTCCAGAATCACATTCGGATGCGCTGCTGACGCAAAGGAGAAGCACTGTCCGCTCTTTGTGCCTGTCACTGCCGTCAGCGGCTGGTTCAGCTTGTAAGACTCTTCTACCGTTCCTGCTGCCCTCCATCCTTCTTTATGAGGATAGATCGCATAGGTGAAATCATGCTCTTCCTGATCGGCTGTCGGATTCGGCTCTATTCCAGACTTGATCAGCGTCAGCGCCATGTTGGAATCCTTAACGGAATGTCCGTATTTACAGTCGTTTAACATGGATACACCGTAGTGTCCCTCTGACAGATCCATCCACTTCTGTCCGCAGCTCTCAAACCGCGCCACATCCCAGCTTGTATTCCGGTGTGTCTTTCTCGTCAGGCTTCCGAACTGGATATCAAAAGATGCTTCATCCGTGTGTACTGCCACCGGGAAATGCACTTTCAACAATGTCTGATGTTCTTTCCAGTCCACGTGAGTGACAAAGTCAATTCTGCGGCTTTCCGCATAGAACATGATCTTCTGGCTGAAAGTGGAATTGGATGCCTTACGCTCGATCTCAAGGACTGCGCGGACCGGCCCAAGTTCCGTCCATTCCATCCGTTCCACCTGGTCCACATCCCAGAATTTCTCGGTATAGAAAATATCAATATCCCAATTATCGAAATAGATGGGTTTATCCTCGTACATCCGAAGCAGGTTCGCCTGCTCTCCCGGCTGAATCACTTCCCTGTCATTTTCTTTGTCATAAATGCTCGTAAACATACCGCCTTCATTGAGCTTTACGGTATAGAAAGGCGTCTGTAATTCTCTGTCACCGTTTAAGCTGAACGGATTTTCCGCCTCCTGTGCTTTTGCAGGCAGGAAGGACTGATAACCCTTGGAGGGCAGGTTCTTCAGGAATGCAACACTGCCGGTCTTCGTCTTCTGTACCGGATATACATTGCCCGCCTCGTCGGTAAGCGCCTCTCCCTCGAATGCGCCCAGTTCCACCACATCCGCTCTCACGCTGCCCGCCGGATTAAAGACCGTTACCGCTTCTCCCGTTCCGGCAATGCTCCGCCTGCGCTCATCACTCATATCCGCAAGCTGTTTTGCAAGCTGTGCGTATTCCTCTTTCGTCACCTCATATACTTCATGGATGGCGGATCCCGGAAGGGTGTCATGGAACTGGTTCAACAGCACCAGCTTCCACATTGCATCCAGTTCCTGTTCCGGATAACCCATTTCCTGTGCCGTCAGCACACTGAGCAGTTCCAGATCCATCAGGCCCAGTTCCGATTTACGGTTGGAACGTTTGTTTCTGGCCATGGACGTAAGCGTGCCCCTGTGGTACTCGAAATAAAATTCACCTTCCCATACCGGAAGTCTCTTATGACCTCCCACCCGTTCTTTCAACTCGTCAAAATAGGTGCGTGCAAATTCCTGCCGTACCATAGGAATCCCTTTTACGCCCTTTTCCATACGGATGGATGTCTCAATCATCTCTCTGGTAGGGCCGCCGCCGCCGTCTCCGTAACCGTAGGAAACCAGAATATCGTTATTGATATCCTTATTCTGATAGCGCATCCAGCCGCCCATGATAGAATCCGGGTGCAGCATTCCGTTGTAAGTCGTAAAGAAATCTTTGATCGGCTGGCTCACCCCAAGCGTGGTGATCAGATGGGTCAGAACTTCTGATCCGTCGATTCCGCGCCACATCATCGTGTCATAGGGAATCTTGTTGAACTGGTTCCATGCCAGTTTGGTCGTCATAAAATACTCGATTCCGCACTTTTTCATGATCTGCGGCAAAGCCCCGGAGTACCCGAACACATCAGGCAGCCACAGGATCTTATTGTCCACGCCGAACTCTTCTTTAAAGAAGCGCTTGCCGTGCAGAAACTGTCTCACGAGAGACTCTCCGGAAGTCAGATTACAGTCGGCTTCCAGCCACATGCCTCCTTCCGCCTCCCAGCGTCCTTCTTTGATCCGCTCCTTCACCTTCTCATAAATCTCAGGATAGCGCTCTTTCAAAAAGGCATATAACTGCGGCTGGCTGGACATGAATTTGTAATTCGGATATTCCTCCATCAGCTTCAGAACCGTGGCAAAACTCCGCCCCACTTTTTCTCTGGTCTGCTCCACTGTCCACCACCATGCCACATCAATATGGGTATGGCCGATGCAGGTTGCGATCACGTCCTTATAGCCCGCCATATCCGAGTACAGCGCCTGATCGATGTATTCAGAAGCCTCATCCAGCGTCCGGTAGAAGTCTTCCGAATAAGGCGTCCGCAGATCCAGAAAATTGACTGTTGTATTCAGAATTTCCTGAATATCCTTGCGGTTCTTATCATCCTCCTCCATTCTGGAAAAGGCTGCCAGCGGAACCCACAGGTCATAGTAAAGCTTCTCGATCTTCTGGTCGATCTCCTGCATCCGGGTGATCAGGTTGAACTCTGAATGCAGCGTCCCGCTGTATGCCTGCAGTTCAAGAGTGATCTCTTCTCCCGCTGCAGCCGATGTGCGCAGGAGCACATCCCTGTGATTCATGTCGATGCCCTGTACCGCCTCGCCGTTTACGAACAGGAGAAACTGGGGGTTCTTGGCATCATCCCACTCATCAATCTGGGTGCCCACATGAAGCCACATTCTCTTACCGTCCAGTTCTTCCGGAACTTTCCAGACAGTCCTGAACCAGTAATGGCGGTCCTTGCCGTACCAGTGCATATTCCGGCAGTCAAAACTTTCCCACGGCGCACTGTCTGCCTGTGCATCTTCAGGATGGAAGTAATTGCCTTCCTTATAGTCCCACTGATCGATGTCAAACTTCTGCTTTACTTTCAGTTTTTTCAATTCTTCACAAATGACATTCACTCTCTTGTCTAAAAAATACATATCTGTCTCCTTCTCCGGCTGCATGTACGGTAACAGTTCAGATTTCCTGGCCGCTGCCATATTTTACATGAGAAACCGAAATAGCATACTTTATATTGTCAAATAAAGGCTGCCGCAAAATAAATGAAAAAGTTCATTTTTTCTTTTTGCGGCAGCCATGGTCTGCGTATATACCGGATCTTTAATCCATATACGCGATCAGCCGGTCTGCAGTCGTGAATGCCAGTCCTGTCACCGTGTCTGCACATCCGTAATAAATAGCGATTCTTCCCGTTGCGGCATCTGTCAGCGCCGCACATGGAAATACCACATTCGGAACATCGCCCACGCACTCATATAATTCGTGCGGCCCTAAAATATAATTTTTCGTTCTCTTCTTTACTTTCCACGGCTCTTCCAGATCCAGAAGTGCACAACCCATCCGGTATACAAATCCGTTACATGTGTTGAGCACGCCGTGATAGATCAGAATCCATCCTTCGTCCGTCTCAATGGGAATGCTTCCCGCACCGATCTTCGTGGACTGCCACGCGGATTCGTCTCCCGGAATCGTCTTCATCACCAGCCTGTGGTGTCCCCAGTATTTAAGATCCGGGCTTTCACTCACAAAAATATCTCCGAAAGGTGTATGCCCGTTATCGCTGGGTCGGCTCAGCATATAATACTTTCCCTGTATCTTGCGCGGAAACAGCACCCCGTTGCGGTTGAACGGCAGGAAAGCATTTTCCATCTGATAAAAAGTCTTAAAGTCATAAGTATAGCCCAATCCAATGGTGGGATATCCCTCGTAGCCGTTGCACCACGTTATGTAATACCGGTCCTCTATAAAGCATACTCTGGGATCATAGCGGAACTCCCGCCTTGCCACCTCCGGGCAGGCGCCCTGCATCACGACGGGCTCATCAGAAATCTCCCACCGGATGCCGTCCTTACTGAATCCCGCAAACAGATCCATGCTGATCGATCTGCTGTCACACCGGAACACACCCGCGAACCCGTCCCCCCAGGGAACCACCGCGCTGTTAAAAATACTGTTGGAATTCCGGGTTGCAAACCTGTCTATAACAGGATTATCCCGATAGCGCCATACAGGCAGCTTCTCATTGTCCCCCGGCTCCTGCCATGGAATATTCGGCAGATCTTTTCCAATAATCTTTGCCATGTTGCCGTCACACCTGTCCTTCCTTATTTCCCCATAAACTCATCAACCTGTCTCTGCGCCTCGTCCATGACATCCTGCCATCCGGCTTTCATCAGTTCTTCTTTGATCTCAGGAATCGTGGTTTCAGGATCACGCACACCGGTCATCACCTCACTGCGGTAACGCAGCCATATTTCACGGCAGTTTGCCAGCTTATCCGACACCGCCGTTGCGTCGAAAGTAAATCCTAACATCACAGAAGATACCGCCGCCTCATTCAGCGCCTTGACTTCATCCCACTGGTTCGTCTCGTTCGTATCCTCCAGTGTTACCGTAAAGAAAGTTCCCTGTGTATAGCCGGCCATCGCCCACTCGTTGTTGATCTTATGTGCCTTGCCGTCATCCGTATACTCGAAGTTCACACCCTCTTCCCCGTAAAAGAACATGTCACGGAGTTTTGTATCTGAATTGACCGTATCCAGTAACTGCAGACACTTCTCAGGGTACTTTGTATTGATGGAAACCATGTTTATGGATCCACGCACCGTTTCATTGGAAAGAATCGTATCACCGACCTTCTGTACCACAACTTCCTTGCCCATCTGCGGCCCCCACGCGGTAACGCCTGCGCTCTCCCATCCCTGGGCAACTCTCCACATATTATAAACACGCGCTTCAGACAGACTGGATGCATCCGGATTGATAATTCCTTTCTCATACCACTCATGCAATGTTTCCAATGCTGAATAGACATCCGGCTCTTCCAGTGTAAAGCACACTCTTGCATCCGCGTCGTCATATCTCACACCCAGGATCTGTGTGCCCGCACCGATCTGATCATATACGTCGAAAATATAGTAAACACCGTCATTCTTGACATACACCGGATAGTCATTCTTATCCGCTTTCAGTGTTTCAAAGGTTGGTGTCAGAGACTCGATCTCTGTAAGAGATGCCAGATCCAGACTGTACTCCTCCACTAATTCCTTATCCCATACCGCGTAATTGGATATGGAACTGTCCTTATATGTAGGAACACCATAGATCCTGTCTTTCACCTTCACGCCGTCCCAGTATTTTTCAGGCATCAGCCCTTTCAAACCGGGCATATTGGCATCGATCAGATCCGTAATGTCGTAATATGCTCCCAGATTAATATCTGCAATGTAGTTATTGCCTGTTCCGAAAATAATGTCAAAAGGCTCATTGGTACTTACGATAATGTTACGGCGCTTATCCCAGTCACCCCAGGAAATAACTTCCATTTCCAGATTCACACCGATCTTTGGTCCGATATACTCGTTTACCTTTGCGATCCAGCTGTCGTAATTCGTCGGCATACCGTTGCCAATGGTAACCCATTTCAAATTGACGATCTCACCACTGCCGGCCTGTTCGCTGCCGCCGTCTGCTGCGTCTGTGGATGTACCGCCTCCCGTACTGGCGGGTGTATCCGTACCGCCGCCGCATCCCGTGAGTGCCCCGAACATCATCATAACTGCCGTGCCCAGTGCCAATACTCTTTTTAATTTCATAATCTCTCTCCTTTTTATGCTGTTTTCTCAATTTATTGAGTGACCGTTTCCTGATCCTCTTTTATCACGCTTCCGTGATTTGTTTTTCCCGGACTCCTGCACCTTCCTACTCTTTCACCGAACCGATGGTCAGACCTGAAATAAAGTACTTCTGGAAGAACGGGTAAGTACACGCAATGGGTACGATGATGACAATGGCGATTGCCATACGCACACTCTCCGTCGGCATATTCAGCTTATATTCCTGCATGGACAGGCCGCCGTAAGGATTGTTTGCAATATACTCAATGTTTTTCTGCATCTTGTTCAGCAAAGACTGCAGCGTCTGCAGTTTCGCATCCTGAACATACAAAGATGCCTGAAACCAGTCGTTCCAGTAGCCGAATGCGGCAAACATTCCGATGGTCGCCATAACCGGCTTGGAAATCGGCAGTACGATCTGTGACCAGATTCTGAACTGTCCGGCCCCGTCGATCTTCGCAGATTCTATGATGGAATCGGGTACTGTCGTCCTGAAGAATGTACGGCAGATCGTCACGCTGAATGCCGAACACGCAAGGGGCAGGATCAATGCCCAGATGCTGTTGTTCAGTTTTAAAATATTGCTTACCACTACGTAGCTTGCCAGCATACCGCCGTTAAATACCATAGGTATAAAGATCAGCCACGTATACAGCGTCTTCAGCTTAAAAGACCTCCTGGAAACCACATATCCCATGGAAGTGTTCAACGCTATGGAAATAATGGTACCGATGATCGTCACCATCACGGACATGAATGCCGCCCTTAAAATCGTTAACCGCTCATTCCACAAAAACTCATATGCAGAAGCCGAAAAAGCTTCCGGAATCAGCTGGTACCCATTGGTACGGAGCACCGCTTCATCTGTTATGGATATGGAAAAAACAAACGCCAGCGGAATGACGCACATGATCGCCAGAATCAGAAACACCAGGTTAAATACGATATTGGTAGATGTCTTGATCTGATTCAATGACTGACCGCTTTTATCCTTTTTACTCACGTTTCTCACCTCCTGCTATATGATTCTGTTCTCATTGTCAAGTTTGCTGACGATCCAGTTGGCCAGCAGAATCGTTGCACAGCTGCAGATCGCCTGGAAGAACGATGCCGCCGCCGTCTGTCCGATGGGTGCGGAAGACTGAATCGCGTTATAAATGTATGTATCGAAAGTCGACGCTGTCGTATACAATGATGCCGGAAGCTGCCCCGTTACCTGGTAGAACAGTCCGAAATCGGAATTGAAAATCTTACCGCAGTCCAGAATCAGCATCATGATGAAGACCGGTTTGATCGCCGGAAGTGTAATATGCCTTGCCTGCTGCGCTTTCGTTGCTCCGTCCATCACCGCCGCTTCATACAGGGACGGATCGATTCCGGTAATACTTGCCAGATAGAGCACCATGCCGTATCCCATACCTTTCCATGTATTCAAAAATACAAGGATAAAAGGCCAGTACTTGCTTTCCTGATACCACATGATCCGCTCGCCGCCCATTGCCGTTATGATACCGTTGATGTATCCTCTCTCCGGCGTCAAAAGCGCGTAAACAAAATAGCTGATTACTACCCATGACATAAAGTAGGGTAAAAACATCATCGTCTGGTACACTTTGGAACCTCTCTTGTTCCTCATGCTGCTCAGCATCAGCGCGCCGCCTACCGCCACACTGGCACTGATAATAATGAACGCTATGTTGTAGAGGATCGTATTTCTCAGCAGCATCGTAAACGAATTGGATGTGAAGAAATACTTAAAATTACCAAACCCTGCCCAGTCACTGGTCAGCAGGTTGTAAATAAAACCGTGTCCGCCGGGTGCAAGCTTATACACCTTAAACGCAATGATCACACCAAACATCGGCAGATATGAAAATATCAGAAACCACAGCAATGTCGGCAGTGAAAGCAGAAAAAGTTCTGTGTCATCTTTGGACCAGCGCTTCTTCCGGGGCTTTGGAGCGCGTGCTTTTCCTCTGTCAAGCACCTTTTTCATTTCCATTCTCTTTACCTCCTTTGTTTATATTTTATTTATTTTTGTTAACATTACATTAACATTGTTTAAAATATATGTCAACATCAATATACATTTTTGTTAGCATAATCAGTTAACACGCTCGTTATTTTGTGCACTTTTCTTTAAAAACTCTGTATTTTCGGTTTTTTTCTTGCATTCACCATTTACAAACATTAACAAATGCGCTTTATTTTGTATGCTTTTGTGCATTTTATCACCTTTTTCACCTTTTGCGGGCACATTTTCGTATTGTTGCACAGTTATTTATTGTATTTATTGGGATATTTGTACAGTCACCCCGTTCTTTTCATCCTTTTTCACATCATTAACCGCATTTTCCAAAAACATTTCTAGCATTAACATATGTAAACATCTTTCTTGTTTTTTCTCCTTCACTGTGCTATACTAAAGAGGAAAAAATGTGCATCAAACGATTACAAATACAGAAAATAAATTTGCACGGTGCACAAAAAGTCGGCACCCGCCGCACCGGAATACAAGCACAAAAAGCCGATTTCAGGAGTTACTATGGGAAAAGTTACAATGAAAGACATTGCAGACGCCCTGGATATTTCCAGAGTCACCGTCAGCAAAGCATTTAACAATCAGGCCGGAGTATCTGACTCACTCCGGGAATTAATTTTTGACAAAGCAAAGGATCTTGGATATACCAAGCTCCCTTATCAGGCCGTTAATCCGTCTGCACATACCGAGCATACCGTGGCTCTGATCGTGTCAAGGCCCGATTCCGCGTCCTTCTGGACAGGAATCATTCACCGCATGGCACAGGAGCTTGCCGAATATAACATTAATCTTATGTATATCTATGTCCCCTCTGTCTTCACCAGAGATTTCGCGCTGCCCTCCATCCTTTCCAAAGACAGCGTGGAAGGCATTGCCGTGGTCAACGTATACGATCCCGTCATTCTGGGCATGGTAAACGACCTGCCGGGGCCCAAAGTCTTTCTTGACACCATTCCCAGCCTGACAGACCGGAAGCTGCACGGCGATCTGATTCTGATCGAGGGTTTCCGCACCGAGTCGGAGATCACGGATCTGCTCATTCAGGACGGACATACAGACATCGGTTTTCTCGGCGACATCAATTACGCCCAGACCAACAAAGAACGTTATCTGGGCTACCGCGACAGTATGGACCGCAACGGGCTGCCAATCCGCCCGGAATTCTGTCTGACACATAGCATAGACGTTTTTTCCTATGCTGGTGAAATCAGCCGCGCTCTTGATTCATTATCCGACTGGCCTACCGCCTTTGTATGTGCCAGCGATTATGTAGCCCATTTCGCGCAGCAGTATCTGGATGAAAACTCCCGGAAGCTGCCCCATCCTGTCACTTTGACAGGTTTTGACAACACGGACGAGTACCCCAATGTCCGCGGCCGCATTATCACGGCCAATGTTCCTACCGGATTGCTGGGAAAACGAATGGCAATGCAGATGCTGTTCCGCACAAACCATCCCGACGCACCTCAGGAACTTACTTTTATCAAGCCTTACATTATCCGATAATGCCATAAGCCAGACTGTTTTGCTCTGCTTTCAGAATATTTGTACCTTTCTGTTCAGGCAGTATCACAGCATACTTTCGGCATGTATCAGGCAACTCGTACCCGGAATACAACTTTCTCCCCGCGGATCAGAGTTTCCATACCGGGGAAGCATGGAGGTCCTTATGCCGGAACACAAAGCAGCACTGGTGAAAGAATCCGTCAACCGTATCATCAAAGGAAAAGAACCGATCGTCGAGAAAGTTCTGGCCGCAATCCTTGGCGGCGGGCATATTTTAATGGAAGATATTCCCGGCGTGGGAAAGACCACCCTCGCCACCACCTTCGCCCGTGTACTCTCCCTGGACTACCGGAGAGTGCAGTTCACACCCGACGTTCTGCCCGGTGACCTGCTAGGTTTTTCCATGTACCACAGCAGCACAGGCACTTTTGAATTTCAGGAAGGAGCCGTCTTTACGAATCTGCTTCTGGCTGATGAAATCAACCGGACTTCTCCCAAAACCCAGTCCGCCCTTCTGGAAGTCATGGAAGAGCGTCAGGCCAGTGTGGAGGGGGAGACCCGCCGCCTGCCGGATCCTTTTATCGTAATCGCAACCCAGAATCCTGCCGGTTCCTCCGGCACACAGCTTCTGCCGGAATCCCAGCTTGACCGTTTTCTCATCCGCCTGTCCATGGGCTATCCGGGGCACGAAGATGCCGTGGCGCTCTTAAAAGGCGAAGTCTGGAAACGGCTTTCTGACATCCGGCCTGTCCTTTCCCTGGAAGAACTGAAAGCTCTGCAGAAGCAGACGGAAGAAATTTTCGTCCATGATGCCCTTTACGAATACATGGTTTCCCTGGTGGAAGAGACCCGGAACAGCCCGCTCTTTGCCCAGGGTGCCAGCCCTCGCGGGGCCATCGCCCTGCTGCGCATGTCCCGGGCCATGGCGGTACTGGCCGGAAGAGATTTCGTGACCGCAAAAGACATCCAGAGCGTGCTCGTGGATGTACTCGGCCACAGGGTACGCTTAAGCGCCAGAGCCCGAACCGAGGGCACCGACATAAAAGATGCGCTTGAGACTTTATACAAAACGGTAAAGACTCCCAGGCTGTAACATATTGCAATAAAAAATTTACGCAAAGCAGGTATTTTCCGGGAATATTCCCCGAATTTGAAACTCCGCAAAGCAGAATCACGAAGGATCACATGATGGCAAGAGACAAACAAAATGTGAAAAGAACAGACAGGCAAGGCCGGCAGATCCGTATCTCCTTTTTTCATCTGGCGACCTTTTTGTTCGTTTACGCGGTCAATGCTCTCCTGTTTCTCATTTTCCGAGGCTATTTTTTCCTGGTGACGGGAATGATTCTCTCCGCTCTTGTGCCTTTTTCCTTCTTCACCGCATGGCGGCTTGCTCTCAGCGTAGAAGCATACGTTTCCGTAGAAAAGGATGCTCTTTGCACCGGTGAAGAAAACCGGGTTGTTTTTTTCGTGGACAACCCCGGATGGCTCTGCGCGCTGCGAAGCACCTGGTTTCTTGAGACCGGCAATTCTTTCTATGAAACCTTTGACAGCCACAGGCTGGTGCTGTCCATTCCGCCCCGCGGCAGAAAGATGTTTCCCATGCCCCTCATCCTGACTGATCTGGGACAGATCGTTTTTCGCTGTCAGAAATTTGCAGTCACGGATCTGCTGGGTATTTTTTCTATTTATTCCATGTGTAATGCCGCCGGCAGCTTCTGTGTGCTTCCCGGTTCAGATGCCGGGCCGGCATCCCCGCTCCCGGTCACCGGATCCGGTACAACAGAGTTGGCAGAAAGCAGGCAAAAGGGAAACGACCACAGCGAAATCAGCGACATCCGCACCTACCGGCCCGGTGACCGTCCGAGGGACATCCACTGGAAACTGTCCGCAAGACAGCGGGAACTGATGGCAAAAGAACGGGTTACCCTTTCCGGCAGTGAACAGGTACTGCTTCTGGAACTTCCAACGGCCAAGAAGAGCGCAGAACGCTTACTGACAGAGGGCTATGGCCTGATCAAAAGACTGCTCGACAGTCCCGGAACCATCCGTCTCCTTGTCTGGGACAATACCCTTTTTTCCTTTGAAAGCTATTCCTGCAGCAGCCCGGAAGAACTGGATGCCGCATATCACGGAATCTTTCACGCGCCCCTGTCTTCCCGCACCTGCAGTTCACTGAAGCAGTATATGAAAAACTGTTATCCCCGGCTGGACAGCTATCTGTGCATAACCGGCGGGGACGAAACCGTACAGTTGGAGACTTGTATCAATGGCTAACGACACACGAATCAGCAGAATAAATTCTCTGTTCCCGAAAAGAAAGCCGCACACAGACAGCATCCTTTTGTCCGATGGCATTCTCCTGTCCGGCGTTCCGGACCGGGCACAGGAAAAAGGCAGCACGGCCCTGAATCTTCTCGTCCGCGCTTTCTTTTTATTTGCCATGGTCACGGGCAGCCTTGGAGGAATGCTGTCTGCCTTCAATATTTCTTATGCAAAATGGGCCTTTTTCCTGACAGCCTTTCTTGTATCACTCTACTGCTCCTCCCTGTATCTTGCCGCCTGGTGGGAAAATACAGGGTACATTCTTATCTTTCTTGTGGTCCTGAACGCCGGCATAAGCCTGCGCACCTATATCAGCAGCGGTTTCTACGGCATTTTGAACGATATGGCCGCCTCCGCCGCGGCTTTCTTCGGCTCAGACGCGCAGGTCAGTTATGTGGAGCAGGTGGCCGATCATTCTCTGGCCATCTCCACCGCCATGTGCTTCTTTGCCCTGATCGGCTGTATCATCACCAACGGCCTGATCTCCCGCAAGGCGAAATACATAATGGCTGCCGTTCCGTCCACACTCTTCCTGCTCCTCCCCGTCTATCTGGAGCTGGAACCCTCAGGCATCTATACAGTCCTTTTTGCCGCCGGGCTCCTCACCGTGTATATTTTCAGGCACAATCAGTATCTGTGCCACCGTCCGAAAGCGAAAGTCCTGCAAAAAGCTGCAAAAAAGCATATACTTCTGGGGAATTTTTCCGGCACTGCCGCCCTGGGAACAATGCTTGCTGTGGTTTTGCTGTGCAGCGCTGCCGCAGGTGTCACCAGTCTGCTGATCCCACGGAGTTCCTTTATGGAAGCGCCAAAAAACAGCAGCTTAAAGCTGCGTACCATGGATACCATGGAAAATTTCTATCTGCTGGGCATTATGGGACTGATCAATTACTACCCCTCCACCGGCGGACTGGTAAACGGCAGACTGGGCGGTGTAAGCTCCGTCCGGCTGGACTATGAAACCGATCTGACTCTGGAATTTGTACCCTATACTTATGAACGGATCTATCTGAAAACTTTCCTGGGCGCCGAGTACCTCCCCTATGAAAACCGCTGGAGCATTCAGGATGAGACGGCTTATGCCGAAGGCTGGAACACAGACACCGCCGACCGGCTGGAACATGCCTTTCTTTCCGGCGGTGAAGGATATGCAAGAGGCGTTATGAACATCAGAAATGTGGCGGCAATGACAGGAGTCTATCTGCCCTATTACTCTAAGGATACCCGAAAAATCATCCGGGTCGGCACAGAACAGTCCTATACCTTTTATCCGCTTCTGACGGATTCTCCGGAAGATCCCGCCCAGACTCCCGTAAATGCCTGCTGGCTTGCAGTACCGGAAGAAAACGAGGAAACTATCGCAAATTTCTGCACTGAAGCCGGACTTTCCGGCACTCCTGAAGAGATCATCACCAGACTGCAGGATTATTTTCAGCAGGAATACCCCTATACCCTCAGTCCCGGCGCCACTCCCAGAAGAAAAGACTTCGTCAATTATTTTCTCGCAGATAAACGCAAAGGCTACTGTGCCCATTACGCCTCCTCTGCCGTGCTGATCCTGCGGTATATGGGCATCCCCGCCCGGTACGTGGAAGGTTATGCCATAGATGCTGTGGAAATTGCCGAAGATGCCCGACGGACTGACGGAAACGCTGCCGATTTCTATGAAGGCGCTTCCCTGCTTTCCGGCAGTTCGGTGGTCTCCTACGATGCCTCGGACGGCAACGCCCATGCATGGGTAGAAATTTACGATGAGAATATAGGATGGCATCCCATAGAACTGACGCCCTATATCACAGGGCAGGAAGATAACCGGGCCAGCCTGTGGGATCTGTTTGCCGGCCTGTTCCGGTCCGGGACAATGCCCGGGAACACCGGCGGCGAAACACAGACTGATACTTCCGGAACCGCAATAGCAGATGTTCTGCGCACATCCGCTTCCGGCCTAAGATCCGGCTTCCTTATACTGCTTCTGACCATACCGGTATGGCTTCTGGTTCGGAAAGGACTGGCCCTCTATCATTACAGATCTGCAGACCGCAGCGAGAAACTGCTGATACGATACCGGAAACTTGTCCATAAAGCATCCGTCAGGCAGAAGCCGGACAGACTTCTCTACGGCAAAAACTTCGAAGAGCAGGCCGCCTGGTTTGTTGAAAACGGGTTTCTGCCGGCCCATGGCGGCCATGCCGACAGACTCGTCTGCATTCTGAATGAGGCCGCCTTTTCCGGACGGGAGATTTCCGAAGAAATGTCTGCTGAAGCACAATTGATCATGCGCTCCATGATGTCAGACTGAGGTCTCCCCGGTCTCCTTCTCAATCTTAAATCTGCTGATCTCACCGGTAAGCTTACGGGCTTCCTCGCCCAGCCTGCCGGTGGCTTCATTCAGTTCATTCACGGCATCCACCTGCTGCTGTGCCGCGTCTGTCATCTGCCCGGTGGATTCCAGTGTCTGTCTGGAAACCGCCGATATATTGGCCACCGCCTCCATTGTCTTGTCTTTGCTCCGCTCCATGTTACGCATATTGCCTGCGATCTTCTCAATCTTCCTGGCAAGCCCGTCCACACTGTCACTCATCTCATGGAAGGCTTCCACCGTGTCGCTCATAGCCGTTTCCTGCTCCTCCACGATCTTCTCGGATTCTCTCGCCACCAGTACCGTCTCCTCCGTCCCGTTCTGGATCCTGTCCACGATCACGCCGATCCTCTCCACCGAACGGACAGACTCCTCGGAAAGCTTCCTGACTTCCTCCGCCACCACTGCGAAACCGTCTCCGATGTTCCCCAGCCGGGCCGCCTCGATTCTCGCATTCAGAGACAGCATCTGTGTTCTGGATGCAATGCCCTTAATAGAAACAATGATATCCGTAATGGCCTTCGTCTCTTCAGCCAGGGACTCTATCTTGTCAATGACCTGACCGGTCACTTTTGCAGTCTCGTTTGCCTTGTCTTCCAGCAAGTCAATGGCAGATACTCCCTTTTCCACCACCATCTTACTTTTATTGGCACGTCTGATCGCTCCTTCCGTCTCCTCATCCACCTGCTCGATCTGCACCGCAAGCTCGTCCATCTTACTCAGACAGTGCTCCACTTCCTCATTCTGCCGGTTGATGCCCGCATTCACTTCCATGATCGCGTCTTTAATCTGCCCGGTGGTCACCATCATCTGACCTGACGTAGCTGTCACACCCTCCACCGATGCGAGTACATGGCCTGAAACATAGTTTGTTTTCTGAATCAGTTCCCTTGTGTTGACAAGCATGTCACCGGCATGGTCTCCGAGTTTTTTAAATTCATCCCGTCCCTTCATATTGACTTCTACAGTCAAATCACCTTCCGCCACCGCTTTCATCACCTTGCTGATCCGTTTGATGGAAGAATTGATTCCCGTGGAAATCACTGCTCCGGTGCTGACAGATATAAACAGCGCCAGGAGCACGATCACCACCGTTGCGATCTGGATGTCCTTCAGACTTGCAGTGATCACCGCCTGAGGAATCATATTACAGACTGTAAATCCCGTATCTCCCACACGGGAAAGCAGTAAAAGATAGGTCTGCCCGCCGTATTTTATGTAAGCAGAACTGGTCTGCTCATTTCCCGCCATAAATTCATGATATGCCCCCAATGTGGAAAAAGCCGCGGAAATATCCTGCTCCATATTGGTAATCTGCCGGCCGTCCCCGGACACAAGGGCACAAATATTCCCTTCGCCCAGATCCATCCGCATAAGCGGCTCTTTCACTGTATTTACCGCCACATCCATGACAACCACACCCACCGGCCTGGATGCCTGATCGACAATATTCCTTTTTACAGTAAAAGCATACTCGTCCGAACGGTGTTCCGTCATGCCGTCCAGATCTCTATGATAGCCCGCAAAAACGACCTGTTCTTTCATGCCGGCCATTTCCAGTCCTTCCTGTGTACCGCTGTACTCCTCATAGTCCAGCTTCTTGACATCCAGATAGGAAACGCACGGATTACCGTATTCACCGAAAGCATAAATCCCGCTGATATAATCTCCTGCGAAGGCATCACGCAGAAGGCTCTTATTAAGTTCCCTGAAATTTTTCTTCTCCTGCAGCGGATCATCTTTATAAGCGCCCCGGTAATAAGACCGTAACGAATTGTTAATGGCGATCTGGTTACAGGTGCCTGCAATGTTATTCATCATAAGCCCGTAATACTCCGCCGTCTTCTCAATAGTGTTCTCCATTGACATCTCATAATTGGCTATAATTGTCCCGGCAGCCCGTCGGTAAGAAATGATTCCAAGTATCACAATCAAGATAATCGGAATCAGATAACTTACAAGCAATTTTCCTCTGATGCTGTACAAGACTGTCTTTTGCTTTCCTAATCCCCCGGAAACCTTCATAATCTTTCACACCCCTTTACACTGCTGTCGTCAGGGAGTCCATTCTGCTCCTTTCCCCCAGCGATAAAAATGACTTTACGTTATTTTCATTATGGTTTTCTACAGTTTTCGAGGGTATTGCTGGTTATGTGATTATTTGCCAAATCTTGCAGAGTTATGTAAAAGGCCGGCCTTCCCTTCTCCTGTGTTCAGCCTGCTCCTTTTCCAGTCATCCCGCCGGTGCAAAACAAGCAAATCTCCTTTCGTACTCGTTCAGGATTCACCTTGCAAACTCGAATATATAGTGGAATTTTCTATCATACAAAAGAAGCCCGTAGGTTCCGGGTATCGAAACCTACGGGCTTTATAAAGCATAAAGACGGCATTCTGCCTTTTACTTTTATCCTGTTTTGTTAATTAATGCTTAAGCCGGCGCTTGCGTATCCCGCAACTGTATTGATCAATGTCAATCCGCTGGCTGTCGCTGAAAATACAAGCATCAGCCGCGTTTGAGCCGTTACCGGAATATTGAGTCCTGTAAGCGCTCCATTTAACAGTGTTCCCACAGATATGATTCCGGACAGTGAAGGCGTAAGGCTGATCAGTGTTCCGGCAATCGGCGAAAATACGTTATTTGGCGTTGTAGACTGATAGATCTGCGCATTTACAGTGACAGTGGAGCCTACCAGAGAAAGCGCCGCCGTTGTGCTGAAGAACGCGCTGAACGAAGTTATGATACCGGCACGCGGAACCTGAAAAGCAAAGTTAGAAAGCGTTCCGCTGGCATTTGTGATATCAATTGTAGATCCCAGCAGCGTAAGGCCCTGGGCACTGCTTCCAAATCCAACAAAAGCTGGAAGTCCTGCAAGACCGCCGGCAATTGTTGTCAAAGTTACCGGAAGCCCTGATGCAAAAGGAATGATTGCTCCCGTGCCCGCAGCACCAGTGGGGCCGGTCGGACCCGTTGGTCCCGTGGCTCCGGTTGGACCTGTGGCTCCCGTCGGGCCTGTCGCTCCATCTGCTCCTGTGGCTCCCGTCGGGCCTGTCGCTCCATCTGCTCCCGTGGCTCCCGTCGGGCCGGTTGCTCCATCTGCTCCTGTGGCTCCCGTTGGACCTGTGACCCCATCTGCTCCTGTGGCCCCCGTTGCTCCTGTCGCTCCCGTGGCTCCGGTAGGTCCTGTAGCCCCATCCGCTCCTGTGGCTCCGATTGCACCCGTGGGACCTGTGGCCCCATCCGCTCCGGTGGCTCCCGTCGGGCCGGTGGCTCCATCTGCTCCTGTGGCTCCTGTTGCGCCGGTCGCTCCCGTGGCTCCGGTAGGTCCTGTAGCCCCATCCGCTCCTGTGGCTCCGA
>CAJUJP010000013.1:71893-79751 GCA_910586615.1 uncultured Lachnospiraceae bacterium
TTGCACCCGTGGGACCGGTGGCTCCATCTGCTCCTGTGGCTCCTGTCGGACCTATGGCTCCATCTGCTCCTGTGGCTCCCGTTGCACCTGTGGCTCCGGTAGGACCTGTGGCCCCATCCGCTCCTGTGGCTCCTGTTGCGCCGGTTGCTCCGTCCGCTCCTGTAGCTCCCGTCGGGCCGGTTGCTCCATCTGCTCCCGTCGGGCCTGTGGCTCCTGTTGCGCCAGTCGCTCCCGTCGGACCTGTCGGCCCCTCATCTCCCGGACATCCTTTCGGTCCTTGAACACCGATGGGACCCGTCACACCTTGAATACCCTGTGGTCCTGTCACACCCTGTGGTCCCATGGAACCGGTCGGACCTGTAGGGCCGGCTGGTCCCGGAATACCTCTGACTCCCTGCGGCCCAATATCGCCTTGCGGGCCTGCCGGGCCGGTCGGACCCGTTGGTCCCGCAGGCCCCTGTGGTCCCACATCTCCCTTAGGGCCTTCACATCCCGGATCACCTTTCGGTCCTATGTCGCCACGAACACCCTGGATACCCTGAATACCCTGTGGCCCCGCATAACCTCTCGGCCCCGCATAACCCCTTGGCCCCGTATTTCCGGTAGGTCCTACCGGACCTGTATTTCCTCTGGGACCTCTTGCACCCGGTGCCCCCGGAATGCCCTGGGGACCCATAGGCCCTGGTTCGCCTCTGTCGCCCTTAGGTCCGGGACAGCCTGTATCCCCTTTGATCCCCTGAGGCCCCATAGGCCCCTGATCACCCTTAGGACCGGCAGGCCCCCGTTCACAACAGGATGGATGACACTGCTTCTGACTGCAGTTACATTGATTATTTTGATTCATTCAAACACATCCTTTACAAAATATTTGTAAAAGGTACAAAAAAGCACCTCTTTCTACAAATATCTTATGTAACTCGACAACAATTGCCACCTATTGTCATACTAAAAAAAAGTAATTTGCTTCGCAAAATAACAAATCGAACAAGTTCGATTGCGAGTTCCGCTTCGCGGACTCGGATAAGCGTAGGAATTTCCTATACCATAAAAATAAAGGCGGTAAGCAAAAAATTCACAATGCGCACCACCTTTACACACAATCAGAGCGTGTTTGAAACACGCTCCGAAATAATTACAGACTTTCAAAATATCGTTTATTATAAAGATACGCCTCTGAATAAGGCTTACACGCTCCAGCTTTTTCGTTATATTCCTCCGCCTTTTGTCGATCTCCCAATCTGTCATAACATACACATAACTGTAAATAGGGAACATAATCATAGCAATCCGGCAGAATAAATCCATCGGCATACTCATTCTCAGGTGTATTCAGCGCCGTTTCATACCAGTAAATGGCTATATGGTACTTTCCATGATCCAGAAAATATTTCCCGATCTCACAGCACAACTCAGCTCTGGGACGATCAAAGCTCATACTGCGCAGAAGTGTGTTCAGCGCCGTTTGCTCCTGCCCCAGCCGGTGGTAACAGTTGGCACAGATTGAACATGCCTCTATCTTGTTTTCCACCCATCCCTCTGCGGCAAGCAAAAACTGTTCCAGTACAGAAACCGCCTCCTGATATTTCTTATGATAATACAGTTCCCGTCCATAATAATATTGCTGCCGCGGCTCTAAAAGCTTTCCGCCTGCAATCATCTTTTGATATATTTTCAAATTCCGGTCAGGATCTCCTGCACCTGTTTTTTTATGACAGACCGCAATATCGGAATATACGATTTTACCTTTTGGCGGAATCACTTCATGAACTTCCCCAACCCAACGGTACATCTCACTGTTTCTAATCCATCTTTCCCGAAAATAGGAAAAAGAAGGCTTACCGGCTTCATCAAACGAAGTGTTATATTTCATCATAACAATATCCGTGTCCGGTGACAGAGACTGTTTTAGCTGCAAAAATTTGTTCTTTTGAGACTCTTCCAGAATATCATCGGCATCCATCCACATACAGTAATCCATGGACGCTCTGGAAAAAGAATTGTTCCTGGCCTCTGAGAAGTCATCATTCCATGGAAATGAATAGACCTTCGACGTATAACCTGACACAATCTCTATGGTTCTGTCAGTAGAACCCGTATCTACAATTATAATTTCATCCACAAGTTCAGCCACACTATCGAGACAGCGTGCGATATGCATTTCTTCATTCCTGACAATCATACAAAGGCTTATTGTCGGCATACTATCCCCCTGTTTCCGCTCAATCTAATCCTCATGCATATTGCAAACCTGCTTGCAATACTGTTTAAATAGAAAATTGATAAATCTCTGATTTTTCAACCTGTTTTCTATGACGAAGCACCTTGCTTTAATGACATGCGTTAAAAAATTTGCAAAGGCGGTCTTTTGCCGCCAAGACTTATGCCCGGCTCTATTGTCTGCAGAGTTTTTCTATGCTCAGGTTCATGTCAATTTCAGACGCACCCTCCGAGCAATGCCATGCAAAACACAACATTGCATCCGCCGGTATTTCAACAATAAAATATCTTGATACTGACAACATTTCTTTTTTTCTGTCCGCTTCCGCATATGCACTGTACGCAGTCTGCCTGCAACCATTTAATACTGGTGTAATCCTTATGAAACCATGCTTTCTTATCTCCGCAGACACGTAATAACCAATAGCATAGTAACCTGGAGTCAGCGAAACGGAACAATTATTGCAAAGCGATATATTATGGGTTATATCCGGAATCTCAATTCTGAGTGGAAGACTGCCACTCTCCGGTAAGATCAGATCTTGACTTGAAAATGATGCAAATATGCTGTTTTGCGGATAGCCGGAAGGTCCTGCCGGTCCACGCGGGCCCGGTTCTCCTCTCGGCCCCATTGGGCCGGTTGCTCCCTGTGGCCCCTGAGGTCCGGTAACTCCCTGGGGACCGGTTTCTCCACGTTCTCCCGGACATCCCGGAGGCCCGGACTCTCCTCTCGGCCCCATGGGACCCGGTTCCCCACGTTCTTCCATACAACACGGGCACCATGATGTTTCCGGCTTCCCACACTCTTCTGGACTACACGGACACCATGTTTGGTCCGGCTTCCCACACTCTTCCGGACTGCACGGGCACCATGATTGGTCTGGCTTTCCACATTCTTCCGGACTACACGTACACCATGTTTGGTCTGGCTTCCCACACTCTTCCGGACTGCACGGATCCTTTGGAGATTCCGGTTCTCCTCTTTCTCCGGTTATCTCTCCGCATTCACAAGACTCTTCAGTCATGTCTTCCACTGCCGTATGATCATCGTGCATATCATCCGGGGAAAATCGGGAAACGTTCTGATTACAATTCCTGTTGGGAACTCTCATGCCGAACAGATTCGGAAAATAAAACATCCGGTTCGGATTAAAACTATTCAATTAGAACCACCTCATTCATACTTGGTATTGCGTTATGATACATTTATCATAATAAATTATATGCACGGAAGATAAATTCGTTTTCAGAAACTGTTCGTGCATCCTATTTTCCTGTCAAAAGAACAGTGTGACAGGCATACCAGCAAAACCGTTGTCTGTTGAAGCGATTACAGAGACCGCAAGTACTCCCTCCTATGGCGCTTTCAGGACTGTGCAAACAGGATTTCCCCTAAATCTTCAGCCTGCCGGGACTGTCCGTCTGCTGCAAAAACATCAATCCTGTATATGTCACTGCTCCTGTCCTTAAACGCCGGAAACAGAAACCCGCATTCTGGCTTGCCCGGCTCGTAATCACCGCTTACCGGACAAACCGCACAGATCAGAAACTGATAGACCTCTTCCGATTCCCACAAACTCTCTTTATCACCGGCTTTCAACGGAATATCATAGTTTCCATGAAAAAAATAAATGGCATAACTGTGATCCGTGCGATATCTTTGACCAAATTCCTCATAGAACACATCCAGCATAGCATCATTTTTCAATTCGCACTCTTTCAATGCCATAAGAAGCTGCCATATGCTTCCCTGTTTTCTGTCTGCTTCGCCAAACGCATACTCCTTTAACTGCACATTTGTATCCGAAAAAGGAATCGCTTTTGCAAGTTCAAGATTTGTCTTCTGATCTTTCGAAGACAACCTTTGAAAATGCTTGTTAAAAGTTCCATCTACAAACCCCTCTTCATCCAGATATGCTCCGGCGATTCTGTCAAAACAGTTTCGCGTCAGAGTCATGCGGCGGGTCAGTTCCAGCATATCTTCACGGCTGATTTTTCCCATATAAGTCCATACTCCTTATCAAATTTTTTTACACTTTTCATCCTGTCTTCTCATAATATAAGTGCAATATCATATATATTTATACCATGTCCTAACAATCGCATAATCTGCAATTCATCTTCTGCGTCCAAAACTGCATTATGTGTCTCGCTATATCCAATATTCTTGCTGAGCATTTTCAGAATATTTTCAACACCATATCCGCACTTCAGTTTCCCGGTTCTGCAACAATCCGCATAATCCGGTATCGCACTATTATATTGGCGATATGCCGCAAGGCGCATAATATCATACCATTCATACTCTGAATATTCCGGCAGATGTCTTTTATCAAAAGCCGCATTATATGCAAAAAGCTTCCGCACATGATAAGTTTCCAGCCATTGTCTGATCTCCTCCAAAGCCTGCATCCTGTCCGTCACACAAACTCCTTTTTCATCAATCCTCAGTTCATCGGAATACATTCCACCCACTTGGTATTCCGGGTCAATTATGTAGTATAGTGAATCAATTTTCTGCATAGTTTCCGAATCAGCGACTACAACCCCGATCGACATTACCTCATCATTCCAGTTGGTCTCCGTATCCATCACTGCAAATTTTTCCCCGGTATTTCTTTCTGTATTCGGGGTCGATAACTCCTGTTCATCTGATAACATTAAAGCTGACTGTGTACCCATACAAAGCTCCCATCTTTCTTATCTTTGGACCTTAATCCTGCTATATGATTTTCAGGATTCAGTTGAAAACTAACCTTTCCTTACCATATACAGTATATCTTTTTTGCTTTTTAAGCAACATATAATAAGCACTTTATTCGATGCCATACATACATCACCAAATAAAGTGCTTATCACCTTAAAAACCACTCCATTCTAATCCGGCAGACTATTCTGCCCACATCTCCATCCCCCGCGTGTATCAAGTTACTGTCAAGGTACTTCAACATTTCTTTTTACGCAAAAGGAGTATGCCAATTTCCATACAGCGTATCACGCACCTTGCTGTCGCCGGATTTATTCTTCAACCACTTTCAGTTCCATATTTCCGGTCGTTCCGTCCTCGCTATACAGGTAATACCATCCTCCTTGCGATAACAGGGCCTGCGCGGAATACCTCTCATCAGCCTCCGGAACAATATCCGCAATATCCTGAAAACGTTCCAGATATGCTTCGTAACCGGCCCATGGCCAGAATGTTTCCGCTTCCAGCGCCTGCATACTCCGATCAGCGATCATGTACAGATAGATCTCCCCATTTCCTGTCTTTGGCAGTATCTGTATCTGGCCTTTCTGACTTATACCGATCTCTCCCCCCTGTTCCCGGGAAAAATCACACTCCCCAAGAGAAATCAATTTCTCCCTCCCGCCGCACCAGGCATCCCACAGCCAGACTGACTGCCCTTCCTCATAGATCACATTTCCATATGAGACGGACAAGATCCGCACGTCAGCTATCCGTCCTTCTCCGCCGTTTTCTGCCGGCCGGGTATTGCGCTCTGACTCTTTACCTGCCGTATCTCCGGCTGGTTCCGCCTGCACTGCCTTTGTCCGTCCGAGAGTGATCTCCCTCTCTTCTCCGCCGTCATGAAGCAAAAGCACTGCCGTTTTATCCGGATCAATGGCCGTATCCAGAGAAATCTCAAAGCAGAATTCTTCCGCCTCGTCCGTATGCCCGGACATACTTAACTGCATTCCGTTCTCTTCTATGACACTCCCGTCCTCATACCGCACCCCTGTCAGATACACGGTTTTGCCCCATACGGCATGTTGTGCGGCCTCTTTTTCCGTATACATTCGAATACGGAAAGGACTGATCTCCATCTTACTGAAAAGCAGTTCATGTTCCCCCAGCATACAAGTCTCCTTCGGATAGAACTGCACCAGATCCGCCGCTGCCGGCAGACTCAGAGTAATCTCCCACTCCCCCTCTGCCAGACTGGCAACTGTTTCCGTCTGCTCTGTCTGCACCAGATCTTTTAATCTTACACGGATCTCAGCTCCATCCGGCAGCTTTTCTTCATAATACATGACTTGCAGTTCCAACAGTACCTTCTGCTCTGCAAACGAATCCTCCACGAACCCGTGGACACATCCGAAATCCGTCCCTACGACTTCACATTCTTCAAACAGAATATCGCTATTCCATTCTTTTATGCCGTCCGGCACTGTCATTTCAATCAGAAAATAACCATAAGAATCTGTCCTGACTGCCTGCAATGCCTGAAATTTTACGCCATTTCCTTCCGTTACCGTATCCTGTACCGATGCCACATGTTCCATGGAAAGCTTGTCTTCCAGTTCCTGATCCGTTCCAAAATGAGTAGACAAACTTTTATGCCATTCCATCATACCGGCTGCCACTGCCGTCACGGATGCGCAGGCAAGAATGGCTGCCGCAAGGATCAATCCATACTTCCGATGTCCTCTCCTTGTACCGGAAGGACTCTCTTCCAGCTGTGACAGGGTCTGTTCAAACTGTCTGTGAAAATTTTCGGGTAATTCTTTATAAATATCTCGCTTCATTCCTGACCTCCTAATCCTTCAACCTGTCCTTCAACTGTATTCTGGCTCTGCGCAGCCTGCTTTTGACGGTGCCATCGGGCATCTGCATGATCTGTGCGATCTGTCTGATAGAATAACCTTCTATATAGTACAAAAGCACGCAGATCCTGTCTTTCTCTTTCAGTGTGCCGATCGCCCTATACAGATCCAGATATTCTTCCTTCACGTAATTACCAAAATCCACCTGCGCATCCAGCATCTGTTCTTCCATAGGAATCAGTCGCTTCTGCCGGCGCAGCAGAGCATAGCATTCATTGAGCAGAATTCTCATGATCCAGGTCTTGAAATACTCCTGCCTTTTCAACGTATCCCGCCCTGTATACGCTTTTATCACCGCCTCCTGTATCGCATCCGCACAATCCTGTTCCCTGTGCAAAACAGAAAGGGCAAGATGAAACATGTCAGCCTCGATCTGAGACACGAGATTTACAAATTGATCTTTTTCCATTGTCTTTCCTCATTTTTTCCGATATTTCTTTTTCTGATATTTCTTTTTTCTGACGTCTCATTTTGACCTTCTGCATCTAATGTCATTCTCCGCACCAGTTTGCGATTCCGTCGGGCGGAATCATGGGGCTGTTTTCACAAGTGTTTGTATCAAAGGCTGACATAAAGTGCAGATAAGAACCTTCAAACTCGTTTGTTGTTTCTTATTAATTAGATGCGCGAAAAGCACAAACGGTTTAAAAAATCAAAAAAAGAAGCAGTAAGCACCCACTCCACTGCTCCTTTATCGTTTTTCTGGCTGGCTGCATTGCAGCCATATGCACTGCAGCAAGATGCAGGCCTGACGAACTCCTGTAATTATATATAAAGCTTGCTAGCTCTATAATTGCAGATAAAGGGCAGAACCTGAAACCCAGCATTTCGCCCCTTAAGTAACTACTAAACTATCTTATATCAATTTTTGAGTTTACACAAAACTTGAAAGGATCTCAAAATATCCGAAAACAAAGTGCCTATTACCCCAAAAATCTACTCCATCCTACCCTGGCAGACCGCCGCCTCAAACCGGCAGACTATTTTCAACACACAGTGCCCCATACCCCACCCGCGCATTCGGATACTCCACCTC